>CAZPML010000032.1:0-13905 GCA_964587675.1 uncultured archaeon
TCCCTTCAAATCTAATAGTTTCCCCGTAATCAGCCGATAACAAAAGCTTCATAAGTTCAAGTGCTTCTTCGAGTCTTGAAACGGGTTTATCAAAATCCAGGCCATATGGAACTATATTCTCCGCCTCACCCGCTCCAATTCCGAGTATAAAACGACCTTTTGTAGCGTGATTTGCGGTAACTGCTTGCTGAAGTAAGACGACTGGATGCCTCCTTACGGCTTCAGTAACGCATGTACCAAGTTTTATTTTTGATGTAGCTGGAGCTGCAAAACAAATTTCGCAAAAGGCATCGTAGAACATGTGGCAAGATGGATATCGAAGGGAGAAGGGTGTTTCCTTCCACAAATCCTGGGGATACCAGCCCATGAGATGATCCGCAAACCACAATGCTGCATAACCCTTCTCCTCCAGCCTCCTTGCAACTTTCTGAACTTCATTTATCGGTGGGAAAGTTGGGGCTACGGTGCCAAATTCCATCGGATCATCCTCGGTCTAAACCAAAGATGCAGACCGCTGCAACGCTCATTGCGGGAAATCCACCAAGATTATGGGTTAGTCCCAACCTTGGGTCCTCTATCTGCCTCTTTCCAGCTTTTCCCTGGAGCTGTTTGTAAATTTCGTAAACCATCCTGAGCCCAGAAGCCCCAATTGGGTGACCGAAACACTTCAAACCTCCATCAGACTGGCAAGGAATTTCTCCATCCAGCTCGAAGAATCCAGATTCCACATCCTTCCATGCCTCCCCCCTTCCCGATATTTGGAGGTCTTCGTAAGTGACAAGTTCCGTAATTGAAAAGCAGTCATGAAGCTCGAGTAGATCCAGTTCCTTTCTTGGATCCTCTATTTTCGCTTCCTCATAAGCTCTCTTCCCAGCTCTCAGAGTTGTTTCAATGTGAACCCCGTCCCACCTGTATATCAGTTCCTCCCCAGAGCTCGTGGATATTTGCATAGCCTTTATGTAAATCGGATCTTCTCTGTACTCCTTCGCTTTATCAGCCCTGACAACAATTGCCGCAGCTGCCCCATCGCTGACTCCACAGCAATCATAGAGACCAAGGGGCCAAGCAATGATTGGCGCCTTGAGCACATCTTCAACCCTTATTTCCCTCCTGAGGTGTGCTTTAGGATTCATCGCTCCATTGTGATGACTCTTTACCGAAATCCTTGCCAAAATTTCTTTACCTTTCTCGGGCTTCAGTCCGTATTCACTGAAGTACCTAGTTGCAAGCATTGCAAAACTTCCCGGAGCGGTAACGTTTGGATATATTAGCCTGCTCTTCGTCCCCATAACAGTTCCAAATTCGGGTAAACCACCATAACCCGTATCTTTCAATTTTTCAGCACCTATTGCGAGTGCCACATCGCACGCGCCAGAAGCCACTGCGTAGGCTGCAGCTCTCAGTGCTTCGCTGCCAGAAGCGCAAAAATTCTCAACCCTCGTTACGGGGATGAAGGGGAGTTTTAGAACGGTTGAAAGTGGAAGAGCGCTTTTACCGCACATAACTTCGTCAAAACATGTCGCAAGCCAAGCTGCATCTATTTCCTTCGCTTCAATGTTTGCATCATCTATAGCTTCATTGAATGCTTCGACCGCTAGATCTTCAAATCCGGCATCCCATCTCTCTCCAAATTTTGTGCATCCCATCCCGATGATTGCAACCTCATCCCTTATCATCATACCGCCTCCGGTACTGCTTTCCAAAAGTAGTTGTAAACCCTTCTACGGGGATCGAAATCCTTCCTCCTGAAAGACATGCGCACTTTCATTCCAACCTTAAGTTCACCTGGTTCACAATCGGTTAGATCGAACCAGAATCTGCCCCCTCCTTCAAAGTCTATGATCCCGTAGATTGCAGGTGGATTTATACTGAAAGCCAAGTAATCCTCCGTAAAGCTGAATATTCTTCCTTTCTTATCCGCAAACCTGTATGGCTCCATTTCCTGACTTTGGCAGGCTACACAAATCCTCTGAGCAGGATACTGGGGAGTTCCGCATCTCCTGCATCTAGACCCTACTAACGCCAAAATCTCTCTCCTATTCCTCCACAAGACAGACGTTGGGGTTGGAGCAACTTCCTCTCCCCTAAGTCCCTTTTCGACGGGAATAAGATCCCTGTAAATTGCGTACCTCTCATAACTCATCATCTTCTTTTTCTTCAGCTTTTCAGAGAACTCAACATTCTGCTTAGCTGTAAATAGTATTGAATCGCTCCCGCTCCCATAGCTCGCAACCAATATCCTTTCACCACTACTAACGCTTTCTAATGCACTAGCCAGGAGTATAAGGGGATGCGCGTTTCCAGTATTCCCTATTTCCATGAAAAGTGGGTCTTGTATTTTCTCCTGACTAAAGCCAAGTGATAACGCTATCTTTGGATGGTCTCTTGGATACACACAAGGATAACAGACCTTTGCTATCTCTTCAGTTCCAATACCTTCTTTTGACATCAGGCCGGATATCGATTCAGCGATGAACTTCCTGTACCCCTGATCCCTGATCCACCTGTCTTCCCAGTGCCTGGGGAATCTGTCCTCATCTATCTTCCAAGTGTCCATGAAATCATAGGATACAGAATAATGGCTATCAATCGATGCAACTTTGTCAGATCCAACAACAATAGCTGCTGCTGCATCTCCAAATGCAGCTTCGTAAAAACCACCTGCTTTGCCAATCCGACAGTCAGATGCACAAACGAGGACTTTCTTTGCCTTTCCAGCTTCAACGTAACCTGCTGCTGCAATTATCGCGGATGTTACTGCGCGGGTCGAACCGGTAAAGTCCGATGTGATTATGTCTGAGGGTAAATCCAAAGCTGTGGCAATAATTTCAGCATTTTGCCTCTCCTTGAATGGCATCGTTACGCTTGCAAAGAATACTGCGTCAACACCCTCATAAGAGCATTCTGATGCAGCGTTCACGGCCATTGTAAGACTGTCTTCGTCATAGTTTGCCACTGCCCTTTCACCTCGCAGGAAGCTCTTACTTACCCAGCCAACGGCTTTGAAGATTTCTCCTCTATCAAGTCTATAGGCCGGTAGGTAAACTCCAATCGACTCTACTCCTACCATCTTCATCTCCTCAAATCACAAGATTTTGTGAACTTTCATGAATAGTTAGGTATATAACTAATTTTCCTAAACCTTTAAATTCCTAACAATTTGCGCGGCAAATGTTCAAAATTTTGCACCAGATGTTAATTGTGAGGATTGCTTGAGTACTACAAAAGGATACTAAAATAAATATCCTCGATTCGTGCCTATACTAGGACTTAACTGTTTTGCTTTTTAATACGAAATGTTTAACAATAATTATTGTTGCAAGCTTTTATTTTCACAAATACAGCTGCTGCCGATGCACCTACTTGGATAGCATCATGCTTAGGAAGTAAACCAAAGTTGCTGGAGTTATTTGCTATCTTGTTATATTGTTGAGAGTCGGACATGGATAGAGCTTCGATGCCTAAGCTGTTCATGGGGATTGGCGGATTATAGAGCGATTGCAACGGGTTGGAAATCTAAATCAGCTTCTCGTCCAGATAATTGGATATGAGAGGTGAAGCGGAGAGGGATAATTACCGCTCAGAGGGGAAACTATGAAAATTGCCTACTCCCGAAAATTGGGATAACTCTAGTCAAAGATGAACTCGTTGACAATCCAATTGATATAATATAGAGCCGCGAACAGGAAGGTATGGCGATGGAAAGATACTCGTAGTTCCAATTGTAAAGTCAATTGGGATTAGAACTGGTGATTGAAAGTTCTTATTTTTAAATTTGAAATTCTAGCTCAATATCCAGATTATTTCAAATTTTGTACCCAGCTTTCGCAAGTAAGAGTTCTAGTTTCTTCCTAGCTTTACTGAATCTCTTATCAAAAAGTGGTTTGCAGTCGCCTAATTTCTTCTCCTCATTTAGTAATTTAACGGCAAAAGCCATGCAGGTCTGCTCCCCGCATTTTTTGCAGTTTGATTTGGGTAAGTAGGAGTAAACATCCAAGACCCCTATTAAGATTCTTTCATTTTCGCCAGCTTGAACTTCTCCTGATATTCTCGAGGCAACTTTCTCAACGTATTCCAGAATTTCAATAGCTTCTTCCCTGCTATTAACAAAGATCATTGTGACAAGACCACTTTTATGGATTGTCACTATCTTATGACCTCTTCTAAAACTTATCCAACCTTGACTTTTATTGTATGTAGAATTTGCAAGAGCTTTTGCCAAATATGGCATTTTCATCTCCAAATTATCCACATTTATCCTACCAGCAGCCTTATACTTCCTAGGATCTCCCTCATAGGGGAAAATGCCTTTGAATTCCACGATCAATAATTTTACCAAAATTAATTTTTTTGTTATGGTAGTGTGACCTCCTCCCCGCCCTAACGGACGGCCTCCACCGTGAAGCTTGGAGGTTGGGGAGTGTGCAGATGAACCTTTAGGCTGGGTCACTATAGCCCCTTCCCACACCATCTAGGGCTCGTTTCAATTTTAGCTCCATTCACATCATTGATTTGATATCCGCAATCTTTTCAGATGAACGATCCTTGAGATGGTCTTTTTCGTTCGCATCGAACATTCAGAACATTGCTTTGAAGTGTTAAACTTGGAACTTCTACGACCAAGATCCCTCTTTCCGATGCTTTATAATGTATTCCTTCAAGCGGTAGAAAGGCATCGAATTAACTTTCCTGTTGGCTTTCCCCCCCTTGTTGTTGTCCCTGACACCGTTTAGGTTACCTATGGCGATTATCGCGTTGTACCTCTCGGCTTCGTCAATCCCCAGATCCCATCTCCTTTCGACAGATAAAATTAAGTTCTAAGCCAAAAATTGAATTGATGGAAAAGATTTACAGGAGTAAGAAAGACAGAATCCTGTTCGGAGTTTGTTCTGGAATTGCAAAGTACTTTAAGGTCGATCCGACACTAATTAGGATCATATTCGTAGTAGCGGTTGTTTTAGAGCCAAAGTTCATCCTAATCTACCTCATCTTAGCGATAATAATGCCGGAAGAGGAGAGGGAGCATGTCGAGGGAGAAGTTAAAAGATCAAAAAGGCTTCTTCCATACGTCCTAATTGCGTTTGGAACCCTAATACTTATCAAGGACATAATCCCCCTGTCGTTTCTTCAGTACTTTGGAGCTTTCCTCATAGTACTGGGTATTTTATTGCTCCTGAAGTCGAAGTTAATTTCAATATAATATAACTTAGGTTCATGTTTGGTTTCAAAATTCCAATTGAAATAAAATTTTTAAATGATTTTTATTACATAGTATTGTGTTATTGCGTAGAGACGTGCTAATATGCACAGGAATCATGTTCATATCACTATTTATTATCATATACGCAATTTCAGCCAATCAAATCCTGAGTTCGTTTGGTGAACTCGAGAAAAAGTATGCAACTAAAGCTCTTGGAAGGTGCAAGAAAATACTCGAAAATGAAATAACAAAACTTGATGACATCTGTCAAGACTGGGCTACATGGGATGACACCTACAAATTTATCGATGACCTAAATCAGGAGTACATCCAATCAAACCTCGTTGATGAGACCTTTGAAGGACTAAAGCTGAACTTCATCGTTTTTGTGAATAAGGATGGGCAAGTTGTTTATGCTAAGGGATTTGATTACTACAAGGGCGAGGAAGTAGAGGTTCCAGAGGGTTTAATCAAACAATCGAGCTACCTTTCAAATTTTAAAGAGACGAGTGACCTAAGATCTCTTTCCATCCGTGGCCTAATAACAATTGACGGAAGGATTGCCATGATCTCATCGAGACCAATAATTACAAGCGAGCTCAAAGGACCAATTAGGGGTGCCCTGATATTTGGAAGGTTCTTGGATGAGAGGGAGGTTTCCAGATTATCAGAGGTTGCTGGGGTTCCAATTAAGCTCATGAATAACTGGGGTCTGAGAGAGGATACAATAAAACCGATTGACGAATCGACCCTTGAAGGTTACGCAGTTATAAATGATGTTTACGACAAGCCATCCTACGTACTAAAAGTGAGAATTTACAGAGACATATACGTACAGGGATTGAAAACTGTGAAAATATTTATCCTATCGATGACCGCAGTGGGCATCCTATTCAGCATTTTTGCCGTTGTATTCATCGACAGATCCGTCCTATCTCGATTGGCAAGATTGAGTGATAGCGTGAGTAAAATAAGAACCCATGGAGATCTAAAAAGCAGAGTACCCGTCGATGGCAACGACGAACTTTCAAAACTTGGATCTGAAATCAACAGGATGCTAGATAGAATGGAGAGTCTTAACGAGCAACTAAGTGTTTTATACAAGATCCTCAGACACGACATACTGAACTACCTCTCTGTGATAAGCGGGGTTTTGGAGATCATCAAGCCGAAAAATCAGAGGGAGAAAGAAGTGATAGAGAAGGCCGTTAAGAGCGTTGAGAGAACAGTTGAATTGATAAAGGATGCAAGCGAGCTTGAGGCAGCGATCATTTCTGGTGCAGAGCTTCAAGAAGTTAACATTAGAAAGATAGTGGAAGATGTTGCTTCAAAGTACGATGTTAAAGTGGACGTAGAGGGGGACTGCAAGTGCCTTGCAGATAAAGCGATATACTCCGTTTTTGATAACATAATCAGCAATGCCGTCATTCACGGAAAAACCGACAAAATCGACGTTAAAATTAATGGAATGAGGGATAAATGTGTCGTTAAGATAATCGACTACGGAAAGGGCATACCAAGTGAGATAAAGGAGAGGATATTTGAAGAGGGCTTTAAGTATGGTGAAGATGCAAGAACCGGGCTGGGGCTTTACATCGTAAGGAAAGTTATGGAAAAGTACGGTGGAAAGGTATGGGTTGAAGATAACGAACCAACTGGAACCATATTTGTATTGGAGTTTAAAAGGTTTAGTTCCTGAAAGGTGATCCCTTGAAAATCGTAATCTCTCTAGGAGGGTCGGTCTTAGGAGATAGAATCAAGGAATTTGCGGAAGTAATAGAAAAAATCTCAAAAAATAACAAAATCTTTGTGGTCGTTGGTGGTGGAAAGCTCGCAAGGGAGCTTATTGGAAAAGCAAGAGAGCTCGGAGCCGATGAAGTGTCTTGCGATTACATTGGGATTGAAGTAACGAGGATAAACGCCATGCTACTTTCAGTTGCATTAAAGAAGGCGCCAAGGAGAATTCCAAGGGATTTTAAGGAGGCAGAGGAGCTTTCAAGGGTGTACGATGTCGTAGTTATGGGAGGGACTTTCCCCGGACACACAACTGATGCTACTGCAGCTTTACTCGCCGAGTACGTAAAGGCAGATCTTTTCCTAAATGCAACTTCAGTGGATGGCGTTTACTCCGCAGATCCAAGGGTTGAGACAGGGGCCAAGAAATTTGAAAAGCTCAGTTACGGGGAATTGGTAGAGATAGTGAGCAGGTCTAGCATGAGAGCCGGTGCAAACGTGGTAATGGATTTGCTTGCTACCAAGATTATAGAGAGGAGCAAAATTCGGACCGTAGTTTTTCTAGGCACACCGGAAAACATTATCAGAGTCTTAAATGGAGAGAGAATCGGGACAGTTATTGAATAGATTTAGAAACTTCCAATTTTAGATTATCCTCATCATTGGATACTTTAGATCCTCGTCCCATTCCAAAACTGCTGTAACCCTTTCTCCCTGAAATTCTACTGTAACCTTGACGTAAAGCATCTCTGGTGAGAGGGACGTGTATCCCAACTCCGATAGTTTCATCTTCTCCCTATCTATCCTAACCTCAGCTTCAACAACGTAAGGTTGGAGTTTTATGCAGCTTTCAATCGCCTTCTCGACCAATTTTAAATTTTCATCCGAAACCGGAACCCCAATGAACTGATGGAAGACTGCCCCTAGCTTTATTCCTGCTTCAAATGCAGCTTTTTCCCTTCTTTCCACTTCAACACCTCCCTAATTGGTGAATAGATCAAGTAAATTGTAGAGATGAGGAGGATGGCATAAACCATCTCGTCTAGAAACATGGCAGAGATTATGATGAGGGCAACTGGAAATAAAACAAGGGGATTTCTTATTCTAGGGTAGACTACATCCGATACCATAAAAATTGAGAGTATTAGGGATGAGATTGCGATGATCTCAGCCAGAACTGATATTCTGATGAGTGATGAAATTATTAGTGCCGAAACAATCGTTGGAAGACCGTAGAAGTGTTCAAACTTCAAAACGTTAAATCTTGCAAGCCTCAGAATTGAGAACGCAAGGATAAGGGAAGCAAACGGAAATAGATTCGGCTCGTACTTCACCAAAATTACGGCTGGAAAAGCTCCAAATGAAATGGTGTCTGCAAGCGAATCCAATTCCTTTCCGAATGGGCTCTTTTCGGTTTTCGATGCGACCAATCCATCTGCACCATCTGCCAGAACTGCGAGATAAAAAAAAGTGAAAGCGTTCTTGTCCAATCCGTTGATGAGGACATACGATATAGCGGAGAAGCCGAGAAGTGCATTGAGTACGCTTAGAGAATCAGCTAGAGTGACTTGCTTGAATATATTCATCTTTCAAAGCCACTGTTTCACCAGCTTTAACTTTTTCGCCAACTTTTATTGCGAAAACGAAACCATCTGGAACTTCGAGAGCGACTCTTGATCCAAATCTTATCATTCCTATTCTTTGTCCCTTAACAACTCTATCACCGGGTTTTACGTAACATACTATCCTCCTAGCAAAAAAACCAGCTATTTGCTGGACTTTAAAGTCTCCATCCGAATTTCTAATCACAATTTCGTTTTTCCTTGCCCCCTCCACCCTCATGAATGCCGGAGGCGTCTTTCCTTCGAAGAATTTTACGGATTTCACTTCCCCGCTTACGGGAGATCTGTTTACGTGGCAGTCTAACGGGGACATAAATATCTCCAACCTATTTCCAGAGATGTAATCAACTTTACCGTCTGCTGGCGATACGATTCCCTCTCCGATATCTCTCTCTGGATCTCTGAAGAAGTAAGCTGTAAAAATTGCAAACAAAAGCAAAAGGATCGAAATGAGCGGATGGATTATTAGGAACGCAAGTGAAAGAATGCAAAGCAAAGCAATGATGCTATAACCACTCCTCTCAATCAAAATTACCACCCTTTAAAATTTCATCCTTCAGAGAATAAATTAATTCCGCAAGTTCGGGGAGAATTTTGAAGACTATGTATGCTATGATTACCAAAGCTATGGTTGAAAGGACTTTTGAGATGACGTGATGCGCTATGAAAAAGCTATTTTCTCCAAACCATGAATATGCAAAACTAACTAAAACAAAGACGTTTCTGAACAAGTTCAGAACATAAATAACGGGTACGGAGAGTAAAAAAGCTAAAGCCTTCCTCTTGCCCTCAGCTCTGATTCCCAAAGTTGCACCCGCAAAAAGTGAAATGCTCTCAATTGCGGTGCATGCGAGGATTATTTCGACTCTCTTCCCATTTAATTCCACGAATTTGCCCTGATTTTGAATTGAGAATCCCAAATAGTTTCCCAAAATCGTACTCAATTCGGCCGTCCTATTTACTAAGATGGAATTCAATTCGGGCATAAAAGCAAAGGGGAAGTAGACCGCACAAGCCAAAGCTGAAAAGGCCGTTACATCAACAAATATTCTGGAGTTCTTTTGGAGAATTCTGACCGAGATCAGGAGGAAAAGGAGGGATCCAAGAATAAAAAGTGTAGTGTTAAAATAATCCGAGGTTTTTAAAAAATCTGGGACTTTGAGCAGGCAAGATAAAGAGAAAGTTATCCATGAAAGAAATCCGAAAATTGGTTTTTTCGAATATATGTAGAACACCATTAAGATAAGAGATAACAAAGCCGTCTTTTCAGCCAACATTGACCATTGGACTCCATTTAGAATTTTAACTGTTTCGCCGGAGAATAGAGTTTAGGTTGATGTGTCGCAGAATTCTAAAAATTTTGGGTGTTTACCTCAGCCTCTCCCCTCTCATCACAATTCAGATCGCCCATCATTCATCATCGGCATTAAGAATACATTAAATGAGTTGATGAACTTTTTGCTAAACCCTAAACTTTCTTCTTTTTATAACGCTCTTTTCAAGTTCGAAAAGCTCGAAGTTCATTTCTCCCTCAGCTATGTTACAAATCATCAGAGATGGTCTTAGAGAACCTCCACCTCCTCCCCAGACTCCTGTGGCCGAACCGGGATTTACCAATAAAACTTTGCCTTGGAAAAAGTCTGGAGAATGAGTATGACCAGAAACTAGGACATCTACTCCTTTTTCAATACCTATCTCCTCTAGCTGTTCTCTGTTTCCCCTTGGATATACCTGGTCACCGTGAATGACGCCGATCCTTAAATCGCCTATCTTCAATTCCGCGTATTCTGGGAGGTTAAGGTGGTCCATGTTCCCCCTCACAACCACTACCCTATCAGCCAGATTTTTTATGTAATTCAAAACGGATTCCCCAGTCAAATCCCCCGTGAAAATTAGGTAGTCAAACTTCTTTCCAATAAAGACTTCCTCAAGTTTTCTTGGGATTCTAGAGGCTCTCCTTGGTATATGCGTATCTCCTAGGATCAGTACAGAAGCCATTCCGGAACCCTCTGTTTTGAGATCAGATCTCCAAACGATTCCTTCTCCCTAACAACCCACCACTTCCTACCATCAACGAGGACTTCAGAACATCTGGGCCTACCGTTGTACTGACTGCTCATAACAAAACCGTAAGCCCCAGCATCAAATATTGCAATCAAATCTCCTCTCTCGACCTTTGGCAGCATCCTATCCCTGGCAACCACGTCACCAGATTCACAGATCGGCCCAACTATCGTGTAAGTTTCTGAAGGTCTCAGGTTCATCTTGTTCGCGACGGCAACCCTATGATAGGCATCGTACAAAACAGGACGAATTAGTAAGTTGAATCCCGCATCTATTGCAACGAAGTTCTTGTAGGATTTTTTTACGGAGTTGACCTTTGAAATTAGAACCGTCGTGTTACCGACTATGCTTCTACCAGGTTCCAGCCAAAGCTTCGGAGATGAGGAGAGCTTTGTCAATCCATCCTCAAAAACGGGCAGAATGGATCTTGAGAGGTCTTCTGGACTCGGAGCACCACTTCCATCGTAGTCGATCCCAAGTCCCCCACCTATGTCTATAAATTCAATTTCGATTCCAATCTTCTCAATTTCAGAGGCCAGTTCAATCATTTTTATGGTCGTATCCACGAATGGTGAAGTTTCAAGAATTTGGCTTCCAATGTGGCAATGTATACCGATTGGATTTACGTTTGGAAGATCCACGGCTCTCTCGTAGGCTTTCAAGATCGTATCACTTGGAATTCCAAATTTTGATTCTTTCAGCCCGGTAGCAATTTTTGGATGAGTTTTGGGATCTATGTCGGGATTTACCCTGAATGCGATGTCAACTTCAACATTCAAACTTGACGCAAGCTGGGAGATTAGTTCAAGTTCGTCAAAGCTATCAACACTGAACTTCACGCCAGAGTTTATTCCCATTTCAATTTCCTCAACGCTTTTGGAATTACCGTTAAAGAGGATCTTTTCCCTTTCAAATCTCGAGACCATTGCCAAATAAAGCTCTCCACCGCTAAAAACATCCGCACCAAAATTTCTACGAGCAATTATCCTGAGGATCGCTAAGTTGTTGTTTGCCTTCACGGCATAGAGTATGCAGGAATCTGGAAAAGATCTTTCATAGCTATCAAGATTTTTCTCAAGGGTTCTCCTCGACGTTACAAAAACCGGAGTACCAACTTCCCTTACGATTTCGCTCACTGGAACTTCCTCGATGTAGAGTTCTCCATCCACTTCGGAGAACATTTTAACTTGAAATTTCTATTCTCAACCTTTCCGGATCGTATTTCCAGTCTTTTGGAAGTACCCCTTTCTCCTTGTAGTAGTTTGACAGTCTCCAGATTTTGGCCTCTATAAGTTGCAGTCCCCTCCTGTTATGCTTGTCTTTCTTATGAACCTCCAAATGCTTTCTGAGCCTTAATGCTCTTTTTATAAGTGCCTTTAGATCCTCTGGATACTTCATCTCAATTCCGTTTTCTCTCAAGATCCTCAGGATCTTCTTTCCAGTAACTTGCTTTACAGATGGCACGCCGTACCTATCTCTAAGTACCATTCCTATTTGGCTCGGTTCAAGACCCTCGTTGTAGAGTTCGACGACTTTCTTCTCCACTTCCCTCGCAGAAAGCTCCACCCACTCTGGTGGCTGGTCCCTGTAAACCCTCTTCGATCCTGACTTTCCCCTTCTCCTCGCATGCATTCTAGCCATGAGCGTCACCTCAGCTGCATTTTGTAAAGTTGAATATATAACTTGTGTTGAGAAGATTTATATCCACAAATAAAAACTTTATTTGATGAGAGCGAGCTGGAAAGGCACGATCACATTCGGACTTGTCACAATACCTGTAAGGATGTACACCGCAACAATAACTAGGGAAATAAAGTTCAATCTTCTCCACATCAAAGACGGAGGGAGGATAAGGTACAAGAGGGTATGCGAAAAATGCGGTAAAGAGGTCCCAAAAAATGAGCTCGTTAAGGGTTACGAGGTTTCAAAGAACGAGTACGTGATTCTTACAGATGAGGATTTTGAGAAGATACCTCTGAAAACGGTTAGGAGCATAGAGATAAAACAATTCTTCGACCCAACAGAACTTGGAATAATCTACTACAGCAATTTCTACTACGTTTCTCCGGACAAGGGTGGGGAGAAAGCGTACTACCTTCTCAAAGAGGCGATGAGGGCAACGAACAGCATGGCAATTGGAAAAATAGGTATGAGGGGGAGAGAACATTTGGTTTCACTAAAGGCCTTTGATGGGGGATTGCTCCTTGCCCAACTCCATTACATCGACGAGATAAGGAATCCCGCGGAAATACCAGGATGGGGGATTAGGGTTGAGATAAGCGAAGAAGAACTAGAGCTTGCAAAACAGCTGATTATGGCGATGAGGAAGCCATTAAAACTTGAAACTTACAGAGACGAGTACAAAGAGGCTCTCATGGAGCTAATAGAGGCAAAATTAGCTGGAAAAGAAATAACGATTTCAGAGGAAGTTACCGCAGCAAAATCTTTGATGGATGCTCTGAAAGCTAGTTTGGAGGCCGTCAAAGGGGAACACTAATGCAAAGTGTTTGGTTTGAGAAGAGAATAAAACCGATGCTCGCTGTTAGGGGGAAGCCATTCAGTAGTGAAAAGTACATCTACGAGATAAAATGGGATGGAACGAGATGCTTGGCTTTTGTTGATGTCGAGAGGAAAAAATTCAGATTGCAAAACAGGAGATTGATGGAAATTGCATACAGGTATCCCGAACTAGATTTCTTCAACTTCCTAAGTGAGAGTGCGGTTATCGATGGGGAGATAGTTGTAATAAAGGATGGAAAGCCATCTTTTTACCTTCTTCAAAAGAGAGAGCATGTTGACAGCAAAATTAGGATAGACCTGCTTTCCAGGATGTATCCCGCAATTTACATGGTTTTTGACGTTCTCTACACAAAAAAAGATGGATGGATTATGGATATGGAATTAGCCGAGAGGAAAAGGGTGCTTGATGAAATTTGTAGTGATACAAAGAGAATTGCAAGATCAGACTACGTCGAAAGGCATGGGGATGTGCTTTACAAAAAAGCTGTTGAGCTTGGATTGGAGGGAATAATGGCGAAGAAGAAGGATAGCAGATACCAGCCAGGTAAGAGGAGCAAATCTTGGATCAAAATGAAGAAGAGCAGAAGCGTTGAATGCATCATAGTTGGTTGGCTTGAGGGTGAGGGTGTTAGGGAGGGTAAGTTCGGTTCTCTCGTTTTGGCTCTTAAGTCTAAGGACGGGTTGGTCCACGTTGGACAAGTTGGGACGGGATTTGATAGGAAGTTCATAGACTGGTTTTATGAGAAGCTTAAAAGCATAGAAATC
>CAZPML010000033.1:0-5957 GCA_964587675.1 uncultured archaeon
TGTAAAACTCAGTCACGTTTACAGTGAGCCAATAATAAGATTGCTTGGTAGAAGTGGGGCGGATATAATATCAAGGATTCTTGCAATATTTCTGGCAGCAATTGCAGTGGAATTCGTCTTTCAAGGTTTAAAAAATGAATTTAAATTCTATAGCTTCTAGGCATTCCAAGGATATGTTCTGCGATGTAGTTTAAGGCCATTTGTTGAGTGACTGGAGCTAAGCGGAGTAAGTTAACTTCTCTCCACCACCTCTCGACATCGTATTCTTTTGCATATCCATATCCGCCAAAGGTTTGCATCGCCCAATATACTGCTTTAATTGCATTCTCGACCGCAACTACTTTTGCCATATTTGCTGCATCTCCAATCTCTCTGAAAGTTGCGGCCATTTCTACTCTTTTGCTTGGATCAAGCACGTCCTTGCTCTTAAACTTCGTATCGTAAAGCCATGCGGCCTTGTACATCATCATTCTTGCACATTCAAGGGCAGCGTAGGCTTCTGCAAGTGGAAATTGAAGTCCTTGGTAACTTCCTATTGGGTCAACGAAAACTCTCCTTTGCTTAGAATATTCAACAGCTTTTCTTATTGCTAACTTTGCACCTCCAACAGCTCCTGCAGCGGCGCTCATTCTCTCTGGGTTTAAAACGTCCAGGAGAAGGTACCATCCTAGATCTTTCATACCAAGTATTGATGATTCTGGAACTCTTAGATCATTTATGCTCACCTCACACGTCTTCGAGAAGTTAATAGCATGTTTTGGAATTGGATTCCACTTTATTGCTTTGTTTGGTAAGTCGACAATAAATAAAGTTATACCTAAGCTTCTTTTTGGTGCCTGTTCGTAGGGGGTAGTTCTTGCAACAAGAAGCATGGCCTTCGCTCTGTCAACACCGCTTATGAAAATCTTATTTCCATTTATCACATACTCGTCTCCATCCTTTTTAGCAAATGTTTTTGTTTTGAGTGTATTAGTTCCAGCATCTGGCTCTGTTAAAGCCATGCAGAATTCAAGCTCTCCCTTTGCAATTTTTGGTAGGTACTTCTCTTTTTGTTCGGCAGAACCGTATCTAACGATTGGAAGTGCGCCAAATATCTCAGTAAGAACAAAGTACCATACACCTCCAGCTCCACAACCATTTGCTGCCAGTTCTTCCATCGCTACGAGCATTTCTTGCATTCCATATCCTGCACCTCCGTATTTTTCTGGTATTAGTATGCCAAAGAACCCGGCCTTTGAAACAGCTTTAAAGAACTCTTCCGCAAATTCTCCATTCTCTTCCTTCTCTCTCCAGTATTCTGGTGGAAAATCTTTTGCAATGTCCCTTGCTGCACTTGCGATCATCTTTTGTTCTTCGGTGAAATCGAAGTTCATGATGTCACCTTCTTTTTAACTGCAACCTTTAGAATACACTTCATAACGGTATCACCCGTTTGCTTCACAACATTTGCCTCGATTGTGACGACTCCAAATTGCTGCTTATCCCTCTTTTCTACAACTTTTGCTAGTACAGTTATTGTATCTCCTATGAACACGGGATTTGTGAATCTAAGTTTGTCAACTCCATAGAAAGCTAGGACAGTTTTTTCTATAAACCCCAATCTCGCAAGTAAACCTGTCATAATTGCAAATGTTAAAGTTCCATGAGCGATTCTTTGTCCAAATATTGTCTTTTTTGCAAATTCGGAATCCGTATGCAGCGGATTCCAGTCTCCCGTGAGAGCTGCGAACATTACGATGTCCGCCTCGGTTATTGTTCTTCCTGAAGTTTTGAGTTCCATCCCCTCTTCAAAATCTTCGAAATATAGACTTTCCATAGAATTACCTCACTGGTTTGAAATACAAAATATCAGTTATTTTACCTTCTGGCTTCTCTTTCCAAACAGCCTTAACTCTTGATCCTGGTTTGAATATTTCGTGAACTTTTCGCCAATCTGAAAGATCTACACCTCCGAGGAAGCATAGCATCCCAGTATCAGCACCATCGAGCTTTACTATACCAACTGCATACGGAGGATCTGGAAGTCCCGTAAATTTCATATACGTAACAGTCATGGTTAGAACTTCTCCTTCATCTTTGACCTCAACCCATTCATCTGTTTTAACAAAGCATCTTTCGCAAAAAGCTCTTGGAGGAACTAGGACTCTTTTACAACTCGGACATCGAACTCCAAGAATCTTTTTCTGTTTTAAACCTTCAAAAAACTTTGTTGCATGTTCTCCAGCTGAGTGTTTAAATGGTATCTCCCACTTTGCGTCAAACTCTATTATTTCCATTTTTATCACCCCTTCAACTTTTTTTGAGAGGACACAACCATAAGGGTGTGGAACTGAAGCGTACCACCCCATGCATGGGCAAGCGCAACCTTCGCATCATCAACCTGATTGGTCGATTCATTCATCGTTTGGAGTGCAGCTTCAATCAATCTAACTAAACCGGTAGCACCTATTGGATTTGTGCAGAGAACTCCTCCAGAAGGATTGGTTGGTATGTCTCCATCAACAAAGGTCACCCCCTCTTTTGCATAGTCTTTTGCCTCTCCTCTCTTAGCAAATCCCAATGCCTCTAGTTCAAGTACTTCTTGGATGGTAAAGGGCGAATAGAGTTCAGAAACATCGATATCTTTCCTTGGATCATCTATTCCAACCGCTCTATAAAGTCGGCGCCCAGCAATACTAAGTGTATCCCAATGACTGAAGTCTGGTCTATCTCCGATGTAATAACTGTCGCTTATAGTAGTTTCACCTAGAACCCATGCTGGGTTATCCCTTAATTTTTTGGCAAGATCCTCACTTGCAAATATTACGACAGCTGCACCGTCACTTCTTGGGCAACACTCAAGCAATTTCAGAGGAGAGCAAATTACTGGACTCTTTAATACATCTTCAACGCTGATATCCATCCTTATATGAGCGTTCGGATTTTTTAGTGCATGTTTGTGATCTTTTACACTAACCCATGCCAAGTCCTCTTCTGTTGTACCATATTTAGCCATGTGAACAGTCGCCTGAATTGCAGCAATGTGAATGGCGCCTATCCCTGAATGCCTCTCGTAGATTGGATCTACCGCAGTATTTAGAACTGGCTGTGCATCTACGCATTCTCCAACCCTCTGGACGCATACTGCCATCGCAATGTCAAACAAACCGCTTGCGACGTGCTCATAAGCTGCTAATGCAGTAGTAAGACCCGTTGTGCCTCCGGTTGATATCTTCATGTACGGTTTTCCAATTGCACCTGAAATCGAATCCCATCTTTCAGTTAAGTAAATTCCATCGAATGGATCCATTGTACCATATGCAATAGCTTCAACATCCTTCATTTCAATTCCTGCATGTTCAAGGGCCGGTTGCATAGCTTCGTAGGTTAGTTCCGGATGGGTTTTGTCTCTCCTCCTTGTTTTAAACTTAGTTTGACCAACACCTACGATCGCAACCCTCCTCATTTCAGACACCTAAAATTGATACGCAAGCATTTTGGGCTGCATAACCAGTCATAGCTTGGGCAAGTCCCAGGTCTATCTCCCCAGCCCTTATTTGAAGTGCGAGGTTAACAACTAAGTAGAGTCCTGTTGATCCATAAGCGCTGGTGCAAAGAGCCCCTCCAGAATTGTTTACGTTTATCGATCCCAGGAGTTCCGAACCCTTTCCTAACTCTGCAAACCCCAGTGATTCAAGAATCATGAAGTGGTAGTCTGTTGTGAGATCCATGATCTCTAGCCCCTCAACTTCTCTTTGACTAACATCTGCCATCTTGTATGCCATTTTGGCAGAGTTTTTTACCGATCCCAAAATTTTTAGATCTCTAGAACCTAAGAAGTAATTGTCAACACTCCATCCGACACCTTTTATCCAAATTGGGGAGTCCGTTATTCTTTTTGCTATGGTTTCCTCCGCAATAATTAAAGCAACGCAACCATCACACCATTCGGCAATTTCAAGTTTTCTTAGCGGATATACCGCCATTTCAGAGCTTAAAACTTCTTCTACAGTAACAGGATCCCTCTTAAAAGCATATTCATTGTTTTTTGCTTTTTTCCTATCCTCTACAACAACTTCAGCCAGCCTCTCCTCTTTAACATTAAATTCATTCCTGTAAGCATAACTTTGCAGAGCATATCCCATTTGAGGGGCAATTTTTAGATCACGATGGAAAAGTGGATCTAAACTTTGAAGTTCAACGAGTTCTAGGGGGGTTTCCGAACTTTGCCCAAATCCGAGAACCATGACAACGTCACTTAGTCCACCTCTCGCTCTCATGTATGCTAAAGGCAAGGCAAAAGACGCATCCTCGCTGACTCTAATCTCGTGTTGTAGGTATGCTCCTGCAGCGGGGGCTGTGTACATATTTGAAATTGTTCTTCCGACTCCTAAGTTGTCGTAACCACCCAAAACAAAACCATCAATTTCTCTCCTTTCGAGCGAGGCGTCATCTAATGCTTTCTTAGCAGCATCAAAGGCTACATTATAAAAAGGTTCGTCGTGTATTCTAAATTCAGAGAGTCCAATTCCAACAATTCCAATATTCAATAAATCACCTCAAAAAATGGAGTTATCGGGCTTTAAACCTGTCTCTCCAATCTGGTATCTCTTTATCTCTATCCCACCCGTGATCTTCCTTTTCCTTCTCCATTTCTTTTAGTTGCCACTTCTTCACCCTTCCAGTCGGAGTGTACGGGAATTTGTCAACTATCTCTATGTACCTTGGTACTTTGAAGTATGCGACTTTTCCGGCCATGTACTCAATTATCTCTTCTGGTTTGAGTTCCGTTCCATATCTTGGCAAAATGAAAGCCTTTATTTCCTCTCCCCTCATTTGGTCTGGAACTGGAACAACGGCTGCATCTGCAACCTTGGGATGGCTCTTAATAACATCCTCAATCTCCCAGCTTGCAATGTTCTCGCCACTCCTCCTGACAACGAACTTTTTCCTGTCAACGAAATATAAGTAACCCTCATCATCCATTTTGACGAAGTCTCCACTGTATAACCAACCATTCTTCCTTATCTCAGCCGTTTTTTCAGGAGCCTTGTAGTAGCCAATCATTTGAGCTGGGTTCTTTCTTACGAGTTCTCCGATTTTGCCAGGTTTAAGGGCATTTCCCTTCTCATCTACGACCTTTGCCTCGTGACCTAGATCTGGGAATATCGGAACTCCAAAGCTTCCAATCTTCTTGTACTTTCCTGGAGGATTTAGACATGGAAGTGGATCTTCTGTCGTGCTGTATCCTTCAAGGACCTCTACGCCAAATCTTTCCTCGAATTTCCTCCATATTTCAACAGGCATTCCTCCAATAATTACGTACTTTGCTGGATTGTCCTTCTCGTAGTCAGAAGGTGGTAGGGAGTAAAGTATATTCGCAAGGGATCCTAAGAGGTTGAAATGCGTACAGTTATAAGTACTAACGTCTTCCCAGAATTTTGATGCAGAGAACAGACTTCTGAGGGTTATTATTCCTCCTGCAAACATCATTCCTAAACTTGAGTATATCTGGGCATTTATATGGAATAATGGTAAACCTGTGTAATCGTTTGCTGTTTCATCGACCATCCAGAGAGAGATCGCTTTGGCGGAGAGTACATAGGATGTATGGCTCAGAACAGCACCCTTTGGTAATCCTGTTGTACCCGAAGTGTAAATAATGGCCATTGGGTCCTCAGGCTTAACCTCAACCTCTGGATTATTTGGTTTTCCATCGAGCGAGTCTAAAGTTGTGTACTCACTGCTATCACCTCTAACTATTATGTTCTTTAAGTTCGGCAGATCTCCCTTTATCGCCTCTACGATTGAAAGCAAATCTTGCTCAACTATTATGGTGGTAGCCTCGCTGTTTCCAATGATGTGCTTGGCATCCATTTCTCTGTAGAACCAATTTACTGGAACCTCTATTGCTCCGATTTTGCTGCATGCATAAATGCACCTGAGGTAATCAAGCGAGTTTCTCAAATAAAGTGCAA
>CAZPML010000033.1:6057-12925 GCA_964587675.1 uncultured archaeon
AGTTTCTCAAATAAAGTGCAACCTTGTCTCCTTTTTTAACTTCCATCTCAATTAGGGCGTTTCCGATTTTGTTCGCATCTTTGTTTAGTTCTGAATAGGTCATTTTGTCTCCCGTATCAGCATAAATTGCATAAGTTTTATCTCCCCTTATCTTTGCCGCGGATTCAAGAGCTTGCTTAACGGTTTCAGCTTTTGCCATATCTTCGGGCAATCTTTTAACAGCCCAAGAATAATTTGGCCATCCGTTCAGTTCACCCTCCTCACGGATAACAAAAGCCATGTAACCACCATAACTAATTATGTTGAGCAAATATTAAATTTTTAAGGGGCCGGTGTGAGCATAGATGCTCATTAAATTTTAAGCTAAAAATTAAAATAAATAAATTAAAACTTTACATCTTCTGCAGGTTCCACTCCTACAAGGTCTGAAAGAGCACCTTTGGTTTCTTCAGCCCATACAGCTTTAACTCTCATACCAATTCTGACATCCTCTGGCTTAACGTTAATGAGAGGTAGAGTTAGGACAGAAGAAGCCCCCTCGAACCGAACCATGCCCAGTATAATTTGCTCCCCCTCTTTGAGTATCCCAGCAGCGACAACGTCCATACCAGCGATTATGACTTTCCCCTTCCTTAGAGGAGGTGAAACAAGATATGCAACCAGTCTTCCGTGATCACTAACGAATACTTTTTGATCAATCTTTTCAAAACATCTAGGGCAGAATTCTCTTGGAGGAACGTAAATTTTACCGCAGCTCCTACAAAGGGTTCCGAGAATCTTCCTTTTTTTAAGGTATTTAACGTATTCGTCAAGATATCCTTTTGGGGCCTTCCATTTATAGGACCCCACACTCCAATCGCTCTCAATTTGCATCGTTTTCTTAAATTTCTCTTTAATTAAACCCATAATATCACTTCCTTTTTAGGGAATCACCTAAGACCATTACTGTATTGAATTGAAGCTGTCCTCCCCAACCATGGGCGACTGCGTTTCTAACATCCTTTGGAACCTGATGTTCCTCTGCTTTTCCCATTATCTGTAGCGCGCACTCTACAACTCTTTGCATGGCTGATGAACCGATCGCATTCGTAGCATTAACACCACCAGATGGACAGATTGGGAAATCGCCATCTATTTCCGTCACTCCTTCTTCGACCGCAATCCAAGCCTTTCCATCTTCAAAGAATCCTAGTCTCTCGCTGAACATTAGTTCTTGATGTGGAAATGGAGCGTATATCTCTGCCATATCTATCTCCTTTCTGGGATCTTTGATTCCAGCTCTCTCGTACGCTTTCATGGCTGAAATTATGCATCCAACTTGGTCGCTGTAGTCTACGACTCCAGTACCTTGGTAGGATTCTCCTTGATCAGCCTCTTCGTCTGCATATGCAGCCAGACCTTTGACCCAGGCGACCGGTCTCTCAACCTTTAATCTCTTAACCGCCTCTTCACTTGCATATATTACACAGGATGCTCCATCACTAGCTGGACAAACGTGTCCAAAACGCATTGGCCATATGATCATCTCTGTTTTTGCAATATCATCTGCTGTGCAACCTGGCCATTTAAGGTGAGCATACTTGTTCTTTGCAGCATTTCTTCTGGCCTTTGCAGCAACCATATCGTAGTGTTCTATCTTACAACCCGATCTAGCCATGTACTGGGCTGCTTGATAGGCAGAAACTCCTGCTGCGGCGCCAGCCAAACCCATAATTGCGAAAGATCTCATATCCATTCCCATTTTCATCATGTAACTGAGGTTAGCAAAGGCCACATGGAGTAAACCAGTTGTTGCACCAGGTTCTGCACTATCGCTGTGCTTTTCCCAAGATACTGCTAAAACGATGTCGTACATTCCAGAGGCAACTTCGTAGTATCCTAGATGAGCTACAGATCCACCAACAGTACCTCCAGTTGCAACTCTCTGAACGGGTTTTCCTGTAGCTGCGATGAAGTCTGTGAAAACCAAGTCCGGTTGGGCAATGCCTCCAAATCCCTGCATGTTGCCAACTGCAAATGCATCTATATCTTCAGGTGAAATTTCGGCATCCTCGATTGCGGCCCAAACAGCTTCTGCAACCATTTCGCATTGACTAACGTCAGTCCTCCTTCCGTGTTTTGATTGTCCGCATCCAATAATCGCAACGTTACGCCTCATAATCACCACCCAAAATGAAAACCAGATTTTTCTGGGCACACAATCCCCACTGTGCGTGGGCGAGACCTCTTTGTACCCCATCGATTTGGTTCTCCGCTTCACCTACAATTTGTTTTACAACCTCAATAAGTCTTACAAGACCTGTAGCACAAATTGCATCGCCAGATAACGCTCCACCACTTGGATTTACTGGGCAATCTCCGTAGAAATCTGTGATACCCATTCTGATAAAGTTAGCTCCTCTTCCATCACCACAAATTCCAAGTCCCTCATAGATCATTAATTCTTGGTGGGAAAATCTTTCTGTCACCTCAAATACATCTATTTCACGATATGGATCGCTAATTCCCGCCATGTCGTACGCTTTCCTAGAAGCAATCTCTAGTGACACCAGTCTAGATAGATCTCTGTCTCTCAGATAAGCATCGCACGAGTTTCCTATACCCTCAATCCAGACGGGGTTCTCACAGTACTTTTTTGCAAAATCTTCGCTCGCAACAACTACGGCTGCAGCCCCATCGCAGGGCGGTGCAACCATTAGTTCTCGAATTGGATCCGCATAAATTTTAGAGTTTAAGACATCTTCTATTGTAGCATCGGGCATTTTTCTTAGTGCATATGGATTATTTGACGCGTTCTTGAGATTTTTAACCGATACTAATGCAAGATCGTCTTCCGTTGCATTGCTACGTTTCATGTAAGCTTTAGCCTGCAATGCAGCTAATGTAATATCGTTTAAGAGATCGTTTTGCCTATCAAAGAGTGGATCTAGCATATAAACGCTAACTTGGTGAGGATTGAATATCCAGCTGTGGGTATGAGCTACGACAAGTGCTACATCATGAATTCCTGCTAGAATTCTCTGGCAAGCATAAAGAACCGCACACATTCCATCCTCTTCTGCTTTTGTTTCATCTTTCAAGTACGCTCCTGTCGCTCCTATTAGCATGCAATTTGAAATGGTCCTCCCATCTAGAAAATCTGTAGATGCACTAATTACTGTTCCAATGTCCTCTCTTGTCAAGCCTGCACTTTCAATTGCATCCTTGGCGGTTTTGAAAACCATCTCTTCTCTGGTCATCTCCACATCGTACTCAAATTTTGTTTGGGAGTATCCGATAATCGCCACCCTCATTCTACCACCTTGAAACACAAAATGTCTGAGAATTCTCCTTTAGTCTCCTCTCTCCAAACAACTTCCACCTTTGCACCATCTTTTGGTTCTCCACAAACTTTTGCGAAGAAGATCGAATCCGATTGGTCAAGTTTGATGGATGCAAGTACTTGCGGTTCATCTAGGTCAACGAAATTCCCCTTACCATCCAATTTGAAGTAGACCTTTGTAAAGCTAAGAATTTGACCTTTTCCTGACAATTCGACTAGGTTTTCTTCGGTCAATCTAGCGTAGCACTTTGGACACCTTATTCTGGGTGGGAAAACTGTGTATCCACAATTACACTTTAATGCAGTAAGTTTCTTTGCTTTTAGCGATTGATAAAACCTCTCCATCAATTTCCCTGCAGACAATCTAAAACGGGCGACAAAAGGTATTCCTTGGTATCTGATAACTTCTGACACGATACCACCATTGATATTTATGATGAGCAAATACTAAACTTTTAAGAAATTAGATGAGCATTAATGCTCACAATCTTTTTTTCCTGTAAAACTTTAGGGTAAATCCATTCGTTGACACGCTCATAACGATATCCCATCTATCTGCATAGTACTTCCTGTAAATTGATACGATGTGGTCAACTAGGAACTCGCTAACTTCTCTTCTCCTCATTGTGTGTTCGCAGAAAAATTGAATCCAACCCTCACCTCTAGTTATCTCAGCATAATCAACTCGATTTAGAATTTTCCAGCCTCTCTTAACAGTCTCTAAAAATTCTTCAAGACTGATTTCGGGAAATGGTTTTTTGAGAAACCATTCGACAGCTGTTTCCATCAAGCTCTCCTCAACAGCTTTTTTCCGATCTCCACAAACCAAATACATGTATTGGCTCCTTCCACAACCAGTAAAGTCGAGGTCCCTAATCAGCTTAATTAGAAGAATGTCATCTTCGCATAAAATCGAATCCTTCTTATCAAGAAGCCTAAGCGCGGCTTCAATAACTTCGTTCATACCCCCGTAAGAGCTTCTATGCTTTTCCAGTATTTTAAAAGCCTCTTCACTTAGGGTAGTTTGGAGCCTACGTTTCGGCATTAAAACAAAAAAAACATGATTATAGATAAGTATTGCGATGAAGAGAAAAATATGATGTCAGGATAGTAAGTAACTACCCTCCTAAATCCCTCCCCAGCATCTCTAGAACTTTATCGTACTCTTTTTTGAGTCTAGATTTCTTGTATCCGTGATCTATGAAATCCCAGGGAAGTGTGGAATCAGGATCTAGTTCTTTAAGAAAATTGTGAATATTTGTCCTCTCCCCACTGAAAATTCGAGATATAGAACTGTCACCCCTTGACAGGATGGTTTGTAATTCGAACTCTCTGAGGTTGGGTAGGTCTATTCTCACTCCGATTCTCCTACACTCTTTCGACATAAATTCCAATTTTCTTTTAAGCTCTTTAATTCCGACATTTACATCTTCAATTCCTCCAAACGGTAACCACTGAAAAGGCGTATGGGGTTTTGGGACTAGTGGATTAACCGAGACTTCAACTCTCCTCACAAACCTTTTTACGTAGCTAATTTGGTCTATGATTGCTTTAACGTCATCGAATTTTTCGCCCGGTATACCTATCAAGTAGTAAAGTTTGATCTTCTCAAATTTTCCCTCTGAAAGCTTTGCAACTCTTTCAACGTCCTCATTTTTTATATTCTTGTTTAATAGCTCTTGTAGAAATTCTGAAGCTGTTTCTGGAGCGATTGTTAGGCTTCTAACTTTGCACTCTCTTAGTAGGTTTATAAGCTCCTCATCTATTGAATCAGCCCTGATTGAAGATGGTGAAACCTCCAGGCCATCATCTAGGTACTTTTTTATCAAATCTTTAAAATTAGGGTGATCTGAGGGCGAGGGAGATATCAGGGCAACCTTCTTTACATCAGAAACAGATGGCAGATCTGAAATCTTTCTCCACCTCGGTGGTGAATAAATTTGTCTGACAATGCAGAATCTGCACTTTCTTACACATCCTCTTCCAATTTCAACTAGGAAACAACGTCCATATGCACCCTCTCCAATTATCTCCTTCTCCATATGCTTTGAAAGCGGAGAGTAAATTCTTTTTACCTTCTCTTCTCTTCCAGTATAAATTCCTGGAATACCGGATAGTTCATCTGGATTTTTAGCTAGAATTATCTCTTCGAGTCTTTCTTCGCATTCTCCAATGAAAAATGCATCAAAGACTCCTAACAAGGGTTTTGGGTTTTGCATCACGCAAGGTCCACCAGCTATTTTTAGACCATTGAATCCACTTTCTCGAATTATTCTTACGGTGTTAAAGTAATCCATCTCGTATTGAAGGCTGAATAAGGCGATATCAAAATCTTTTAGGTGTGATCCTGTTTCAACGCTTCTTTTACCTCCATGAACATCGTAATAAAATCTTTCGCAGGAAAAACCATCCATTTGGTTTATGTAGGCATAAATAAATTGAAGACCGATGTTCGATATACCACCTATGTACCTGTTAGGGAAGACTAGTGCTATTCTCTTCTGCCCCTTCCTGAACTTCTTCGCAAATGGGTTGAATTCCACTCAAAAATTTGAGCAATTTAGAAAATTAATTTTTAGGTTCACCGCTCTTCTAGATATTTGAATTTTGATTGAAGTTCCCGTGTAGGATTGAGATTCCGCGGTTGGTTGAAAGTTTTAGTCGGCCCATATGTATGCTAAGTGGTTGATAGTAAGTAATTTATAACAGTTAATTGTGGTAATATGGGGGACTAAATGAGGGTGAACTTGGTCTACTGGCTCGATAAAGTGGGCGGAACAACAGACAAAGCCAGTATAACACTGAAACCTTTTGGATATAGGATGGCAAGGATGATTCAGTGGAAAGCATTAATTGCCGATGAAGACGTTTGCCTCGAAAGAGGAAAACCTACGATAGTAAAAATAAAACCAATTGAATTGCCGGGAAATACAATGGTAGACCCTCTTAGCATAATGAGGCATGCGTTGGGCATAGTAAAAGACGTGGTGGAGTGTGGCATACCGGATAAGGTTGAGGAGGACAAATGCATAGATCAAGTTCTATTTCTGCCGATAGAGAACGGTGAGATAAAAAAAGGCGATCTCGTAGGAATCTTGAAGGTATTTTTTGTAAGACCAGGACTACTGAGCAAAATTTTAGGTTTATCACCTCCGAAGATTCAAATCGAAGAGAGAAAAGTGGAAGCAATGTTAACTTGGAGGGACGACAGTGAGATGTACAGAGAAAAGCTCACCACAAGGGAATTGGCATACACAAGTAGTGGAATAGGATTTTGGGAACTCTTGATTGCAAATGAAGACGTTAAAGTGAAGAGAGGGGATATTGTCAGGATAAGAATTGAGAAGATCACTTTGCCAAGAAACACTATCGTCGAGCCACTTGGCATAATGAGGCATACTTATGGAACGGTTCTCGACGTCATCCAACTTGGAAAACCAAAAAGAGTTGAAGAAAGGAAGGAGATAGATCAAGTTATATTCTTGGCCGTTAATGATGGAAGAATTGAGGCTGGAGATATAATTGGGGTTATCAATGTGACTTATA
>CAZPML010000034.1:0-6581 GCA_964587675.1 uncultured archaeon
GAAAGCTTCGTAGCTCTCAAACACCAGCTTTTCGTAACTAACATCTTCCCCCCTGTCTATCTTCCTCGCCACTTCAAGTAGCTCCTCCCATGAATCCTTCCTCTGAGCTATCTCAACTCTTATCTTCCTCAGTCTCACCATACAAAATCCCCTCCACCCTTCTAACATCCTCAAGGAACATCTCAATCAACTTCTCCACACTTTCAAATCTTATTGACTCCTCCTTCCCGAAGTAATGTCTGTGGTGTCCCTTTCCCCTCTCGTTGTCGTAGCCCAAGATCCTCTTGTAGCTCTCGCCCTCAATGTGAATGTAAACGAGGGAATATTTCACACCTTCTGGAAAATCCTCGGATTTCGGTACCCTCCATATTCTGATCTGGATGATATCTCCGTAGTCGTTGACTCCTTTGTAGTCCACGATGAGTTTTGCCATTTCAATATGTGTATTAGATACACACATATTTAACCTTATCGACTATCAATTCGAACTCCCAGAAAGTTCTGAAGAGTGCATCCTTCATGACATTACAAGGAGAGCTGTTTTAATGTCGGAGAGTAGAGATTTTACATCGGAAAGTTCGTTCTTGAGAGATGTTAAAAGTTTCGTTTGCTCAGCGTAGTATTCTAGTTTTTTGTGCATTTCTTCCAATTTATGTCCTAATTTGCGAACTAGGTCAGTTACCCTGGCGTTTCCACCGCAGACGTGTGCAGATTCCTGTATAGCAAGAGAGGCTTCGAGCTTGGATAGCTTCTCGTGGATCCTGCCGTTGAGGAGGTCGTGGTAGTAATCCAAAGCTGCTAAATTCTTGACGTAGGCCTCAACGTGCGAATGTGAAACTTTATCATAGGATTCATCGACAAACGTGTCTGCCATCTCGCCCTTCAATGCTACGGTCTGGCTGTTGCACTCCTTCTGGATGGACTTTACCAGTTCCTCGTTTTCCTCCAGGACTAGATGAGTTCCCCTGATCCTGAAGGAACTCCAGTCTATTCTTACGTTTATCCCTGTTTGGGAGAAGAACCTGTCGAAGTAAGCTTCCAGGATGTCCCTAACCACGTCCTTGGCCTTGTAGTACACCTGCTCGGAAGGTTTTTGGGAGCTTCGCCAATCAACCAGAACGCGTATCCCCTTTACGCTGACCGTCAAGCTCTTACCGTTGTGGGCGGAGATCTCGTAGCCTTTGTAGCGGACTGCGTGGAAATCCCAGTTCTTCATTCTCACGTAGCGAGCACCCTTGCAGGAGCACTTCGTTCTGCACTTCTTTATTTCCGAAAACTTCGGACAGTTCTGACACTTTAGCCTGAGAGCTTTCGCATCCACGAATACTTTGACGGTTGCGGTGATGTGGTGGACGTCTGAGAGCTTTTCCGCTTGCTTTTGATTGAACAAATTTGGCTCAGATTTTTCGACCCTTCCGAGACCCTTATTTACTTTATTTTTATTTTTATTTCTTATTTCATTTAATTTGGAATGGATAAGGTTTAGCAGGTCGGCCGAGGGCTTGTAGTGGATGAACTTGCCAAGTTTTAGAACCTTAACTAAACCAGTTCTCAGTATTTTCTTTACCCTGTAAGAAACAACCTGCCTCGATTTTCCGAGAATCCTTGCAATTTCAGCTTGATGGTAATCTTCGCTCATTAGCATAACTATTCTGCAATCGATTTCGTCGAAACCATCTACGAGGTCATAGACTGTCACTTTTCGCTGGATGTGCTTAGCCCCCGACTCCCTGCTGATTGTCAAAAACCTCTTTGGCGATCTCTCGAAGTTTTTTATTCTCTTTCTCGATATTTTTCTTCTTTTCTTAGAATCCAATTTCAGGACTTCTCGCCAGCTATCTTTTTTGACAATTTCGGGCGAAGGATTTATATACGAAGCATCGATGTCCTGGAATTTTGACAATCCTTCGATAGAGTTTTTGACAATCTTGGCAAAAAATTTTTGATACCGCTTGGATTCGGATTCGGAAACGTCTCCACCTCTTTTTTCGAAATCCGTTACAGAATTATCGTGAAAAGATGAAGGATCAGCTCTCCGATAACACTTGTTGAGCTCCTGCCATATAAAGCAGGACGGACAATCTTTCCTGCTCTTATCGCAGATTCGACAGATTTCGAGGTATTCCTCTATCTCGGCTATTTTTTCGTCAAAAATGCTTTTAACTTCCGAGGCTGGCTTGAAAGAAAAGAGATCATGGGGCATTACTTTATTCGTAGAGTAACTCAAGGACCTTGCGTACTACGAATAGGGTTGCGAGAAACTCGGGACTGTGTTTTTGCCTTTCAGATTCTGGAATCTTTTTTAACCAGCTTACAAACTCTTTCCCGTTAATTTTCAGTTCGGGGAGGTCTTCATCGATGAGAAAGCGAAAGACTGGCTTATTTTTTTGATAGGGGATTTGAATATAATAAATGGAATCTATCTCATCTCTTTCTACCATGCCTGAATTAATTTAGTTAGGAATATAAAGGGGGAGAGTAAACGGAGAGTCATGATGGGGATCTATACTGGAGGAAAAATCGCCCGGCCGTGGCTCTTTATTTCCGGTTCTAATCCCTATCATGACTTTCGGCTAGGGCGTGTACACCTATAAGCTTTTCTCTTTCCAATTAGTGCATGTTAAGTTTGGTTGGGAAGGTTATCAAGAACAATAAGCTAAAACCTGAACCAAAACTTACAATTCTTGATTTGAAGTCTGAAACCACTGTTGATGGAAATAATTTCAAAAATGTTGTTTCAATGGCA
The DNA here is from genome assembly GCA_964587675.1 of uncultured archaeon. Lineage (GTDB taxonomy): Archaea > Halobacteriota > Archaeoglobi > Archaeoglobales > Archaeoglobaceae > CAZPML01. The sequence continues at coordinate 2,747 of CAZPML010000034.1, forward strand.
TCAAAAGTTTCCGATAACGTTGTCTTTTTGGCAGAAGACGGATTTTACATGATCGCTGAAGGCGATACAGAAAACGTCAGGATAGATTTCTCCGAAGGTTAAGCTGGAGGTAAACCATGCAAGAGTTATGCTCAGTTTGGAGTATCTGAAAGAGATAGCGAAGGTTGTTGACAAGAATGATGCTGTTAAAATAGCAATAGGGACAGATCTACCAGTCAGAATTTCAATTGAATCAGAATTCTCCATAGCAATTCTCTACTCCATAGCTCCACGCATAGAGGTGAGATGATGCTAATCGGTTTTACTGGAAGCTCTGGTTCAAGTAAAGACAACGTCAGTCAATTCCATTGCCAGAAAATTAACTGCGGAGTAAGGAGTTCTTCACAGAACCTTTATGCTCAAGCTATTCCTACTGGCGGTGTTGATCTTGTTCTTTCCTACATAAACTTTGCAAGAAGGTGGAACGATGATCGTTGAAGTTGTTCATAATCTCAACGAGTTCATTGGTAGGATAGATCCGCATCAAGATGTTCATTACGAAATTGAATCGAAAATCATTGGAATTGGCGATTGCTTATGTTAAAACTAACTTTGTATGGAGTTGGTAGAAATGCATCACCATCAAATGCGTTTTTGCTGAATCGGCGAAGTGGAACGATAAAGATAAAGATGTCAGAAAATTTAGAACAAAGAATGTGATAAAGGATCTAAGGCTCTGGATTAAAGAAAAGCAGAAAGAGATGGAAAAGATAGCAAGAGGGCCCTCAAATCCCCTCTAGGAATGAGCAATGAAGTTTTCTGCTTCGCATAAAGCTGAAACCTATAAAGATTTTCTCAACGCCAGTATATTTCAGCCCTAAAAATTATCAGCAAGCCTTAAAGTTGCTATAATTTATCTAATCCTGTTTAAATAGTATTGTAGGCAAGATTCGAGTATTGTTGTAGCATTGTTTTTGCCATAGTTAAAAGCCAGACATCTGGAAAAGTATAAAATTTAAGTTGATGGTTTATTAAATTACCTTAGTTCGTAGAAGATGAATGTGGACCAGAATTTTTTGATGAGCTCATAGATTGACTTAAAGAGGTAGGTACGATGGGTTAAACCATCCAGAGCTCCAACAGTCGGCTCTATTATTCAGATTCGATAGAGTAATACTTGCCATTGATAGGTTGAAAATCCAGAAGAAAAACGATAGAGCAGAATTTCATATTTCAGCAGAATTCGAAGATAGAGCGGATGTAATTGTTTTTGAATAGGAAGCCGAAAAGTGGATATGCAAATCTTTGGGAATTCATGCGGTAGCTACACCGTCTAAAGCTTTAAATGATTGGCTCAGAAGTAAAGAAGGAAAGAAATACTAAAAAAGAGATTTACTGAAATTCGTTAGCAAACTCGATTTACTTTCACTAAATAGAAACGATAGAATCTATAAGGATTTGATAAAATTCATAAATAAAACTAAAAAATTAAAACTTAAGCTCGCTCTGTCTTTCTCACTCGTCCAATCACAAGACCTTCCAATAAAATTAAAAGAGAATGATAACGTTTGCCCTCGTTGTTCTTGTGCTAGTTACGGATTTTCACAAATAGGAGAAACATTGGATTTTTTGGCAGTAATATAGCAGAAAAATCTCTTAAAAAAGTTAAATACTGATTAAACCGAATTAAACGAAACCTTAACATATGGATTTCATAACCAGAATATGCATCGGAGAGAGTTGATGCTTATAGCCCCTCTACTTCTAATTTCAGCGTTGTTTTTTGGTTGTGTGGAGAAAGAGGTAGAAATTTCTAAGCCTGAAAAAGTATTTATCGAAACAAATCCAAACGTGGAACTCGTCTCTATAGTTTATTCAATGACCACCTTTGAATGGCTAAAAATGCCCGAATATGCTCCTTATGATTACTGGAAAGATGTAAAAAAGAATTTTGAAAGTTATAGAAGACATTCAGCGGTGAAGGATGCCCAAAAATTAGTAAACAGCTACTTTGCATGGGATGCACCGTATGCCTTGATCTTACATCATTCTCAACCGCCGGAACTTAAAAAAGTTGAAAATTATTCACCATATTTATTAATGCGTATTAAAGAAAGTGGAGTTGAAAGAGAAGTTAAAGATTTTCTTAAAGATTTGAGAAAGTTCGCTAAAGAAACTAATTTTACGGAGTTCTACGCAGAACATTTACAACTTTACAACGATTCAATTAAAAGAGTAAGAGAAAAGACAAATATTGAAAATCTGGTTAATTGGTTGGAGTATTTTTATGGTATGAACGCAAGTCAATATCACATCGTTCTAGCCCATTCATTGTATGGACCGAGACACACTTTTGGGGTGTATGTTGACAGTAAGGTTTACGTTATCGTTCCAGTACAAGATTTTTACGGCGGTAAGTCTATTTTCGTTAAAAATACCGATGTTTTCAATCTTTCAATCTTATGGATAGCTTCGTACTACTTCATCGACAGATGTATAGAAAAAAATCAAGAAGATTTCTATAATTTAAGTTATCTCTACGCTGAAAAAGGACAATGGCTTAAAAAACTTAGGAATTCTTATATCCTCGCTTTTTTAGCTTACAGCATCGAAAAGAACTCTGGGTTTAATTATGCCGAGAGCTTTCTTAAGTCTAAAATGGGTGATTTGTACATCACACCGAAAATCTGGGAGATGTATAGGGAATACGACTCGAACAGAGACAAGTATCCCGATTTCTGCTCATTTTTCCCAAAAACGATTAAAGCGTTAAGGGAAACTTATCCACCAAAGCATTCGGAAAGGATCTTAAATAAAACTGCATGTTCAACAAAAATACCAGAAAATGTTGAGGTTACAGTAGATCCAAGAGTTGAGTTGGTGGAAATAATTTATCGTCTTTCTAATTCAGAATGGTATCTAAAGGAGGTAGCTCCTGAAAAACTAGGAATAATGCCATCAAAGTATGGGTATTTAAGAGATGTAGACGAATATTTTGGTAAATACAGAAATCATGAAGCCATAAGTTTGGCGAGACAAATGGTGAAAAGTGGATTAGAGTACGAAGCTATACCAAAATTCGCTATTCATCTAAGTTCGAAAACTCTTGAAAAAGATAGAGATTGGGACGACATAATCAAAGAGAGGCCAGAACTCAGTAAGGAAGAACTCGACAACTTTGCAAGTGCTGCAAAGAAATTTTTTGAGGACACGAATTTTCGGCACTTCTACGAATCGCATAAGAGCTATTACGACAGATTAATTGAAAACTTCAAAATGGGAGAGGATATCGGAAAAATCGTAGAATTTGAAGAGAACTTTTTCGGTGAAAAGGTCAAGAAATGGCATATCATTCTACAACCAACATTTGCATGTCATAACTTTGGAGGTTGGCTTGAAACTGAAAATGGCAAAGAAGTTTATGCCTTTTTAGGAATTTGCGGATATGATATCCAACCAAAGTTCTGCGACGTTTTAGTTCACGAGTTTGCACATAGCTTTGTGAATCCTGTCGTGAACAAAAATTACAATAAGCTTTTCAAAAAATACGAATATCTCTTCGAACTTGTAGAGGGTAATATGACAAGAATGGCCTATAGCAACTTTAGAATATTTCTGATAGAAACCCTTGTACGTGCTTTTGAGGCATACTACTTAGAAGAGAATTTTGGGGAATCGATTGCATATGAAAAAATTGCAAAGGAAAAAGAACGAGGATTCTACTTCATAGACAAAATATACGAGGCATACACAAACGAGTATATCGCGAATAGGAGCAAGTACAAATCTTTTGAAGAATTCATGCCCATAGTAGCTAAGATTCTCGAAGGTGTGGGATATCGATAATATTATTTAT
>CAZPML010000034.1:6681-12626 GCA_964587675.1 uncultured archaeon
ATGCCCATAGTAGCTAAGATTCTCGAAGGTGTGGGATATCGATAATATTATTTATTATAATTTAGATTTTTCTCATTCAGTGCTTGATCTCAACTGTGATCCAAGCAATCTTTGACGATAGAATCGAAATTGTAAATGTTTTCCTTCATACCCTCAGGAAAGTTTTCCATCATCCCTCTTAACTCCTCTACCGAGACCTTAGAAATCCTCCATCAGCTCATCGATCACGCCATCCTTTTTTCTGATCAACTCTTAATTCGACCAACATCGTTCTTTGGGTTCGGGGTTGCCAAGTACCTACGCTTTCCGGAATGTACACTTCGCTCTTCTTTCCTAGATGCTGTAATTTTCTGAATATAACAAGTTTTCAGCAAATGGAAAATCCGTTAATGAGAACGGCATATCTTGCTCGATTAAACCAACGTTCCAAACTTTCTCAAGGGAGAAGCTGAAAGAGGAAGTGGAAGACTTGTAAGCTTGTACAGAGGAGTAGCTGAAATTCGATAATTCTTCCGCTTACAGCTGTTGGTAAGAATCTTTCACCATCCCTGAGAAACTATAAAGACTTTAAGCTTTAGTTGTCTTCGAGATGCTAAATGTGTAAAACGTTGATAGTCGGTATGGAAATTTTTGAAAACGAAAAGCGATACTTTCCAATCAGTTAGTTAAAATATCAACTAAATCCCTTATTTCATCCACTTCCGGCAACTCCTTTCCTTCCAGGCAAGCAACGTAAATTTCTCTCTTAAATGGCAGATATGCATCCGCTTTTATCAGCTTCATAGTCTCATCATCAACCTTATTCGCTAAGACCACGTCTCTCTTCCCAATTTTGTTAGCAAGTTCAACTATTTTGTTCGTAAGCTGTATCGATTCGTAACTTGGTTCAACAATTGCTACTATTACATCGCATCCCACCTCAACTCCTCTACCAAAATGCTCTATACCAGCATCTGTATCAACAACAACGTATTCATCCTCATTAAGTTTTAAAGCCTCGAGAAACTCTCTCGCCACGGCACCCATCGGACATGCGCACCCCTCTCCGAAATCGTGGATCTTTCCTATTGCCATAATCTTTATGTTGTCCTTACTTACAACGTAATCCTCTGGAATCTCATCGATCGTGATTTCTTTGAACATTCTTACTTTTTCGCCACTTCCACTCTGAATCGATTTTATAAGCTCTCTTCTCACGGCATCTTTGCCGCCCAAATATTCCATAAAATCCTTTGGTTGCTCAACTCCAAAATTTCTGTATATACCAAAGTTCGACTCATCCGTATCAATTACAAGAACCCTCTTACCCCTCTTTGCAAGCTCCTTTGCAATTAGAGCAGCGACAACGCTTTTCCCACAACCTCCCTTGCCGCATACAAGTATCTTCATTTATCATCACCAAATTACCAATAAATTCCTGAGCTGAATTTAACGAGGGGGGGGGCGAAGTACAGCTTCAAACCTCATTTTTGCTTATAGACTCTTCATAAGCTTTAAGTGGTGATCTACGCAGTAATCGCAAAAGCTACTGCATTACGACCCCTATCTTAACTTTCGCAGTTATTGTCCGTCCTCATGATCTTTCCGCTAAAGTCTTCGAAATCTATTCCATAATTTTTTAAGACATCGTTAACCATAATAATTCAGCTCCATTCAACATTCTCAAGATACGCTTCGCCTCTCGGTGTAAGCACGTAGTATTTCTTTCCGTCCTCTTCGAGAGGTTCGACAAACAAAGCTTGCTCAAGCAAATCTAAGTGCATCTTTGCCTGAGCATCGGTGAGATTAAACTTTTCTTTTATCTCATCAAAACATCTCTTTCCACCAATACCGATAAATTTGATGATCTCTCTCCTAATCCTATTTTGTAAGGCAATCAAACCTATTTTATGATCTTCAGTAGGATCTTTCAACTTCCCCTCTTTTTTCAACCTCTCAAGCCACTCCTGCTTTCTTTTCAGGGCCTCACTCGTCCCCATCTAAATATTTAGTTTGGTGAGAAATATTAAGATTTTGGTATTTAGTATTACTTCGTCTTACTGAAATTGACTTATCACAAAGAATGCGAGAGCTGAAGATAAACGACAGTTCCGGTTTTTTTAGTGAATTCACAGATCCTTTTAATTTTTTTATTAGTTTAAAAAAATGTTGTCTGAAGGATCTTCTTTATAGCTCTTCGAATCACAACCGATGCTGCACTCTTAGAAAGTCCAACCTTTCTGGCCAAATCTTCAAGCTTTATTCTCTTCGGGGAATCCAAGTAACCAGCTTCCAAGGCAAATCTTAGCAATCTTTCCTCTAGATAAGTTAGGTCACAGCATTCTCCAGAAAATTTTGTTTTCAACACTATATCATGCTTTAAACCCAGTTTATCAATACTACTGACTATCTTAGTTAATTCCTCTTGCGTACAGACTAAAGTCCAATTTATTTGTCCTGATTCTACCATAGCTGAAACAACGATTGATCCTGGATATAAAATCGATTTAGCCAAATCGCAATGGTGATCTCTCAAAACAATAACCTTTCTTTCCCTTTTTGTCTTATAAGCAATCACCCCTTTAATTTTGGAATTCCCATCCAACCAGATTTGCTTAAATAAAATCAGTTCATTACCCATCCCTTTAAAAAGACACCATTCAGGTACTTCTGTCCTTAAAATAACTTTTAACATAGCATCGAGAATTTGACTATTTATTTATTTTTTTCTATATTTTTGAACATGTTCATAAGAAATGTTAACTGATCTGCAATTTGAAAACCTTCATGGCACTGAAGCAGAAAGATGGGAGTTATGCTGTTGTTTTTAGTGGATCCATTTTTACACCACAAAAACTCAAAGAAATTGGAGAAAAACTTGATGAACACGGAGTAAACTTGATTAAGTTTAGCGAGTCGCAGAGACTCGTTGTTGTAGGCATAAATCCAGATAAATTGGGTGAATTATGCAGAGAAACTGGGATGGAAATAGCACCAGCTGTGGGAAGAGTTGTCAGGGGTGTAAGATTTTGCCCAGCGGAACTCTGTCCATTGGGACTTCAGAAGGCAATAGAGATGGGTGAGAGACTTAAAAAATTTGAAGGTTTGGAGATGCCAGATAAACTAAAAATAGCTATATCAGGTTGCCCGAATTCATGTACAGAACCGGTTGTTAGAGATATTGGTCTAATGGGTACTAAAGACGGTTGGACAATATTCGTAGGTGGGTCTGCAGGTAGGAGGCCTAGGATTGGATGGAAGTTATTCGAGAAAGTTAACACAGAGGATTCAGTAAAAATTGTCGAAAAAATAGTAGAATACTACAAGAAAAATGCCCAAAAAGGACAGAGACTCGGGGACTTTATAGAGTCGATAGGTTTCGAAAATTTCAGGCGGGATATACAATATGATTTGGAAAATTAGCCGCTTGCGACCTCATAAATCCTGTTAACACTAAGTTCTGTTCAAGTGCGGTCTTCTGCTTACAAAGGCAGCGATGGAGCTTGAGCAATGGGAAAAAGAGAAGACGAGGCTGCTGGAATCGATGATGAATCCGATGTGCTCAGGTTGGTTAAGGTTGAAAGACGAGATAGAGGACTGATAAAATTTATAAGATTTGGATGAACATCTCTGCAAATAACACGCCTTATAATGGTTATTCAATCTCGTCAATCTTACCAGATAAGTGGTTTAAAGTTGACAAACAGTATTCTTCAAGAGCGTGTCCAGTAGTTTTATGCTAGGTAAACCCTATTAATAGCCTCCTCTTCCGGAAATTAAGGCTCCCATCTTTCAATTACACTCTTTAAAAGGTTGAATACGTTAGCTCTTGTCTTCAAGAATTCAAGAAATTCCTCCACATTCAGCTACTTCGCGTACCTCTCATACTCCGCAATGAGAACATCGTCAGCTACAATCTCAAAATCAGGTTTTATTAGTAAGTATAGAATTAGATCCGTTGTTTTTTGTCCACCCTTTTTAAACTCCTGCTATGAAAACGTTGGTATCAATCAGAAATCTTTTTTGCAACTCTATTACCTTCCCTCTATATCTCTTTTTCAAGTTTATCGAGATCTTGATTAGATCTTCCAACATTTTTCTAACATCTACTCTCTTTAGAATAACTGCATCTTTCCCTATGTCCATAACTAGAATTTCTCTCTTGGTTTTATGTTTAATAAATTCAAGACTAATTTAGCTTAGATTTAGCTTTTATCTGGAAAATGGGAGCAAACACAGTTAAGACCATTTTGTTAGCTTGTGAACCTGCCTCTCAGGGCTGAAACACGCCTGCCGCTCCTGAGAATGAATGAGGCCTTTTTGTTGACTCCAGCGAAGTCGCCCGAAAGGGCTTGAAGGCGTTGCCTGCGCTCGTTAGGAGAGCTTTGGGTTGATAGATTGCTTACGCCATTTGCAATCCTGCAACCAGCAGGATGCCAAGCTGTAATTTGACTATAAAAAGCATTTATCTTTAATCCTTAAGCAGTTTTTAGGCTTTTCAATTGTGTTTCTATTAACTGGTTTCCCGGATTATAGGTTGCCAATATTTTTTGGAAAAATAAATTTATCTAAAATTATGAAATAGTTTTTCAGAAATTATTTAAAATTTAAACGACTCATCAAACTGAGGCGATTTAAATGGAAAAAACTGGAACTCCCACGTGTGATAAGCTGAAAGAAGTAGATGCAAACATCTTGCTTAGGGCGACGTCGAGTGCAAGATGGACAAAGGATCCAAAAAATTTACCCTTGCTTCGAGATATTAATCGTGCCAGAGAAGAGGCGGAAAGAATTGGAGATATTGGGCTTACAGTAAGATTCGAGAAGATAAAACTACTGACAACATCTGAATTGCTGGAATGGCTTGGAAATACGGGAGAATTCTACGTTATAACATCGATCTTGGATGGAAGTGGTAAGGTGTCTGAATACACAACCCAATACTTTCAGGGAATAAAAAGAGACGATTTCTTACCTCTCGGAACTGGAGGTATGCTTGTGGGTTTCATTAAAAATCCGAGGTGGTTCATAGATGTTCACATGCTCATCATGGAATCCGATTCCGACATTAGGAATTATGGCAAGTACATTGAAAAGGCAAAAAAAGAATCTGGACTGGATAAAATTTTGGAAACTATAGGGAATGCTATCGCATTCGACCCCTCGAGAATTTCTCAGGTGATTTCTGGGGTAAATGTATTCCTCAACGTGCTTGCGGGCATATTAAAAAGCAATGGGGACGATCATGTTGCCACAATCCATGATTTTTACCTAAAGCATCAGAAGTTCGGAGAGGGGAGACATCCGAAAGATGGTCTAAAGAGGTTCCAGAATGTAGAGGTGGCATATTGGATAGAACTGACAAAACTCTAAAAATTTGATAAAATAAAAAATAAGAATCAATGGTCTTCAGGAGCACATAAGTGTTATAACGCTCGTTGGCGTTCGAGGGAGAGCGTTTATGCTGTTCCATGTACTAGCTTTAGCAAGCTGATATATCTGTGAATCTTGAGGAATCTGAAACTCGAATCAAAAATTCAGTTTTTGAAGTTCATCTTGTTCCATGAGAGCATTGATAGCTATGTTACCTCGATATGTTTACAAATTTTCACTTGCATACGGGGGGTCGAACCTCTTATTGACTTCAATGCACTACATTACATGGAAGTCGATGTCAGCAACGGAGTGTGGAGCATCGATTCTATCCAAAAGATCCGAGCAGTAGCTCTGGAGGTGTTTTAAATGGAAGAAGCGTTCCAAGCGTTAGAATGGAGGTTAAGAAGATCGCGGAGCGCTGGATGAAAACTGCAAGGGTCTTAAAAAAAAGATGAAAGAATCTACGCTGAAAGGCTTGCTAGAATGGCTAAGAGGCACAGTAGTGAGGTTTTCTACCTTTTCGACGATCCACTTGAGGCTGGAACAGAGGTTCATGGCCGAGAATGGAGTTTTCCCGTGCTCCCATGTTC
>CAZPML010000035.1:0-12569 GCA_964587675.1 uncultured archaeon
CACAACTACAACTACCACCACAACCACAACTACAACTACCACCACAACCACAACTGTTGTCACAACGCCTAAGAAGACACCAGCAAAACCAGGTGTACCAGGATTTGAAGCAATATTTGCAATAGCGGGACTACTAGCAGTTGCGTACCTGCTCAGGAGAAGGTAGCGAGCAAATCTCAAAAATTCAATTTTTCTTTTTTAATTTATTATCTATCCCTCTAATCCAAATCCGCTCGATAATCCTTTCACCTCGGTAAAATTTAAAAAGAATTTTCTCCCAAATTTTTAGGAGGTGAAAGATTTGAAACTAGCTACCTTCCTTGTTGTATTCATCTTAATTGTAGCGATATTACCAGTATATGGAATGTATTATCTGACCTCTGAAAACTTTGCTGAACCCAAGATTGATTTTTATCCCGATAAAAATTATTACCTAAGCGGAGAAAAAATTACGATTGAGTACGTCATATCACCAAAAACTGAAGATGATGCGGTAAAAATAATGGGAGATACGATGAAATCAAGATATTACGACATTTACACCAGTCTTACGGATACTAAGTGGGATATTATGGTTGACTATGTTAACGGTCCGAGGATATATCCCGAAGTAGAATCGGGCTCAAACCATGCGGTAGTTGAGGTGAAGTATTGGTACTCCGAAAGTGGAAAAGGTCTGGACGAAATTATGGTGAATGTCTCTGGAACGTTACCTAAAATAAGTAAGAGGATTGAAACTGAAACGATCCTATGGTTTGATGTAAGCGATTCGGAAGAGAATGTTTTACCGGCTGTAAACGTTACAATAGTAAACAAAGAAAATTTCATGCTCGATATAGAAAAGCTCGAAAATGAAATAAAATGCGCAAAGAGTAAAATTGAAGAATACAAGAACTACGATTTAACTTTGGCAGAAAAATACTTGACTAGGGCAGAAGAAATTTTATCAATTGCAAAGGATCTATTCTCCGATGAACAGTACTTAGAATCGTCAGAAAAGCTGGATATGGTTTCTGCAAATTTGTCCAATGTTTACAAAGAGATTAACAAATCTTTAGCGAATTTTGAATACGAGAAATTACAAAAATCATTTAACGAACTGGAATCGAAAATAGTTAAGGCAGAATTCTATTTGAAAGGTCTAAAGGAAAAAGGATTTGATGTTGTTTCATTCGAAATTCAGTTAACAAAGATAAAATCGGATGCAGCGAGCATAAGTTCGGAAATAGACGACTTGAAGAACTATATAAAGGATGGGAAATACTCCGACGCTTTAGAAAAATGTAAGTTGATATTTGATGAAGTTAACAAATCTAAAAATTTAACTCAGAGTGTTCTCGACTCCTTAATTAAATTGAAAGAAGAAAGAAAGACCTTCTTAGATACAATCGTTTTATACTTCGGTAAATTCTCAATTTACTTATTAGCAATTTGTGCAGTTGTAGTTGCAATCATAGCTATCCTCTATCTAAGGGGAAGAAGGGGTAGGAGATGGGACGAACTTCGCTAATTTTGTTACTCACTCTTTTCTTTGGTATAGGTTTTGCATCTGCAATCGAATTTACGGCTGAATACTCTCCATTATCTGAATACTACTTCGGAGGCGAGTATTTAGTATTTTTCGCAACAATAAAGCCTGAAGCAAATTCTGTTAACGAATTTCTCAGTTCTTATTATAACTTATCAACAGAACTCGATTCTGGAGGAATAATTGTCGAACTGAGTTATGAAAATGGGAAGCATGTTCTCCATCCCACTTCAAAAGATTACTATAAAAGTTTCGCTAATAAAACAATTTTAAGTTTTTACCTTCCTGAGGGTGGTAAACTAAAAGAAATTTCAATACGAACCTTTGGGTATGTTCCAAAAATTGAAAATAGAATCAAAAATATAACCATTTTTCAACTCTCTCTCGATTCGATAGAGATTTGTTCTAGGGAAATAATTGTTGTTAATAAACAAAGGTTTTATGGAGATATCCAAGGCTTGTTCAGTAGGGTCTGCACTGATGAGGATAGGGAAAAGTTGGCCGAGATTTTAGATTTGTATACGGCTGGAGAATATTCGAAGGCCAATGCAAAGCTTAAGGAAGTCGAAATCTCAGCATTAAAGTGCGAGGTATCTAGAGAATTGAATAAACTCAAGGAAGAATGGGATAAAGCAAGGGACGATTTATTAAAAATTCAAATGGATCTTATTCTACTGGCAACGCAGTTAGAATTGAGAAAAGATAAAATCGAAAATTATGAAAATTTGAAATTGTTCCACTCAAATTTATCCTCGTTAAGCGACTCCGTTTATTCAAGTCTAAAATTAATTAAAAAGTTGATAGACAGTGGCCAGATAGATGAAGCAAAGGAGAAATTAAGTTTGGTAACAAAAGAATTAATTAAGTTGGAAGATGACATCAAAAAATTAAACTCATCCATCTTGAAGAGTGAAGGGAAACGCAAGGGTCTTTTTAATTTACCAGATAAATACTTAATTTCGATAATGTTGTTGACCGTCTTTATCCTCGTCGCTGTGATCATCGTCACTAGAAGGAGAAGGGAGAAGTGGTAATCCAATAACAAAATGATGCCGCCATCACCCGGTATTGGGTCCTACTATTACTGAATCTATAAGGGAATTTGGGAATAGACCGTTCTCAATGACGCCGGGAATCGAGTTGATCTCCATTTCTAATTTTTTAATATCTCTGAGTTCTTCAAATTTGCAGTCGAGTATGAAGTTTCCATTATCTGTAATAATTGGTCCGAATTTCCTCTTTCCAATCCTCAATATGCATTCCTTACAAATTTCCTCAATTCTTTTTTTTACGAACCCATAAGAAAACGGTAAGATTTCAACTGGAACGGGAAATGATAATTTCTCTGTCAATTTTGAGTCATCTACAATGATTAGAACTTTGTTGCTAGCATTTGCAAGGATCTTTTCCCTAGTCATGGCCGCTCCACCGCCTTTGATGCAGTTAAAATTGGAATCGACTTGATCGGCCCCGTCTATATATAGATCAATTTCATCGAATTCGCAGAGATCTACGATTTTAACTCCAGCTTTTGTAGCAAGAAGTTGGGATAAGTAGGAGGATGGAATGCCGTAGATTTCCAATTCCAATTTTTTTACTGTATTTCGAAGCAACTCGAGAAATATTTCAACTGTCGAGCCACTACCAATACCTAAAACCATCCCATCTCTAACAAACCTAATTGCCAGTTGAGCAGCTCTAAGCTTCCCATTCATCCAACCACCTTTTCAAAGAATTAAAATCTACTGGCGAAGTCATGTCAAGAGAAATCGGAGTTACGGAGATGTAACCATTTTTGAGAGCAAAAATGTCAGTACCTGGTTCTGCCGATTGAACTTCTTGGCCGTAAATCCAGTAGTATTTCCTACCTCTTGGATCGGATCTCTTCTCGACTCTAACCCTGTAGACACTCCTCGCCAGTCTTGTAATCATAATTTTACCATTTGCTCTCTTCGGTACATTGACGTTTAGTACATCTACATTATCAGGGAATTTGCGTACAGCCTTCTTTGCTAAAAAAGCCAAGAATGATTTAGTTAAACTGAAGTCCTGTTTTCCTGTTAGATCAAATTTCTTTGAATCTGGCATTTCGAGTGAAATTGCAATAGCTTTACTACCATGTGTTGCAGCCTCCAGTGCCGCACAGACAGTTCCCGAGGTTGTTACGGCCTCAGTTGATAAATTCTCTCCAAGATTTATTCCGCAAATGGTAAGATCTGGAACATCTTTGATTATCTCATAAATTCCAAGTACTATGCAATCCGTTGGAGTACCATCCACAGCGTAAATTTTAATTCCACCAATATCAACCTCCGACATCCTGACCGGCCTCATTATAGATATGCTTCTCCCTACCGCGCTCATCTGTGTAATTGGCGCAACTACGGTCACGTCAGCGAATTCTGAGAGTGCCTCGTAAGCAGCTTTTAAGCCGGAAGAATAAACCCCGTCGTCGTTGATTAAAAGGATCTTCATTTTATTTAGTGAACTGATCTAACGAATAAAAAACTTAGTATTTAAAATTTGAAAAAATTTTTTATAAATTAAAATAAGTTAAATTATGGAAAGTGTTAGAGCACTATTGAGGATAGTTGAAAACCTGTATGATCAAATGACCAATGGAAAGATCCCTGAAATTAAAATAGCTACTAGAACTAAGTACAATATTGAATTCAATAGTAAAAGCGAAGTTTGGGTTTATGGTGACAAAAAATCTATAAGATCTGCAAAAACTGTCCGTGGAGCTTATAGGATCCTGAAAATGCTCTACGTTATAGATTTTCTCAAAGAACAAATTGCAATAAACAAGTCTTCAACCCTAAGAGAACTTTACTATATATCTGAGGGCTGGGGTCCAGCCAAATTCCAAGAACAGGCGGAGAGCGATAAGCTAATTGAAGATCTTGAAATCTTGACCAGATTTCAGAGAGAACACTTCCATGTGAGGCCAGAAGAGGATGGGGCAACTGTGATAGGCCCCATCAGAATTAAAGAGAGAACAAGGCGTGGTGAGAGGATCATACACTGCCAAGATGATGTTGGTGAGGGAGGATATCAGATTCCCGTGAACGTTGATAAAATTGAATTTTTGGATCACGATGCAAAATTTGTGATCGCAATAGAAACCGGTGGTATGAGAGACAGATTGGTGGAAAATGGTTTTGATGAGAATTTTAACGCAATAATTGTTCATCTAAAGGGCCAGCCGGCTAGGAGTACGAGGAGGTTGTTGAAGAGGTTGAACGACGAATTAAAACTTCCGGTTGTCGTGTTTACAGATGGAGATCCTTGGAGCTATAGAATATTTGCCAGTGTTGCATACGGAAGCATAAAGCTCGCACACCTTTCAGAGTATTTAGCAACACCTTCGGCCAAATTCGTTGGAATAAGACCGTCTGACATACTAAAATACGATCTGCCATCCGATAAGCTAACGGATGAAGATGTTAGGGCTTTGAGATCACTGCTAACGGATCCGAGATTCGATAATGAGTTTTGGAAATCGGAGATCAACCTTCAAATTGAGATCAACAAAAAGTCTGAGCAGCAGGCCCTAGCAAAATATGGTTTGGATTACGTTACTGATGTTTACTTGCCTGAAAGACTGTCTGAACTTGGTATAGTTTGACTATTCGGGATATTTAACCTCAAAACTCATCAAATCTTCGGCGATTAGGACATCGCTAAAAATTTCCCTTGCTTCATTTAATAAAACGCTGGAATCTTTTGAATATCTCGCGCTGATATGGGTGAGTACGAGTGTTCTAACTCGAGCCTCTTTTGCAATTTCTGCAGCCTCTTTTGCCGTAGAATGCCCGCTTTCAATTGCCCAATCTTTCAAATCTTCAGAAAAAGCTGAATCGTGAATAAGCAAATCCGCATTTTTCGACACCTCAATGGTTCTTTTACATGGCCTCGTATCTCCGGTGTATACGACTTTTCTCCCCCTTCTGGGCTCGCCAAGAACCATTTCCGGAGTTATTATTTTCCCCTTCCATTCTATGCTCTCGCCTCTAGCGAGCTTTGCATAGAGTGGTCCTGGTGGAATTCCCAAAATTCTTTCAGCTTTGTACCTATCAAATTTCCCTCTCCTCTCATTCTCAATTATTGCATAACCGAAACTCGGTACTATGTGTTTGGTTTCGAATGCAACCACTTTGAAGTTATCAAATTTAACCTCATAGTCGTCCTTGACTTCTTTAACTTTCAAATCGTAGTTCAAAGCGTCGTAGCCAAAAACGTCAAATAAATGCTTTAAGAAAGCAGAATTGGGAGAATGAATAACCAGCTCTCTCTCCCTGTCGTTTAGCGACATCGTTTCAAGAAGTCCAAAGAGACCTATGAAGTGATCCGTGTGCAGATGTGTAATGAATATGTGGTCCAAGCCGAACCCAACCCTTGCTCTCATCATCTGCCTCTGAGTCCCCTCCCCACAGTCGAATAGAAACTTGTTACTTCCAAACTGGATGAAAATTGATGACGGGTTCCTATCAACGCTGGGAACGGTACCAGATGTTCCAAGGAAGGTAATTTTGAGTAACATTAAGTTTCGAGAACTATCTCGATATTCACATCTTTTGGAACCTGAATCCTCATTATTTGTCTTAATGCCCTCTCATCTGCCGCTATATCTATCAATCTCTTGTGTATTCTCATTTCCCAGTGATCCCAAGTTTCGCTCCCCTCGCCATCTGGTGCTTTCCTCACCGGGACGACGAGTCTTTTGGTTGGAAGGGGGATTGGACCGCTGATCTCAACTCCAGTTTTAGTTGCAATCTCCTTTATTTGGGAACATATCCTATCGAGATCAGTTGGATTGAGCCCAGAAAGCTTTATTCTTGCCTTTGGACCTTTTATGGGCATTAAAAACACCAAATAAAAAATAATTATTTTCTTGGAGTTATGTCGAGGATCATCCCCGCACCAATCGTCATCCCCATGTCTCTGATTGCAAATCTACCTAGCGGAGGAATATCTTTGACCTTTTCGATCACCATTGGTCTTATTGGCTCAAGCTTGACGACCGCGGCATCTCCCGTCTTTAGGAATTGTGGATTCTCTTCTTTGACTTGTCCGGTTCTTGGGTCGACCTTCTTTTGAAGTTCTACGAATCGACACGCAACTTGAGCGGTATGCGCATGAACTACGGGAGTGTATCCAACTGTTATTGCAGTTGGGTGTTGCAGAACTATGATCTGTGCTGTGAAGTCTCTGACAACGGTTGGTGGACTGTCCAGATGTCCGGCAACGTCTCCTCTCCTGAGATCCTTTTTGCTAACACCTCTAACATTGAAACCGATGTTGTCTCCTGGATATGCTTCGGGAATTGGTTCATGGTGCATTTCTATGCTCTTTACCTCTCCTGATACGCCGGCAGGCTCAAATATTACTTTGTCCCCGACTTTTAGAACACCGCTCTCAACCCTGCCAACGGGGACCGTGCCAACGCCACTGATTGAATAGACATCCTGAACTGGAATTCTGAGGGGTTTGTCAACCAACTTTTCGGGTGGTTTTAGCAAGTTAAAGGCTTCCATTACTAATGGCCCGTCATACCAGGTCATTTTATCGCTCTTCTTTGCTACGTTGTCGCCATAGTAGGCTGATACGGGAATGAATGGGATCTCATCAACTTTGTATCCGACCATCTTTAGGAGTTTTGAGACGTCGTTCTTTGCCGTCTCATATTCTTTTTGATCGTAATCGACTCTGTCCATTTTGTTTATCACAACTATCATCTGGTTTATTCCCAGAGTTCTTGCTAGGAATATGTGCTCCCTCGTTTGGGGCTGGACTTTTTCCACGACGTCTACCACTAAAACAGCTGCATCTGCTTGAGAAGCGCCTGTAATCATGTTCTTGATGAAGTCTCGATGACCTGGACAATCTACGATCGTTATGTAATACTTGTCGGTCTCGAACTTTCTATGGGCAACATCAATGGTCAAACCTCTCTCCCTCTCCTCTTTAAGCCTGTCCATAACCCATGCGAACTCGAAAGTTGCTTTCCCTTTTTCTTGGGCCTCCTTTTTGTATTTTTCGATGATGTGCTCTGGAATTTCACCGGTCTCATACAGGAGTCTACCAATTAAAGTGCTTTTGCCGTGGTCTACATGCCCTATAAATGCGATGTTAATGTGTTCTTTCTCCTTCGCCATATTTCATCTCCTCCGATTTTTGAATCACTCAATTTGTAGGATATATAAACCTTTCATACCTTGCAAACAAATCTCAGCCTAACGAATACTAAACATACCAAAAAATATAGAGAATTAGGTCACCAACAAAAAATGAAATTAAATATCCGAATGTGATGAAAACAAAAAAGGGGAGACCCGGAGTAACCCATACTTCCTTAACTCCAGCCTTTCTTATTCTTGAGATTACGTCGCTTGTTGGTTCAATTGATTTTCCAAATTTTAGTTTCTTAATTCTCCCTCCCTCTTCTATCTCCAGCAAATTGTGAAACTTTGGTATTTGCGTTACTTTGGCTTTAAATCCAACAAAGTAAAAGATAGGTTTCTCCCTAAATTCCTCCAATCCCAGTTTTCTTAGGTTCTTAAAAAAATAGTAGATGAAAAGGGCTGGAGAAACAATTACGGAGTTGGTTAGAACTGTAAAGCTAAAACTAAAGCTCTTGGTTAAAACTGGAAAGATGTGGCAAGATGGATAAGTGGGGAAGATCAAAGAAAGTGAGATTATGGCTTTTGCGTCAGCTCCACCGAATGCACCAATCCTAAAAAGGGTATAAGATAAAAGGATGATAAAGAGAATTTGAACGAGAGATAGCAAATTGAAGCAATCGAGCTCAAATACGTTGAGGGGTAAAGTTAGCAAAAGAAGAGAAATCCAAATTTTGTTTGGTACGATTCTCGTCTTTAGATCTAGCTTAGTTGCATAGGCTAAGAATGACAAAACGATCAAGAACTTTACCAGTCTAATTTCCTCTAGCATAGATTTCCATTAGGTCTGATAACATGGCTGTAGCGGTCTCATATCCACCGGCGCCTCTTCCAGCTAGGAAGATTTCACCCGCAGTGTCCGTCTTGAACATTACCGCGTTCATCGTACCCTTTATCGCCATTGGATGGGAAAGGGGAACGAGTCTTGGTGCAACTCTTATGCACTCTTTCTTACTCTCCGCAATCAATCTGATCGTGTATCCCTTTTGTGAAGCAACCTCAAAAGCCTCTGGAGATATCCTGGTTATACCTTCGATTTCAACGTCCTCGAATCTAGTTTTTATCCCGATGGTATTGGATAAAATCACGAGTTTAATCGCTGCATCTATTCCATCTACATCAAAGCTTGGATCTGGTTCGGCAATTCCCAACTCTTGGGCCTCTTTCAGAACCTGGGTGTACGGCATTCTTTCATCTTCCATTCGAGATAGGATGTAGTTGCAAGTACCATTTAGAATTCCAATAGCTCCTAGTATCTTGCACGAAGCCAAATACTTCCTCGCAATTCGAATCACTGGCATGGCGCCTCCTACCGTAGCCTCGTACATGAGTCTGACATCGTTCTTTTCTGCAAGTTTGATAAGCTCATGGAAAGCTACGACCAGTGGTCCTTTGTTTGAAGTTACCACGTGACGTCCTCTTTTTAATGCAGTTTTGATATACCTCAGCCCGTCTCCTCCATCGAGTTTGGTGTGGGTCGCCTCTACTAGTACATCAAAGTCATCGTTTTCAACTATTTCAGAGGCTGAACGTTTTTCAGGCAGCTTTCCCTTACCTCTTTTGTAGTCCAAAGCGTAATTCAGCTTAAAATCTCCAGATATCGAGCTTTTAGAATCTGCAATTGCTACAACTTTTACCTTCCCCACCAGTTTCTCTACCAGTTCCCTCTTGTTGATCAGGATTTCCAAGAAACTCTGTCCCACAGTCCCAAAACCTACCAAAGCAATTTTGATCATACGATATCCTCGTTGATCGGTTCTAGGACCAAAATTTCCTTCTCTCTACATATTTCTTTGAGTTTTTTTACGGTTTCTTGGAGTTCCTCGCTATTTCTCGCTGAAATCGTGAGCATTGCTGTTGAGGGCTCCTTTGCCCTTGGCATGCTCACATGGAGTTCAACGCATTCTGCATCGCTTGAATCAACTTTTCTGATCGTATCGCTCAGATCTGTGTGGATGATATGCCCAATAAGCAGGAGTGAGGTAGTGGCTAGGAACTTTTCCTCATCGCAACTCCTTATTATTATTCCATCCTCTTTTAATTTTTTTAAAAGCCTCTCTATCTTTCTTTTATCTATCTTAAGGGATATTTCTACGGGAACCCTTTTTAAGGGCGTCTTTTTACCCCTTTGATGAACTATTCCGACTATGTTACCTCCAAACTTTGATATGGGTTCTAGAACTCTAACTAACTGGCCGGGTTTGTCCTCAAGTTCAACAATCAGCGTAATCAGCATTTCAATCCCCGTAAATTGGAACTCCCTCGGTTTCTGTTAGTTTCCTAAATTCCTTCATTAGAAGTTTTGTTATCTTTCCCGGTTTTCCATCTCCAATTTTTCTCCCATCTATTAGAACGATCGGTGCAATTTCAGCAGCAGTTCCGGTAACAAAAACCTCATCTGCGGTGTAGAGATCGTAGAGTCCCAAGTTCATTTCCTTAAATTTAATTTTTAGATTGTGGATGAGTTCAATTACCGCTTCTCTGGTTATTCCCCTCAAATTGTTAATTGTTGGAGGAGTCATCACGACTTCGTTCTTCACTATAAATATGTTGTCTCCACTACCCTCTGAAACGTATCCGTTCCTATCTAGGAAAATAGCTTCATCTCCACCTTTTGCATTTGCCTCTATTTTCGCGAGAATGTTGTTTAGATAGTTCATCGATTTTATGTTGGGTGGTAGGGCATCGAAGGACACCCTCCTTACACCAACCGTTATTGCCTTTAAACCCTTTTCATAAAGATCCCCATACAATTTTCCCCAAGGTCTTGTTATGACGATTATGCTTGGATTATCGCATTTCTTTGGATCCAATCCAAGGTCTCCAACTCCCCTCGTGACTATAGGTCTAATGTATGCATCTCTGAGTTTGTTTCTCCTGAGAGTTTCAAGGATTATCTCGATAAATTCAGACTTTGAAATTGGAATTTCCAGATTAATTGCCTTTGCAGAATCGTACAGTCTATCTATATGCTCTTTTAGTCTGAATACTCTTCCGTTGTAAGCTCTAATTCCTTCAAAAACCCCGTCTCCATACAGAAATCCGTGATCGAATACGCTTATCTTAGCTTGACTTTCTGGGACGTACTCACCGTTCATGTATACAAGCAACTCATCTGACATTGTGATGAAATATCAAAACTAATTAAAATTTGTTTCGCAAGAATAAGCTGAACTAAAAAAATTTAAACTAGAAAAAGGATTGGATGCCTATAAAGAAGAAAAGTGATTAGCCTAAAGTCCGAATTTGGAGATGGAGAGATTGAAATAAGTCCAGATGAACTTCAAGCCGTTAGACTTGCCTATTTGGAAGACAACTCATTTGAGATGCAAAGCTAAGGAGTGTATCAAACTTTTCATAGAATTCTAAAAGAAGAAAAAGTTGCATTGGCTGCTATCTACGGTAGTTTTTGGTAGATACAAGTTAAGAGTTTCATTCAGTTTAAGGTCAGAAGTTGCGTTGGGTAGTTATCATTGAAGCAACTAAAGCGGCCCTCTCGGGGGATGGGTAGACAGGTATTCCAAGTTCTTCAAGCCTCCTTCTCACTTCATTGTAATCGGACCGAGTTGAGGAGTAAGTAACAATGATTGGTTTGGTTGCAGACTTCACCACATCAACGATAACGTCAACTGGTAGTATCCAGCTTGGGGGAGCGACAGCGTACAGAAACATCAGCAAACCTACATTTTTGTCTTCTGAAACAGCTCTAACAATCCTTTTGAACAGTTCAAAGTTTAATCCGCTAAATGAAAGATCTATGGGGTTCTCCCTCAAAGTAATTGGGGGTAGCAGCTTTTTAATGAGTTCTAAAGTATTTTTGCTTAGATTTGCAAGTTTCCCTCCGTTCTCTTCAATAACGTCGGAAGCTACGATACCCAATCCGGCTTGGATTGTGAGTATGGCAATTCCTCCCTTGCAGATTCCAATTAGCTCTAGTGCTTTTGATAGATCTAAAAGCTCAGTTGGATTCCTTGCCACAAATGCACCTGCCTGTTTCATTGCTGAAGTGAAAATGTTCCAATTTCCCGCTAAACTCCCCGTGTGGCTTTTCGATGCTTTGTCGGCAACCGAACTCCTACCAGACTTCAGGACAACTACTGGCTTCTTTTTAGTCAGCTCTTTGACAGCTTCGTACAACGCTCTCCCGTTTTCAACGCCCTCAACGTAGAGCGCAATGACTTTGGTTTGCCCATCCGATTTTAGGTAGTGCAAAACGTCTGGGAAGTCCACGTCGCATCTATTTCCGAGATGAATTATGTACGAAAATCTATCGTGATTATGAGCAATGTAGTGGCAAATTCCACCGCTTTGGGAGACAAGAGCAATTCCACCTTTTTTTAGCTGGCTAAACATAGGAGTAAAGCTTAGGTTGATCTTGTCCACTAAATTTACAACTCCAAATGTATTTGGTCCAACAATTCTCAAATCAAATTTTTTTGCCAGTCTACTCAACTCTTCTTGGAGAAATCTGCCGGTGTCTCCTTCAGCTTCTTTAAATCCCGAAGAAATTATCACAAAGTTTCTTACCCCTTTGTTTACGCTATCGTGCATGGCATCAATGACTTTGCTGTATGGCAGTGAAATTATAGCCAAATCAATTTGATGTGGGACGTCACGAATCGATTTGTATGATTTTAGACCATCAATTCTCGTAGTTTTTGGATTGATTGGATATACACTTACGGGACTGTTCTCTAAGCTCTTTAGTATTGAGTGTCCGACCTTCGTTGGATTTGATGATGCTCCTATCACGGCAACGCTCTTAGGCTTGAATAAATCTCCTATATCCTTTGTTTTGTGCTCGAATTTCCTCCTCTCCCCAACAACGATCCTAGCATCGGCAACGACACATCCATCTT
>CAZPML010000036.1:0-12366 GCA_964587675.1 uncultured archaeon
GATTCGAACCCTCGAACCCCTTCGGGACCGGACCCTCAATCCGGCGCCTTTGTCCACTCGGCAACCCCCGCTGATGAAATTAACCAAATATGCTTTTGAAATTTGCGGTTTGGCTGAAATTAAATTGCCAATTTATTTAAACATGGTGAACAACAACGAAATCGTGATTAAACTAATACCTCTCTTGATCCCAGTTTTCTTCAGTTTTCATCAGGTATTGGTGAGGAAAGGGAGCGAGCAAATGAGTGCGTTAGATGGCACTTATATGAGCTTACTAACCTCAACTTTAATTTTTTCACCCTCGGTTCTTCTATATTGCACCATTAACTTTAAATTTATTGCTATAATGCTCTTATCCGGTCTTCTCCACTTCCTTTTGGCTAGATTATGTTTTTATCATGCAATTGAAAGGATTGGTGCAAATCTTTCGGCTCCTTTATCTGCTACAAGGATATTTTTCGCGACCATCATAGGATACTTTCTTTTAAATGAGGTCATAACAGTAAAATTGATTATAATGAGTTTACTCATTTTTTCAGGGATACTACTACTTTCTAATCCAAAGAAAAATTCCTCAGATTTCATTGGTATATCACTTGCCCTTTTAACGGGATTACTTTCTGCAATCTCGTCATATTTAGTAAAAATTGGATTAATGGAAGTTTATAACCCATTATTTGGAGTTTTTTTGGGATTCTTGATTTCAACAATAGTCCTAACGCTCCTGATGAAACCAGATTTGGATATAAGAAGGGGTAAATACTATGCTATTGCTGGTGTATTTGTAGGATTAGGTCATTTGGTAAGATATATTTCCTTACAAGTTCTCCCAATCTCATACGTCGAACCAATTACCAGCATTTATCCATTTTTTACGGTCTTGTTATCATTCCTATTGATAAGAGAGTCAGAAGTATTCAGTAAAAACCTATTTGCGGGTATGGTGCTTATTATTTTAGGTACTAATATCTACTTCCTCACTTGATTGTAAGTGTAAACAATTCTGTGACATGCTGTGATATGACTTAAGATTGCTATTATTAAAACGGCCTCCCAAATAAACCCGGAGATCATCCCAATAAACAGTATTATGAGTCTCTCTCCGCGCTCTGCGATTCCAACGTCACACTTAGGAATTAATTTTTCTGCACGGGCCCTAGTATAGCTTACCAAAAGAGCACCACTTAATGAGAGTGCGATGAGTAACCAATCGACTCCATAAATGCCTAAAGAAATGAGAATAAATACGTCAACGTATCGATCGAATACCGAATCGAGATATCCACCAAATTTGGTCTCCATATCTTGCGTTCTCGCCATCGCTCCATCAAGTACATCACATATGCCACTTAAAAGAACAAAAAATGCTCCAATGAAAATTAGATGCACAGATATCAGTATAGATGCCGTTAGGCCAATTAGAAGGCCTAAAATCGTTAGGTGGTTGGGTTTTAATCCAAATTCGGCGAGAATTCTAGCAAGAGGTTCTAGAATTTTGGAGATTCTTAACTTTAGGATGCTCAACATTACCAAATTTTACCTTTATAGTGACCCGTTACTGGACAACCTAAGCAAAGATCTAGTTTCCAGAATTCACATGAACCACAATCGGCTTTGCAAGGCGACTCTGAATTTCTAACTATATGTAATTTTATAGGCATCACGGCATCTTTTTCGGCCATTACCACTATTCCAGCATCTACATTGTAAACCTCTGGATCAGAGCGAATATGCTTATCAACAATAGCTTCAAGTGTTGTAAGTTCTTCGCTGGCCAAAAAAACTGTAAGGTTTCTATCGCCAGCTATGATAAACCCATTTAAGAAATAAGGACAGTCTATGAACCTTGATAGAAGTTTCTTTGGGCGTCTACACTTGACATCAACTTTCATTATGAACAATCCGGATTTTTTTAAATTGATACCATAGCTATGGCTTATTATTCCCATTTCTTTTAACTTCTTTATTCTACTTCCAACTGAAGGTTGAGACAATCCGACAACTTTAGCGATCTCGTTTTGTGAAATGTCTGGATCTTTTTCTAGTAATTCGAGAATTATTCTGTCTTTCTCATCAATATCGAAAATGCGCGGAGGCATATTGACCCTGAATTTTATAAACTTTATCTTTTAAATAATTAGCGGAATATTTATTTATTATCTATAGTCATTATGAGAACGATCTTTTGGAAAGATGGGGTTGTTTTGATCGATCAGAGTAAGCTCCCCGAAAAATTGGAACTTATCACTTGCAAACACGTGGTTGAATTGCTTGACGCTATAAAAAGGTTGGCAGTAAGGGGAGCACCTGCATTAGAAGTTGCTGGGGCTTACGGTGTAGTTTTGGCCTGCATTGAAAAAGAATTTACAAGAGTTGACGAAATGAAATCACATTTAATAAAGACATTCGACCTAATCGTTTCAACTCGCCCAACAGCAGTAAATCTATCCATCGGAGCTAAAAGAGCTCTAGATGCGGCATTGAAGGGGGGAAGTATTGATGAGATTATACGTCTTGCACTCCAAGAAGCTGAAAAAATTGCTAGAGAAGATATAGATAGAAATAGAAAAATAGGGGAATACGGTTCAAAGATACTCGAGGATGGCGATACCGTTCTTACATATTGTAATGCAGGTAGACTTGCCACAGTCGATTGGGGTACAGCATTGGGAGTTGTTAGATCGGCTGTTAATGAGGGAAAAAAAATTAGAGTTATTGCCTGTGAAACTCGCCCTCTGAATCAGGGATCAAGGCTAACTTGCTGGGAATTGATTCAAGACGGGATCGATGTCACTTTGATAACTGATTCTACTGCAGCTCATGTAATGAAACAGGGAATGGTTGACAAGGTAATTGTTGGAGCAGATAGAATCGTTAGAGATTCTGTGTTTAACAAAATAGGTACATACATGATTTCTATAGTCGCTAAAGAACATGGCATCCCGTTTTATGTGGCAGCCCCTAAAACAACTTTTGATTGGAAAAAAACATCAAAAGAAGTAATAATTGAGGAGAGGAGTGCTGAGGAGTTGGTATACTGCGGGGAAAAATTATTGGCTCCCAAAAACGTGAATGTTTATAATCCAGCTTTTGATTCAACGCCTTTAGATAACGTTACCGCTATTATTACTGAGCATGGAATAATAGAACCACCCTACGATGTCAATGTACCAAAAGTTTTGCGAATATGAGTTACTGGGGGGTTAAAACAGCTTTTATTCTTTTACATAGTTCTTCTGCCTCTTTTTCTTTTCCAACCGCTTTCATAATCCCTAAACAAAGGTTGATTATTGCTTCTCGGTGCTCATCTTTTTGTCTAAAGATATGTACTGGTGATATTCCAAGTTCATCATAAGCTGTAAAATATTCATTGTGGATTCCAAACCATTCAAGTGTCTTTTTAACTTGGAAAAGCAGTAAGTGGAGATGAACGAGTTCCTCCTTGCCGAATTGAGCTGACATGCGTGTTATGTTCACCAATATTTAAGAAAAAATTATCGAAATGTTTAATTTTGGTAAAACTTAAATACTTTTGAAAAATTCGTTTAAGCAGGATTATACTTATCTTTTATAAGTACTTAATCGAGGACATCGAAAAGTTGGTTGAGGATATCAACCAATCTACGGCCTGTGTCGGTAAGTTCATAAGAATCTGAATTCTTTTCAACTATTTTTAATTGCATTAAAGCTTTTAGATGGCGATCAAGTATTCCAGGATTTAGTTTCGTTTCGAACATTAATTGTGAGAACCTATGTGGCCTTCTTACTAGGCTGAACAATATACTGCTTACACCGTTTCTTGACAGGACTTTCAATACCTTTTGACGTTCATCGGTTTTTAATCCGAATAGGGTATCAACCTCAATCATTAGCATCACCTCTTTATGATGGTTAAAATTATTATTATAAGAATTATTTAACTTTTCTCTTCAACTATGAAATTTCAAATGATAAATATAAAGATAAAGTTTATAGAAAGAAGTAGCTAGATCCTTTTTGCCATGAATTCAAACCTCTTGCTGTAGCCAAATTTTCTGTAGTACTCTCTAACACCAACTCCACTTAAAATTGCTATCTCATCATACTTTTCCTTTGCAATCTCCTCTGCCTCTTTTAAGAGTTTCTCACCGAAACCTCTATGTTGAAACGCTGAACTCTCTCTTCCTATTGGGACAACCGTTCCGTAGATATGGAGCTCTCTAACCAGTGCTGCATTTTTTATTTCGTTTATAAATGGCTCAGACGGAAATCTAAGTCTAATGAAGCCGATTAGTGCATCTAAATGTGGGATTTCAAATGAAATAAAGTATTCCAACCCATCTGATGCCTTGTATTTCCTTATGATGAGTTCAGCGTTTCTGAGTTCATCAGCTTGTATTTTTCGGTGTCCTACTTCTCTACATCGGATACATCTACATGAGTAACCTAATTCTCTAAGCTTTCTATGGACGAGTTCTCTAACATTTCCCTTATCTAAGCCTATAGCGGCGTGAACGGGGATATCTCTTTGTATTCTCTGGACTCTAACCCACTCAGGGAAGTACCTCTTCGCTTTAGCAATCAACTCAACTACATCCTCAGTTGTATAGGGGTCATATTCGCCGCGCTCCCACATCTTGTAAAGTTCAGTTCCCTTGATTACAAGTGTGGGGTATATCTTTAAGTAATCAGGCTTAAATTGCTCGTTTTTGAATATCTCTTTAAACATTTTAAGGTCTCTTTTCAAATTCGATTTGGGTAACCCCGGCATGAGATGATATCCAACTTTAAATCCCGAATCCTTTAAAAGTTTAGTAGATTTTATTACCTCTTTTACGCCATGACCTCTATTGATGAATTCTAGAACGTCGTCGTAGATGCTCTGAACACCAATTTCAACTTTTGTCCCTCCAAATCTGAGCATTTCGATAATGTGTCCCTCCATTGCGTAGTCTGGCCTCGTTTCAAAGGTGATACCGGTGCATCTTGAATTAGCTACCTCATTAGTTTTTTTTGCTCTTTCTAGGTCATTTTCAATTACGTATGCACGATTGTTGAATGAATTAAGCGCATTGAAAATACCTAACATGAATTTTACTTTATATCTGGTTTCCCTAGCTGGAAAAGTGCCACCCATAACTATTATTTCAACTTTGGTTACATCATGGCCAATAGCCTGCAACTCTTTTAGTCTGTTTAATACTTGCCTAAACGAATCATAGTTATGTTGTTTCCCGCGCATTGCAGCAGGTTCTAAACCTACATAGCTTTGGGGAGTGCCAAGTTCAATCCCACCGGGGCAAGGTAAACACTTTCCATGGGGGCAAGGAGCTGGCGACGTCATTACGGACACTACAGCGACACCTGAAATCGTTCTGACGGGCTTTATTTTAAGTAAATCTCTTAACCTGTCATAGAAATCAGAATTTCTCACAGCTTGCAATATTTTTGCATTTGAGGGAATTTTGTTTAAATGATATCTCCTAGCAAATTCCCTTTTTATTCTAAGAACATCTTCTCTTGTTCTTGCGAATTTAACTAATTCTGTTGCAAGTTCCTCGTACACAATTGGTGGTGTACTAATGTGATTATAAAATAAGCGGAAACTTTAAAATTTTCTTAAATAGTTTCGGGATATGAGAAGTGATGTAGCCAAGAAAGGTATAGATAGGGTGGCTCATAGAGCTCTTCTAAAAGCGCTGGGAGTTACAGACGACGAAATGGAAAAACCCTTCATTGGTATAGCTAACGCTTTCAACACTATTGTTCCTGGGCATATGGCCTTGGACAAATTAACACAAGCTGTAAAAGAGGGAATTTGTTCGGCAGGAGGTGTGCCTTTCGAATTTGGAATAATCGGGATCTGTGATGGCATAGCCATGGGTCATGAAGGGATGTGCTATTCCTTACCATCTAGGGAATTAGTGGCTGATACGATCGAATCGATGGTTGAGGCTCATAAGTTCGATGGATTGGTTGTAGTCGCAAGTTGTGATAAAATCATTCCTGGAATGCTCATGGCCATTCTACGTTTAAACATCCCTGCAGTCGCTGTGACTGGTGGGCCAATGATTCCTGAGAGGATTAGAGGTGAGAAAGTATCAATTAAAGATGCATTCGAAGCGGCGGGGATGTATAAGGCCGGTAAAATCAGTGAAAGTGAACTTAAGGTATATGAAGATTTCTGCGCTCCGTACTGTGGTAGCTGTCAGGGACTCTTTACCGCAAATACTATGCAAATATTGACCGAGACGATGGGTCTAAGCTTGCCATATTCCTCAACTTCTCCATGCATGTCATCGAGGAAGCTTAGAATAGCTAAACAGAGTGGCAAATTAGTCGTTGATCTAGTAAAGAGGGACGTAAAACCATTGGATTTTGTTAATGAAAGATCTTTTGAAAATGCTATTACAATGGATATGCTAATAGGTGGATCAACTAATACAGTCTTGCATCTGCCTGCGATAGCAAGGGAAGCGGGAATAGAGCTCAGTTTAGATAAATTTGATGAAATAAGCAGAAAAACACCCCATATTGTTTCGATTGACCCTGCAAGTAGGGATATGATAGTTGATTTAGACGAAAGCGGGGGTGTACCGATGATCATTAAAAAAGCTAAGAAATACTTCCACAACGAGATGACCGCGGTCGGTAAGAAATTGTATGATATAGCTGAAAATGCAATTTTAAGGGGAAGAGATATCGTAAGGGATCCGGAAGACCCATATCATAGGGAGGGGGGAATAGCAATTTTAAAAGGTAATTTGGCTGAAAAAGGCGCAGTTGTAAAGTCTGCAGCTGTAGAAGAAGATATGCTTAAATTTGAGGGAAACGCGAAGGTATTTGATAGCGAACAAGAGGCCCTGAAAGCTATATTGGATGGAAAGATAAGTGAAGGAGACGTCGTCGTAATCAGATACATGGGTCCAAAGGGGGCACCAGGCATGCCAGAAATGCTCCTACCAACAGCAGCGATTTCAGGGTTGGGATTGCGGAGAGTTGCATTAATAACTGATGGGCGCTTTAGTGGAGCGACCAGAGGTCCGTGTATAGGGCATGTTTCCCCGGAAGCTGCAGTAGGTGGTACGATTGCTCTGGTTGAAAATGAAGACACCATTAGAATAGACATAAAAGCAAGAAAACTCGAACTACTCGTTGATAAACAAACTTTAGAAAAAAGAAAAGAGGAGTGGAAACCTAAAGAAAAGAAACTTGGCGGATACTTAGCTAAGTATATTAAGCTCGTAAGGGGAGCGGAAGAGGGTGCATCAGTTGGCTGAATTCTTGTTTTCTTTTCTTCATCTTATTGGAGCTTTAATTCTAATCATTTCGTCTGGGCTTGTAATTTGGTTAAGTCTAAAACTAATAGGGAAAAACAGGAACTTAATCCAGTGTTCGATTGCAAATTTTGCTTCGCTTATTTTTTCAGCATTGATTACTAGTTTATTTATGTTTTCACCCTTTCTGCTATTTTCTCCAATAATTTTCTTATTTCTTTATTTTTACGGTCTTAAGGTCTTATTAAATATAAATTTTCTAGAGGCGGTGATAGTTGTAATTCTCTCATCTATAATGATATTCATAGCGGGAATCTCATTCGAAATACTGTTTGGAAAATGGTTACTTTTCTTTGTTCCTAAGCCGAGATTGCTTGTACACTTTTGAATGGACTTCGCGCTCTATCAACTTGTAATTACGACCATAGAGGAATTCTAGTAAAGTCTTCGAGTTCAATAGCTTTTTTCCATTTGGTATAGCAATTGCAGGATAAATTTAGGTAAGAGTTATTTTTGTAAAGTGAATATAATTTTATAGCATTAGCAAATTTAAAATCGCATTTTCCACAATTATGTGGACCTCGTTTTTTCCCAGCAGCAACCGGGTCGCAAATAACATCGTCTTCGACTGTTTTAAGTATTTCTAATGCTGACCAAAGCCAAGGCGGTCTGAAAAGACCATTTTTCCACAATTTCTCAACCAATGTTCCTCGCTGGACATTTGTTAAGTTTATAGAGAAGGTATCTACGTAGCTTCTAACTTTGTCAATGGATTTTATAATATCGTCAATTGCTTCTCTCTCGGATAAAAATGGAGGTTTGAGTAAAAGATAGCATCTTACTCTAAACTCGGAATTTTTTAAAATGTTACATGCATTTTTAAAATCCTTAAGAGTAAATCCTTTGTTAATACACTTTTCGCGGATGTAGTCACTTGCAGATTCTAGGCCCATAGCAACCTCTAAATTTATACTCTCAAAAACTGTAAGTTTTTCGGGTTCTATGAATTCAGGTCTACTTTCAACGATTAGTTTTTCAAAGTTTAATTTTTCAACTAAATGTGAGATATAATCCCTAACACTGGATGAAACTTCTCTATCATCAAAAAAGCTTCCTGACGTAAATATTTTCAAAACTCTAGAATCACCTTTTTTGCTAAGAGCATAGTTTATTTGGGATATTAACATTTCATCAGTAGAAGGGTAGGAATCTCTGTAATAACTACACATGAAACAGGATCTCCATCTGCAACCCGAGGTTTTTATAATAACAGTTAAGCATCTTACGACCTTTTCCCCAATTCGTTCCCTCTCTATCCAAACCTTTGGTTTAACGATCATATCGGTGACTATATTTTCTAATTTTCCTACCATAGTAAACTCCAATAACTAGTCCAGCTAAATGGGCTATATTGGCTACGTTAGTTGAAAAAACTCCTATTGAATTTGCGATCATCATCCAGAAGTCATAGATTGCAAATAGAATTAATGCAGCTCTTATGTTTATGGGTATTGGAAATGGAAATATTATCATCCTAATTTCGGGTGCTATAATTGCTAGGCACCCCATAACACCGAAAACTGCGGCTGATGCGCCTAAAGCTGGAGAGCTGGATGAAATTAAATTTGCATAAACTACATATCCAAAATTTCCTGCGATCCCGGAAAGCAGGAATAGTTCTAGATATCTTCTACTACCAAGTCTTCTTTCAAGTTCACCACCAAAAAAGAGGAGAACAAACGTGTTTACGAAAAAATGCCAAAATCCCAAGTGAAGGAATATGCTAGTTAAAAATTGCCACGGCATCGATATTAAAATGGGTATTGATGGATGCAAAGCTAAGTATCTAATCGTAAACTCTGGAACCAAGATCGAAATGAAAAAGAGAACCAAGCATGTAATAATTACCAAATTATTTGCACCAAAACTAAGAATGGCAAGACCACGAACCCTCGGCTCTTTTTTGACCTTTACAGGAACATTCCAGTATTGGATTCCTGGACAATTATGGTTCTCAGGCAATCTGTGCTCACTACAGAATGTTCCACCACAGTACTTGCATTTATACGGTAGAAACACTTTTTTCCCGCAAATATCACAAGTATCTTTCATCTAGGATTCTTTGTGGCTTATGATAAAAAAATTTTGAATTACTTCTTCAAATAATTTAAAATTATTTAGTATAAAAATAATAAGGAATAATAACAAATCGCACCTTTATTATTTCTGCAGACGTTTCCACGTATCGCGATAAACTGTGAATGGGAGAATGCATATTTGTTTTCTTTCGAAATCATTAAATATTTGTAAATATTTAATATTAGCATGGAGGTAGAAATTAGAAGGGCGGAACTTATTTCTCCTAAAGTCAAAGAACTGATGGAATTTACAGAAAAAGACTATGAAGGATTCTGGGAAAAAATGGCAGAAGAAGCCAAAGGAGTCTATTGGTTTAAAAAATGGGATAAAACTTTTGAATTCGACGAGGAGCAAAAAAAGTTCAGTTGGTATATTGGTGGAAAAACGAACATATGCTATAGCTGTTTAGATTATAATATTGAAAAGGGAAATGCGGGAAGAGCAGCTTTCATTTATGAAAGCGGTGAAACTGGTGAAAAACGAGCTATTACTTACTCTCAACTTTTGGATCTTGTAAAAAATTACGCTTCAGCTTTAAGGGGATTGGGTGTGGAAAAGGGCCAACCCGTAGCGATATACATGCCTATGGGTATTGAAGCTGCAGCTTTAATGCTTGCATGTGCAAGAATTGGTGCCCCACATGTTGTGATATTCGCTGGATTCTCTGCAAAAGCAGTAGCTGATAGATTGGAAATTTCTGGAGCAAGATTTATGTTCACACAGGATGCAACAACTAGAAGAGGAATCAAAGTTGATCTGAAAAAGACTGTTGATGACGCAATTGATTCAAGCGATGAAGTTAGGAATAATGTACAAAACGTGATAGTTCTTGAAAAATATGGATTTGAAAAAACCGAGAGAGACCTAACTTGGGACGAATTCTTGGACTATGGTAAAGGAAAGAGTGGCAGACCCGAAAAAATGGAGTCAAACGAAACCCTATTCTTGCTACCAACCTCTGGTACAACAGCTAAACCAAAAGTTACCGTTCAAAATCATGGGGGATATTCAGTTTATGTTTACACTATGGGTAAATTGGTTTATGGATTGAAACCAACTGACGTCTGGTTCTGCACCTCGGACATTGGTTGGATCGTGGGCCATAGTTACAATGTTTACGGACCATTAATGCACGGATGTACATCTATACTCTATGAAGGCACTCCAGATTATCCAAGAACTGATATGTGGTGGGACATCATTGATAGGAACAGGGTCACAGGTTTCTGGACATCGCCAACCGGTGTCAGAATGTTAATGAAACTCGGTATTGAAAACGCGAAAAAACATGATCTTAGTTCTGTTGAAAGAGTCTTCTGCGCCGGAGAACCATTAAATCCTGCAGCATGGGAGTGGATGCAAAAAGAGGTCTTTGAAGATAAAGTTCCCGTGATAGATCACATGTGGCAAACGGAGACGTCTGGTCCTTTAATAGGTAATCCCTACGGTGTCCATTTACTTCCTATAAAGCCAGGTTCAGCGGCTTTACCTCTTCCCGGAATAATTGCTGATGTTGTAAATGAAGAGGGCAAGAGCGTACAACCCGGTGAAAAGGGAATTCTCATAGTTAAGAAACCATTTCCAGGACTCACGCCAACATTGTGGGAAGGTCATGATAGGTACGTTAATACCTACTGGAACGTAATTTCGGGATACTACTATACTGGAGATGCAGCATATAAGGACGAAGATGGTTACATATGGTTCGTTGGGAGAACGGATGAGGTGATAAAAATATCTGGTCATAGAATAGGTACAATTGAAATTGAAAGTTCACTAGTTTCACATCCAGCAGTTGTCGAGGCTGGGGTATGTGGTGTACCTGATGAACTTAGAGGAGAAGTTGCATGCGCCTTTGTTGTCTTAGATCCACACTACAAAGTGGAAGACCCTTCAAAACTCAAGGATGAATTAAAAGCGCATGTACGCAATACACTCGGTCCAATTGCTGTAATAAAGGAAATCGAATTCGTCAAAGCCCTTCCAAAAACTAGAAGTGGCAAAATAATGAGGAGAGTTATGAGAGCTCTTTGGCTCGGTGCAAGCCTTGGAGACCTATCTACAATTGAAGATGAAGCTTCAGTAGATGAGATAAAGGCGGCTATTGAGAGAATGAAGGGATGATTTTTTTAATCCAGTAAATTTTTTAAAATTTTATCTAAAATTACTAATGAAGCATCCTTGCATAGTTCAAATAAGAGACTTTGACAAGAATTCAATTGAACTGATAAAGAGAATGACCAAAAAAATGGCGAATACTAGTATTGAAGAGGAAGGCTACAACTTGGATCTATTTTTTTCGGATGTAAACGACGCAAGGTTTTTCATATCGAAGCTAAAAAAGTCTTTTGGAGGAATTAGGATTAAATTGAGTACTAAGTATGCGGGTTTAAGGGGAGGAAAAGTAAGAATTCTTTTTACATATTCAGTAAGGAAATCTGAGAAATAATGAGATTGGATTTAAGGGAGCATAGGAGAATTAGAAAAAAATTAAATTCGGTTGAAGATTTGGACAAACTACAATATCCACGCGGAATGCTGCATTCAATCCTTCAACAAAAGATAATTTGGAACGTAAAAAGAAAGTATGGTTACTTTAAAAAGAAAGTTGATCTCTTGGTTAGACATTGGAAAAAGAATAAGTGCATGCCAGATTGGCTCTCACTAACTCCAGTGATGAATGTAAGACTTTTACTTCAGGGAATGGGATACTCAAGAAAAGAGATCGTAAGAGTGCTTTCCAATCCCGAATACTGTGAAGATGAGGAAATGAGGGAGGTTATATGGAAGGCCGTTATCACGGATTTTGTTTATTCGCCTTTGGCAGTTAGATTGCAATGGTCAAAGGGGAAACTAGGGGAAAGAATAATTGAAGAACACTTGAAAAAAATTGGGATAGACTATAGAACCGAAAGGGATCTGAGAAAATCTTCATCAGTTATAAAAACACCAGACTTTGTATTTAAAGAAT
>CAZPML010000037.1:0-12336 GCA_964587675.1 uncultured archaeon
AAGTTATGTCGCCTAACATCGCTTTTGTATCCCTGTTTCCATTTAAAACTACTTCGCATCCGTCAACTTCCATATGATAGGCATCGATTCCAAAAATTTTATCTACACCTCTGAAATATCTAAGATCTCCTCTCATAGCTGTAGCATTTAGCGTTACTTGATTCGAAACTGGAATGACATCTCTTATATCCAAAATGCATTGGTAACCACTTTTAACTCTAAAGATCATAATCTTACTCTTTGCTAGCCTTGAAATTGCTGGGATTTCTTTATTTTTAGGTCTTTTCAGGTAGAATATAATTTCATAAGAGAACTCAATCTGACTGAGTTCTGCTGGATCTGGAAGTAGTTCTGTTGAATAGTCGATATGATAGTCGTTAATAAGACATTCTTCCAATTCTATGAATTTATGGTTCTCATTGTCGGAAACTATAAGAATAGACAACATATTGACTAAGCAAACATTACGACGTATGCTTTTCCCAATTCCGTTAACATTATCTTCAGATTTTTACCTTTTCTTTCTGTAATTACTAACCCATCCTCCTCAAGTCCATTTAAGTGATAGCTCATCCTAGCCCTCTGGGCCATGTACTTTTTATGCTCTTCAAGTCTTCCTTCAACGAGTTCTATGAGTTTATTTATTGAATCAACTTCTCCACCCTCTTTATAAAGAACTTTAATTATTTCTAATTTATCTTCGTTGATTGTTTTTATCGGAGGTGTTAAAACTTCTGAGATTTCCCCATTGAATAACATATACATCTTACTTCCTGAGATCTGCGCTGCTATAAAGCATGCTAAACACAAGAATTTGTTTGAATCTGTAACGTTTATAAGGATTTGGCTACCCTTCTCCACCTCCTCCCTGACAGTCCTGAGAATTTCCCAGACAGCTTGATAAATGTTTATATCTCCGACACTAATGTACCCAACATCTACCAGTGAGCTCAAAATTTTGCTAACATCATCGGCTGTCCTCTTCGCCCCCTCGTTATCGAAAACAAGATATGCACGATGAATAGGATATCCGCTAGCCTTTACGCTCTCAACAATCCGCTCGGCATTTGATTGGACGGTAATAATATGGACAACGTCCATGAAAATTCCAGATTTTTGTTGTTTAAAAATTTTCTCCTATAGACTAATTCTTTTATTACACTATTTTGAAATTTATATAAGGAAGTTTATTAATATTGGATATTAATATTTTTACTTATTAATTTCTTCTTAATTATTTTAAATCACTAGAATATTATTTCTCTATATATTAGTAACAGAAATAAAATATTTGGTCATCTTTTGAATTTATTAAATTAATCTTTGATAAAATTCTTTATACCAAAAAATGCTTATTCTAAAATATTTAAAAAGTAGTTCATGAAATTTAAGTTGAATTTAGCTTCATTTTTGTTTTTTTAGTTATTTTAAAGGTATTTCTTAAAAATAAATTTTATCTACCATTAAAGAAGTATATTAGATAAATAGCAAAATGGAAAAAAATTTATATAGTAGATAGTATATGTTTGCTATGTAAGGAGGTGCGGCTAATGGTTGAAGAATTATCCGATAAGGATGAAAGAATAGTCACGCTTCTCGCTGAAACTGGATTAAATAGAAATATAGCCAAAGTCATCGTTTTTTTATCTAAATCAGGCGAGGCCGTTTCAAGAGAAATTGAAAGGGCTGCAAATTTAAGGCAGCCAGAGGTAAGCTTAGCAATGAAGGATCTGAAGGAGTGGGGATGGGTAAAAGAGAGAGAACTTAAGAAGAAGGGTAAAGGAAGACCCTTGAAAAGCTACAAGTTAACAAGGGAGTTAAGGGATATAGTAGCAGATCTGATCGAGAAGAAAAGGGAAGAAATAACTAAAATTGAGAGGGATTTGGAAGATCTTGAAAAACTTGTTGGAATTAAATAAAATCGTTAAATGTTCATTGATGCGAATATAGGTGAAAAATTCGTCAGGTTTAGTATCGAAAACTGCCTAATAGTTTGTCACGGCCTACCATTCGAACCAGGTTCGGTTATTGATAAAAGTTACTACGAATTGGCAAACTTCTTTTCCAAGTCTTATCCTACGCTGATATTTGATTTTTCGGGAACTGGCAAAAGTGGAGGTAAGTTCAGTTTAAAAACGTGGGTCGAGGATCTTAGGGAGGTTGCCGAGAAGTTTGGGGAAGTATCTATCATTGGGTATAGTATGGGTGGATCTGTAGCGATAAGAGCTTCTGCGGAATTAGAAAATGTATCCAAATTAGTAGTTGTATCGTCACCTTGTAGTTCTGATATATTTACTGAGGAATCGCTTAGAATTATATACCAGAATGCAAAGTCCAAAGGCGTGTTAAGGGGAATTGGGGACTTCAGCTTTTTCTATAGAAGCTTTTTGAGAGAATTCGATGAAATTGAACCCTTGAAATGGATTGGAGATGTGAAGATACCAAAATTAATTGTTCATGGTACTGAAGACCAAATAGTTCCATTTCATCATTTTGAGAGATTGTTTAAAACTGCGGCAGATCCTAAAATGTATTTGAAGGTAATTGGCGGGGATCACTTTCTTAGAAGAAACTTAAAGGTTCAAGGAATGATTTTAAGTTGGTTGAAAGGTGAGATGAAAGAATCGACTGAAATTTCACTTTAGTTGCTTTAGTACATCCTCAATTTCTCTGAACACATCTTTAATGTTCTTAGTACCATCAACATTATGCAGCAAACCCTTTTTTTTGTAGTAATCTATCAAAGGTTCAGTTCTTTCTCTGTAGATTCTAAATCTCTCCCTTACGGTTTCTTCTTTATCGTCATCTCTTTGGTATAGTTCACCCCCACATTTATCGCATTTTTTGTCCTCCTTCGGTGGATTGTAGATCAAATGGTAGATTGCACCACATTTCTTGCAAGTTCTCCTGTAAGTTATCCTTTTGATAATTTCCTCCTCAGAAACGTCTATGTTGATAACAGCATCAATTTTCTTGTTCATTTCAGCAAGAATGTTATCTAAAGCCTCTGCTTGAATTAATGTACGGGGAAAACCGTCTAAAATGAAACCGTTTTCACAATCGGGTTGAGCGAGCCTCTCTTTTACTATTCCAATTACGATCTCGTCTGGCACTAGTTCTCCTCTATCCATGAACTCCTTAGCTTTTCTTCCCAATTCTGTACCACTTGTAACGGCTTCCCTTAGGATGTCTCCAGTTGCGATTTGTGGTATGCCGTATTTTTCGGAAATTAATTTGGCTTGTGTTCCTTTACCTGCACCAGGAGCACCTAGAAGAATTAGGTTCATAACATTTAGAGGAGCCAAGAGTGTTTAAGTTTTTTCATAATTTTCATTTGAATTTGAATTCAGGAATTCTTCCAACTCTTCGGGTGAAACCCTCTTTAGCACTTCTAAGCAAACTATCCACAATGTTGACCTCATAAAGAATATTTGATATCAAGTAAAAAAATTTTTCTAAACAAAGTGAGAGAGCGCGATCACTTTTTTTGCCTCAACTTTGTCTACTTTGGAGTTACCCTCAATTATCAGCCTATTTGCTGAGATTTCATTGATCTTGCAATTGTCGGTTATTCTAACGTCTCCTGATGCTTTGATTTTTTCACCTGTACATTTACTCAGTATTAAAACTTCTTTAGCTTCGATTGTATTAAACTGCGAGTTTGAGCCAAGTATGAGTTTATCACATTTTATTTCTCCATTAATTACACAATTTCTCATTAGTTTGATTTCTTTAGCTATTACATCCCCAAGAAAACTGCAATTCATGCCTGAAATTATCGTTCCATCAAACTTTATGCTTTTCGTAATAACGCTTCCTCTTTTCACTATCGCAATTTTTTTTGTTTTATCAACTCGGATCATTTCTTAACACCTTGCCTCACTTTAACAGCAACCCCCCTCTCCATTTCTAGCATTTCAACTGCTGAAAGAATAGCCCTCCCGGTTGCCAAGAGTTCATCGTAAGTATTTACAACGATTACTTCATCATTAGCTCTTATTTCTTTGTCAACATCTACGACGTGTTTTGCAAACACACTCCTACCACTTGCAATAAATTTGGAAACTCCTGGTTCAACGATGACCCTCAATTTTGGATATTGGAAAAATCTGTGGAGTCTTCTAGCCCCCTCAATACTGAGAGTAAAGAATCCTGAAAAAGGTCGAAGAGTGGCTATTCTGGTGTCGCCATCAAATATTTGTCTAACCTTTCCGGTTGATGAAAGTAAAAATTTACATGAATCGGGGAAAAGGATTTTCCCTGCTCCTTTGCCAAATTGGTAATCTGCTATCATTCTTATCATCTTAATGTTATCTTCCATATCTTCTTTCCCTCCTTTGGTATTCACGAAGCATTCTTAAAAAGTCTACGTATCTAAAAGTTTTCCAATCAATGTCAATAAAATATATTTCACTATAAATATTTTGCCAAATTAAAAATTCAGGGATCTCATTACCTGCTTTGATTATCATGTCGGGTTGGGATTTTATTGTAAGCATTTTCTCAATGTCTTCTTCTTTTAGTTTATCTGGTTCGATTTTACCATTAGTAACCATGTATGCTAATTTTTTGATCGCACCAATGATCTCATCTTTTCCGCTGTAGTTAGCTATTACGTTTAGTAGAAATTCTCCATGACCAGTTTCGACGATTTTGCTGTCGTCGATGTACTTTATTTTAATACCATTAATGTCTATCTTCGGTGAAGAACTGATGCAGAGGGTCACCTCTTTTATTCCAAATTTTTTACACCAATTTATAAACATTTCAAATTTATCATTGACTTCATCGCAAATTACAACTATATGGTTTGGAACTCTTTCAATTCTTCTTTCGAGCATTTTCTCGTAAATTTTATGTAAGAGCATTCTAACTAAAATTTTTATTGTATAATACTTAACCTTTCCCAATGCTACCGAGCCTGGTAATGGCAGCGATGTCTATCATCGCAATTTTCTTGGACTCAAAAATGGTAGTGGGTATGTTCATAGCTGCTACGGTCGTGTACTTCGGATTAAGCTTTAAAAAAGAAGTGGAACCTAGTTACCTAAATACATTATTGATCGCTACTCTCTTCGTGATACTAGCAAGCTTCTCTCTTCCAATGGATGTAATATTGGCTTCAATATTTCTGGTTTTAATTCACGAGTTTCGAAGGGGACATATTTGGAATATAATACTCTACACACTAGCAGCTTTCGCGTTCCTCTTTTTGTTTGATATCTCTTCTGGTAAAAATTTGGACGTGTCGTATTTGTTCTTTTTAGCATTGGCTGGTGGTTTGACGGCGTCTTTAGTTGAAAGCATTGAAAGTAGTGCCGATAAGAGAATAACAATATTAATAGCAGTCGCCACTGTTTTCGTTATTTTTAAAATCTACATGCCATCAACGTCGTTGTACATTTTAGCTTTGGCATTCTGTATATCTTTTGTTGTTAGTTTTTTAGCATTAAAAGCAGGTGTTGCAGATGAGAGCGGCTCGATGAGTGCAACAATCGTAGGTACTACTTTAATAATATTTACAGACATCAGGTATTTCTTAACATTACTATCATTTTACATCCTTGGTTCGGTTGTGACCAAGTATAAATACGATGTTAAGTTATACTTTGGGGTCGCAGAGCAGGCTGGAGGAGCAAGGGGATACGCAAATGTATTTGGAAATAGTTTAGCTCCACTCTTCTTTGCCATACACTATGGAGTTACTGGATCTCCGTTATTCTCGTATGCATTTGTAGCGTCTCTTGCTGCCGCTCTGGGGGATACCATGGCAAGCGAAATTGGAAAAACGTCTTGTAAAGTTTACTTAGTGACAAATTTTAAAAGGGTCCCTCCCGGTGAAAGTGGCGGAGTTTCTCTAATCGGTGAATTCGCAGCCATTAGCGGAGCAATTGTTGTTGCTTTATCTGCACTAATTCTTGGTATAATTAAAGCGAACTACTTTTTGCCTATTTTATTAGCTTCCTTTATATCAGTACATATCGATAGCTTACTTGGCGCCACTCTTGAAAGAAAAGGTCTACTAACAAATTCTGCGGTGAATTTGCTCGCAACTTTTTTGAGTGGAGTTATATGTATTATATTTATTTTACTCTTCTATAAGTAACTGCTAAAACTGCTAAAGCCAAGACCACCAAGCAAATCTCAAAACCCGGTGCTTCAACTACTATCTCTTCAATTCTAGATTTCTTTGGAGTCTTAATTTGTTGAATTTTTGGAAATCCTGTATGAATTATTTCTTTGCCAACGTTAACTTTTGCAATTACCGAAAGTAGCTTAGCGAGCCTTTCTGAAAGCGTGTAGTACATAATTTTCGCATACTTGTTCTCCAGATTTTCAGCGTATTCGTAGTAGGCTGCGGGCAGGATTGGGAAAAGAGATTTCTCAGCCTCTGCTAATGATGCCTTTGCTGCATTTCTAACTTCATCTATTTTCGTACTTATATCACCGTATTTTGTTTCAATGGACAAACTAGCATCTGTTAGAGCACTAACAGCAGTCATTGAAGCACCAGCAAAAAATCCGTCAGCGTATAACCTCTTAGCAATGGATATAGAGTCGAGTGACTTGCTCAACAATGTTTGGTCGCCATTAAGGGATGAGGCGTAAACAACTAAGGATTTAGCTTGGCTAATGTAAAATTGAGCTCTTTTTTGAATCTCTTCATTTGGAATCTCATAGTCACTTCTTAGGTGGGGTAAGAGCGTTAGCCATATTTTTGCACTCTCGACTCTCTCCTTCGCATAAGCCAAGTAGTAAAGAGCGCTTTCATCACTTTTGGCATTTAGTGAATCATCCAATAACTTCTCAGCTTCTCCAACTCTCTCTTGTGCAGCGGCGATTATTTGAAATGAGTTAACTCCTATCTTTTCTCTTGCTAAATAGTCCTTCAATTTTTTAATCTCATTTGTAATTTTTTCAACTTCGTCATCAAACTGTTTTGCAGTTTGAATCTTATTTTTATATAATTCGAATCTAATTGAAATTTTTGCTTGGAAATACTTGCTGGTCGCTGTATAATATTCTCCGGATCTGTAGAATCCATCGCCACTTGCTATAATCTGTTTAATTTCATCACTGAGCTTAAAAGACGTCTCATCAATCAGGTCCTGAAGCGCATTCTTCATTTCAATGGCAAGGGTTTTAAGAAGTTCTGAGTATTCGCCGATGCTGAAGTTAACTTCTGGTTTCTTTATTTCATATCCCGTATAGAATCGAAGAGCATCGTTGATCGTACCAACTTCATAGACATTTATTCCGATTTTTTTACCGTACTCAACTAGGTCAACTTTTTTGTATTCCGTAGTTATTATATTGATGATGCCGACTCTCCTTACTTTTTTCTCTTCGACGTAAGTGACTCGCTGACCCTTTGGAATTAAGAATACTTTTCCACCATCTTTAGCTGCGGCCTCTAATTTGTATTTTAACCCTCCAACAGGACCTATGAAACCATCTGGGAATATCATTCCCGTCATGTAGACTGATTCATGAATTTTTAGACCTTTTAAGGCGGCAATGGTTGCTACAGTCATAACACCGCCTGCTGATGGCCCTCCAACAATTGGAGCATCGGCCTCGATTATGTAAAAGAAATCGTGTTTGGTAAAATCAATGCCGAGCAAATCGCAAGCGGTAATTGCTGCCAATTGAGCGCTACCCTGCATGTCTATCTCGGTAAAGGGTGTTGTAGAGACGAAAACTTTTCCTTTTCCGGGTGTAACGATGACTGTGATGTTTATGATAACTCCAGTCGGTTTCTCTCCACTGGTTACGGCGACGGCTTTTATTTCAACCTTTCTATAATTTTGAAATTGAGCCGAAGATAAGCTTATTGTGAGTGTGAAGATGAGCAATATGGCCAGTAACTTCTTCATAATTTTCCTAATGATCTAGGCAAAAAAATTTTTGGTCAAGTTTCCCAAATCTGCCGTTCTCTTATTCGATCTTCCAAT
The DNA here is from genome assembly GCA_964587675.1 of uncultured archaeon. GTDB lineage: Archaea > Halobacteriota > Archaeoglobi > Archaeoglobales > Archaeoglobaceae > CAZPML01. The sequence continues at coordinate 7,956 of CAZPML010000037.1, forward strand.
GATTTTAACATCAGCCACATATCTATTTACATAAGGCGCAAAGCTCCCGCATTTCCGAATATAGATTACCTTTGACTCTAGCCCATTTCGTTTAAATAACTCCTCAACTTCGTGTGGAAGACTCTCTTCCCTATTTATACTTTCGAATGTATAGTAATGGACGGTGCCTCCAACTTTGATTTTATCTTTAATTAAATAAACAAAGTCCTTCGCCGAATATGGAGCGGGCATAATTATTCTGTCAAATATTATATTCAATTTAGGTAAAATTTCTCTTACGTCTCCCTCATAAACCCTTACAGTATTTTCCACTTTATTCAGTTTAATATTCTCTCTAAAGTAGTTAACAGCATGTGGATTGATCTCTATTCCTATCACTAGTTCAGGATTTGCGAGTTTTGATATTAAAATTGGGAATGGCCCAACTCCAGCGAACATAACTAAAACCTTCTCACCACTCTTTACTTGCTTTGCAATTCGCTGCCTCTCGCTTGAAAGTTTTACAGAGTAGTATACTTTTGTAGGGTCAACTAGGAATTTGCATCCAAATTCTTTAACCATCGTTTCGGTCTGGTTACCGTAAATGATCTCATATTTTGCAACCCGGTGCTCTCCGCTAACTTCTCCGATTTTTCGTAGAATCGTCTTTACGTGTTTATGCCTGGCTAGAATAGCCTTAATTATTTCTTGCTTAAAACTAGTCACCTCGTTGGGTATCTCTATAACTACAATATTGCCTATGATCTCGAAACTCCTTCTAATGTATCTGAGATGGGATTGTGGAATGCTCCCTTTCAGTAAATCCTTAATCGACACTTAACTTTATAAAATCCATTTGACTAAAAGAATTGCGATGCTTGAAAAATTTACTGTCTACTTTATTACGGACTCTAAATACGGGAAGCATGAGGAATTAGCAAAAAAAGCACTAGAGGGAGGAGTAAGAGCAATCCAATTTAGGGAGAAGAGGATGACATCAAAGGAAATGTACAAGATCGCAAAGAAATTGAGGAAAATAACTCTGGAATACGACTCAATTCTAGTAATAAACGATAGAGTTGACATAGCTATTGCTTCTGATGCAGATGGGGTTCACGTCGGACAGTCTGACTTACCATATGAAGTTATCAGTGATATTTTTGATGGATACATTGGTGTTACGGCTAAAAGTGTTGAGGAAGCAATCTTAGCCGAGAAATATGCCGACTACTTGGGTGTTGGACCAATATTCGAGACAAAGACGAAGAAGGATGCCGGACATCCAATAGGATTGGCAGGTCTTAAGAAAATAGCAGAATCCGTTAATATACCAGTTATAGCAATTGGTGGTATCAAAAAAAGTTTGGTAAAAGATGTACTAGAAGCTGGGGCGTTTGGAATAGCGGTTGTATCCGAAATTGCTGCGTCAAGCGATGTAACCCGAGCAGCAAAAGAATTAGTTGATATTGTTAAGAAATTTAAATGAATTTAAAATTAATTAGACGAGACGAAAATAAATTCAATAAAGTTAATTAGACATAATGACAATAAAACTTTATGATTTCGGCAAGAGCGTTCCTTGCTTCACTTGTCTTAATCTTGCTGTTAGTTCCTGCCAGCTCCTTTGGATACACTTTTCATGGAGATTGTCAAAGAACTGGGAATTTCAGTGAAGCGAACATCATTATACCGAATTTAGTCTGGAAAAAGGAAATTTCTGGATTAGTTGGATCATCTCCCATTGTATTTAATGGCAGAGTTTACGTAACGAACTGGTTTGGCTGGGAAGAATGGCAACCTGGTTTATATTGCCTAAATGCTTCATCTGGAGATATCATTTGGAGAATTGATGAGATCGATGGAGCTTCAACTCCAGCGATTCAAGATGAACTGCTTGTTATCGGTAATCATTCTGGCGAACTTTTCTTCGTCGATCTTGAGACCGGTACAATTTTGAAGAAATTAAAATTGGAGGAATCCCCGTCGTGGTGGGGGATAGCGTCGTCACCATTGATCTACAACAACTCAATTTATGTTCTAACGTTTTCTAACGGTACACTTTGGAAAATCGATCTTAATGGCTCAATCGTTTGGAAATTTGTTACTGGTGGAGAAATAATGTACTACACTTCTCCTTCTGCATACGATGGGAAAATATTTTTTGCGGGGAGTTCTGGAAGCGAACACGCGATTTACTGCGTTGACGAAAATGGCAATTTAATTTGGAAGTACTCTGTTGATAGTAAAATAACGAATTCACCTTCTATTGGTTATGGTAAGGTCTTCTTTGCCACTAAAAATAACTTCTACGCCATAGACCTAAATGGGTCTCTAGCTTGGAAAATAAATTTTAATGGGACGATCTCTACAGCTTCATTGGCTTATGGAAAGGTTTTTGTTGGATCAAGCGATGGTTATCTCTACTCTATTGATGCAGAAAATGGAGAAATAAATTGGAAATTTAAAGCAAATGGGAAAATATGGTCTTCACCTGCAGTAGCAGGAAATGCCGTTTATTTTGCTACAAATGTCCCAGAAGGAACGATCTATTCACTTAATTTAGATGACGGATCATTGTTATGGTACTTCAAGCTTAAACCTCCATCTGGAAAGTACTTCAATATTATGTCCTCACCATTTATTTCGGATGGTAAACTTTACATTGGCGCAGATAGCGGTTACGTCTACTGTTTCGATTCAAAGGGCAGAATCTCTCTTAACGTTACCCTTTATCCTGGCACACTGAAGATCAATGTTTCAAATAAGGAATATAAAGTGAGCTCAACATCCGCTTTATCAGCCCTCTATCACGTAAGTTGTGGGAGCGAGTATGACGGAGCGGAAATAGGTTTTAGTTTTGAACTCGATGACAGTTGGTACGAAACCTATGGAAGTTTTCTGTTAACCTCCATTTTTGGAGTAAAAAACGACTTGAGTTCTGGTAGGTACTGGATGTATTGGGTTAATGATTCGATGCCCTCGGTGGGGATAAATAAATACTATCTAAAAAGTGGTGATAGGCTCTACTATACATACGGTGATTTATCTTCCACTCCAAGCAATGCTAGTATCGTTTTAGAGATAGTAGTTGACCTAAAAGGAGCTGGTATATCTGAGTTTACGGCATCGTCAGCGGAAAGAGGAGGTTACGTAACATCTCATGTTAATGTTTCAGTTTCAGAGTCGGGTTGGTACGTTTTGGTCGTTAGTGGCACGAATGAAAATGGTGAACCAATTGCAGGTATTTCGGTTTTTTACCTTGAACCAAACCTTGAATTAAGAGTTCCTGTACTTATACACGTGCCTCAGGAGGTTAACACAGGAGAATTTAAGTTGTATGCGGGAATTTACAGGTTGGAGGAATATCCAACTTCGATTATTTATCTTTCCAATTACATTGAGGTAGAGGTGATTTGATTGAAACGATATCTGCTATGCACTCTCCTTCTTTTACTCTCAATTTTTCCATGTTTGGCATTAAATGTAAACATCAACGGAGGTTGCGTTGGTGAAAGAGTTACAGTTTCGGTTGATAAGCACGTTTATGTGGTATTTAGAATGAACGATGGAACACCGATATTTACAGAAGCGGACCAATCTAATCCAGCGTATTTTTTACCGAAAATACCGGGTGAACTAAACGTATCTATTTTCTCCGATAATAAATACCTTCTATTTACAAAAACTATCAGTATAATAACTTGCGAGGAAGAGGAGGAAGAGGAGGAGGAAGAATCTTATCGATACATCCCATCTGGATATTTCGAGAAAGTAGTTGATGGCGAAGTCGTAAAAATAAACTGGCGCACCGCTTTGGGATCTCTTATAAAAGCTGCTGAAATTTATGGATTCACTTACAAGTTAAAGAATACCGAGTGGGGTATTTTTGTTGACTGCATTAAAGACGTTTGCACGGGCCAAGCAGGCGAAACTTCCGGCTGGATGTATTGGGTGAACTACCCAGAAGAACCACTACCGGGTGTTGCCTCTGGGGATTACAAGATTAATCCGGGAGATAAGATTATTTGGTATTTCTCAAGAAGTATGGAAGAAACACCGGAAACATCTCCTTATAGGATCGAGATAATAGTAAGTAGCAAGTACCAAGTTTATGCTTCTACGAAGTGGTCTAAGAAATTAGAACCCATTGCAGAATTCGATTATGAACCAGAAAACCCTGTAATAATGGAAAATATAACATTCAATGCATCGAAGTCTTATGACATAGATGGAAAGATTGTTAATTACCTCTGGGACTTTGGTGATGGATTTTCAACCAAAGGTAAAGTGGTAAGGCACACTTTCAAGAACGAAGGAAAGTATAAGATCTGCTTGACGGTTGTGGATGATGACGGTTTAATGGATGTGAATTGTAGGGAATTATACGTTGGGAAAATAAAGA
>CAZPML010000038.1:0-12090 GCA_964587675.1 uncultured archaeon
TTATGCGGGGGGAGGGATTCGAACCCTCGAACCCCTTCGGGACCGGACCCTGAATCCGGCGCCTTTGTCCACTCGGCAACCCCCGCTAAAACATGGCTGATGTTGTTGTTATAATCTTGTTATTTGTTATAAAATCAAGGTTTTATAGATTTCCATCCTAGGAAATTCATGGAGATCTCGGAGTTTGTCAAAGCTCTGAGAATTCTGGTCCCGTCAGTTTTTGGATTAGCAATTCTCTGAGGTTCAGCAAAGCTGATAACTGGAGATGAGTTAATGAGAGAAGAAGGGAAGAACATCATAAAGAATGCGATTTTGGGGCTTGTTTTGGCTCTACTTTCCACTTGCCTACCAGAATTGCTTTCAGGTATTAAGATTAGCCCAATAGTTCTCGTACCCTAGATTAGTATCGACTCCTCATAAGGTCTCCTTCAGTATTATCGTTGGCTCAAAATCAGGCTTGTTGTTCTTGGCAATTGCGATTCAACCAACGCACCTTCCTTCAAAACGCCTTCAGTAAGGATTACTTGGTCAGATAGAGTTACGAGCCAGAAATGGAGATCTTTAGGTAGTGCATCTCTATTAACTATTAGGATTATGGCTATTCTATATCCGCCAAGTTCAAGTTGCTCAAATATGTCGAGGGACCTTATCATTAGGTTTCGGTGCGCATCTGCACCCCATCTCCTGTAAACCATGTCGAGAGTTACGGCAACTATGCATCTCCTCTCCCAACTTGTACTTCTCAACAATCCCCTTCTTTATCCTCCTCAGGTTCGTGACCACTGTTCTTGGATGGACTTCAACTGGATAGATAAAGTCATGCCCGAGATCCTACTCATCAAAAGTATTAACGATCGCAATGTTCCCCTTCTTCCCCTCCGAGATAGCGTCAAGTCCAGCACTCTTGAGCCTGTCAATGAATCTTGAGATTGGCAGAATGAAATCTAAAACAATGCGAAATCTCCCTTTTCTAATCTATGCTTCACGTGGATGATCCCTATCCTCCAAGACTGTACTGGTTGTAGGAGTAGGAGTACTCCCCCGTCAATGAGTCCGCCAAGGTGTTGTATTATGTCTTCGTAGTACAGGTAAATTCATAATGAAAGAAAATTAAAAAATTTTGTTATGCAACTGTTGCCTCAATCAAAATTGGGGGCGACTTTTCGGATATTGGAAAGCCCTTTTCAAACCCTATTCTCTCGAACATTTCTTTTCCTACTGCAACAACTCTTTTTAGTGCATCTGAAGCTGGAATTCTGATCTCGTTTACCAAAACGGGGGTCTGGATCTCTCCCCTTCTGATGTACCAGCAAAGTTCTGGTGATATCCTAATCATTTCACCAAATATTTCCGCCCTCAAAATACCTTCAGCCAGAAATCCCTCACTTGTCTCTGAAATCATCTCTTCAATGCTCCAGTCGCCCTTCTCAACAACCAAGTTTGTCTGGAAAGCTTTTGGGATTGTAAAGAGGCCTCTTGCATTCCCAGGCTCCTCGCAAAGTTTAAAGGCACTCTCTCTCGTGTTCAGGTGGCAAATCACAACTCCATCTTCAACCAGCTTCCTCTTCCTCGCCAAAACACCCTCATCATCAAAATTGTACCCGCCAAAGCCAGCTGGCTCGTCGTAGATTGTAAGGGCATTTCCATCTCTAAGCTCCGTCGGCAGGTCTCCTTCAATTAAGCCACTCTTCTCCAGCCAGAAGTTCGACAAATGTTTTTGAAACATCACTGAAATTCAACTCCAGATTTTCTGAGTTTCTTGGATGAGCTGAAACTGGTAAAAAAGAGAATTTCCTCGAGAAAATCATTTGATAATTTTTAAAGTTAGGGTGAATGTTAGAGAGTTGAGGGCTTTGCTGATATTCAGAGTCTCTTGAGTAGAGCTCTCTCTTGGAGTTTTATAACTAATCCCAAGAAGATTAGTGAGAAAAGGGAGAGAATTAGGAAATCGAGGTAGATTGGAAGGAAGGGTTTAAGACCGAGGGAAAATCTGACTATGTCGGTGAAGTAGGTGAGGGGTGAGAGGAAAGAGATAGCTCTTCCCCAGAATGGGAGGTCTTCTAGGGGAATGAAGATACCGCTGATGAAAATTAGGGGAAACCTGACCATCGAAGATATCATCATTATTGTTGAGGGAAGGTTTGTTGGGTAGGCGGAGAAGAGCAAGCCCAGGCAAGAAAAGCAAAAGGCCGATAGGAAAATCGCCGGGATTAGGAACAAAAACCATATTTTTATTCCAAGTGCGAGGCAGAGTAGTATCGGCACAGATGAGATTGCAATTCCAAAGCTGAGGGATGCGAGGACGTCGCCAAAAACTATCGTTGTGGTCGATACGGGGCATGCTATGAGCCTCTCAAGCGTCCTCATCTGACCCTCCCATGGCGCTATTACTGGAGAAACGGAAGTTGAAGAGAAGAAAACGGTCATTGCGATTAAGCCGGTCATGAGGAAGTTTTCTGGTATGTCTCTCCCAATCCAAAATGCAAGAAAGAGGAAAAGGGGAAGCAGAATTCCAAAGATAACGACGGGCCCCTTCATGTAGTACATTATTATGTCCTTTTTAGCAATCGCAATACACTTCATTCAACTTCCTCCATCTCAAGGAGCTTTAGAAAAGCATCTTCAAGTGTTGGAGTCCTTGTGTTTATCGAAACTATCTTTAGACCGTTCTTTCTTGCGAACTCAACGATCTCACATATCGTCTCATAGGGGTCGGTTGTGTAGATGATGTACTTGTCGCCAAACCTCTTTGCGTCGAGCTCGACCTTCTTATTGAAACTAACCTCAACAGCAACACTCCCTCCAACCCTCTGCTTTATCCTTTCCGGAGTATCTACCACCACTATCTTCCCCTTGTTTATTATTGCGATCTCATCGCAGAGCATGTTGACTTCATCCATGTTGTGAGACGTTAGAAAAACGGTCTTCCCCTCCCTCTCCATCTCTAGTATCTTCTCCCTTATCATCCTTGCACTCTTTACATCCAAACCACTTGTGGGTTCGTCGAGAAAGACTATTTTGGGGTCGCTGATTAGGACCATACAGAGCATCAGTCTCTGCTTCATTCCCTTCGAGAATCCCCTGACCTTGCTGTCCTTCCTCTCGATTATGCCAAATTCCTTCAACAGCTCGTTCGCCCTCTTTTCAGCCTCTCTCCTCTTAATCCCATACAAGCTCGAGATTAGCATGAGGTTCTGCCAAGCTGTGAGATCTGGATAGGCGTTGGAAATCTCTGGAAGGACACCAATCGAGTTTTTTACCTTCAATTTCTCCCTCACAACATCATATCCATTAACCCATGCGTATCCAGAATCTGGCTTGATTATGCCGGTAAGTATCCTCACAGTCGTCGTTTTGCCAGCTCCATTTGGTCCGAGGAATCCGAACACCTTCCCTTTCTTTACTTTGAATGACACACCGTCTAGTGCCCTCACTTCACCAAAGTTTTTGCAGAGACCTTCTGCCTCGATCACTATCATAACCTCACCGGCGATTTTCCTAAAAGAGTTTGATAAAATAAACTTTTTTTTAATAAAATTCTCAATTTCTTAACAACTTTTATCGGAAAAATAGAAATAAGTTATAACTTACCGATAAACTTCTTGAGCAATCCAGCGAGCCTCTGCGCCTCCATTATGTTTCCTTCGATTCTGTACTTTCCCATCATGAATCCACTAACTGGATCTTCTTGGCCCTTTAGAACTGTAACCCAGTAGTCTGGCGGGGAGATTATCGTGAAAGTTGGCGAAGGATGCTTTCCTTCCTTGAACTCGCAACTCCCATCCGACTTGTATTCTACGTAGAACTCCTCCCCATCGATAACGTACTGGACGACTCCACTCCAGCCGGCAGCATCCTTTTTTATATCCTCACTCTCATTCTGAACGTCACACATCTTCTTAACCAAGTCCTTTGCCTCGCTCATAGAACCACCTCGGCTCAAAGATTGAAAGTTGGAAGCATATATAAATTTTTGCCAATTAGATTGGAAGAGGTTCCAAAAACCGAAAAAAAGATAAATGACGTCTTTTTCTCGATGAAAAAAGATGTAAATTTTGAATTAACCACTTACTTAAGTAATATTTTATTTAACTTTTTAATAATTTGGTAATGAATCACAAGTTTTGGGAGATGTTGAACTTCAACCCGTTTCAGAAAGTATAAAAATTAAAGTTCGAACTCTATTCATGTTTCAGCTCAGATTCGATCCAGAACTCTGTCTCAAATGCGAGAGCTATGATTGCCTAACCAAATGCCTCTACCTGAACTACGATCTAAAATCTGCAAGGGAGGAGAGGATAAAGCTTGCAAAGGGCGAGTACAGCAAGGTTCTTGAGGAGTGCATGACATGCTATGGATGCGAGGAGTACTGCCCCTACAACAATCATCCCTTCTACAGGATAGTTGAACTTCAAGAGGAGTATGGAGTCAAGCTCTTAGATGAAAAAATGAAGGAAGTCCTTATAAACAGGTACAAAGCTGAGGGAGAGTTCAGGCCGAAGAAAGTAGGTGAGAGGATAATAAACATCTGCCTCTTTCCGGAATTTAAGGATGCGATTAAGGGGAAGTTGTATGAAGGCTACGATGTTGTGAGAGGGAGGTTTCTCTTCTGCAATCTGCTTTACCTACACTACGGTTTGATATCTGTTGTCAAAGAGAGGGCAAAGCAGATAATTGAGAACATGTCGAAGTTCGGCGCAAAGGAGATAGTTCTATTCCACGATGAATGTTACGGATTCTACAACTCATTTGCGAATGCTTATGGAATAGACGTTCCATTCAAGACTATACACTTATTTGAGCACCTTTACAGGAGACTTAGGGAGATAGGGTGTGAAAAGCTTGGTATAAAGGTTGCATACCAAAGGCCCTGCTCAAACAGACTGAGTCCAGAAACTGACAAGATGCTTGACAAACTCTTTGATCTAATAGGTGTTGAGAGGGTTAGGAGGGAGTACGACAGGGAGAGAGCAATTTGCTGTGGAGCCGCATTTGAGTTTGCTGGAAGGAGAGATGTGGCAGAGGAATTGCAGGAGAAGAACTTGAAGGATATGGCAAATACCGACGCTGAGTATGTCGTTTTCAATTGTCCGATGTGCTATCTTACCCTATCTGGAAAAGTCAGGGAGATTGGTATGAGGCCCATCATGGTAAGCGAGTTATGCAAGATGTCAATTGGTGAGGAGCCATACGAGCCTTGACATGAGGTGGGAATTCTCTCTAATTTTACTAATTCTACTTTCCCTAATATTTTACGGTTGCGTTCAGGAAAACAAACCACCGATCCAATTTCCAGAGAAGCCCCCAATCTTCCCAAAACCGGAAGAGAAAATCGAGAAAATTGAGAAATCCCACTTCTCTGGGATTGGAGGAGTTAGGAAAGCGAATTGGATAAGGTTTTTTGTGTTCTGGAATGACGTGGAGAGAGAAAAGGGAATCTACGATTTTTCTGAGCTGGATACGATAATTAGGGCACTCCAGTATGGAGACAGGGCAATACTACTGACCATAATGCCTTACGCAAACTGGGATCAGGACATCTGCCATGGGGATGAGTACTATTCAACCCTGCCAACTCCGAAGGGAGAAGTGAGGGTGAAGGTTGGAAAACCGTGCAACATGACCGCCTACCTAAAGTTCCTCGAAGCGGTTGTGGAGAGGTACGATGGAGATGGCTTTGAGGACCTCGAGGGATTAAGGTATGGGATAAAGTACTGGGAGATAATGAACGAACCAGCAATTCAAGGTCAGAACGAGTTCAACTTAAGGTTCTTCGCCGGTTCTCCAAGGGAATATTTGGAAATCCTCAAGGAATCTTACAAGACGATAAAAAAAGCCGATCCAGAGGCGAAGGTTTTGATGGCAGGAATGGCCTCTATGGAACCTAGATTTGTTGAGTTCTGGGATGAGATAATGGATGAGGCGAAGGACTACTTCGACATCGCGAACGTTCACAGTATAACGACTAGCGGCGAAAGGGAAGACCTCTACTTGATCAAATTCAAAGAATTCTTGGGGAAGCATGGGATAAATAAGGAGATATGGATAACCGAGGTCCAGTATGGAGATCTGTTCAATCCCCCAGAAAACATCAAGGAAGTTGAGAAGTTGCTCGTAAGAAGTACCGTATTCGCTCTTGCAAATGGTGCAGAGAAGGTTTTCCACATAGGCAATTGGTACGAATTCTGGAAATCCGATTCTACCCAGAGGGTTTATGAGACTTTGGTGGATGAACTCGACTACTTCGATAAGGTTGAGATAATAAAGCAAAAGTACAAAAGGACTAGGGAAGGTGTAAGGACGGAAGTGGGGCAGTACAAGTTTACCATTGGAGATAGGGTTGTATATGTGCTTTGGGGGAAGGCCAAACTTCCTAAGGAGATAAAGGGCAAGGTAGAAGTTGTTGACATCTATGGAGACAGGAAGGTCATGAATTCAACTGAGATCTCGCTTAGTGATGAACCAGTTTACATCCACCCAAAGTATTAAAGTTGAGAAGAAATTGAGTATCATTCCGCCTAGGCATAGTTGGAGATAAGAGAACCGGCTAGGATTTGATGAAATTGGTATGCCAGATTCTCATCCATCTTCCTTCCATTCTTTGACCATCTCGGACTTGGGTCAATACCAAAAGAGGCTCTGAACTCGTTGGAAAACGTTCCAAAGGAGAGAATTCCAAAAGAAAAGATATCTCAGATGGTGATCCAGATATTCACTCTAACGACGGTTTTTAGGCTTGATGATCATCAACTTTGGAGCTTTGCGCTGAGCGTTGTTGCATCGGAATGTAACGGGTTCTCAACTTGGCTTTTTGCTCAGTCGTGGTTGTCCAGGCACATCTTTGTGTCTAGTTGGTTAAAGCTCTAACCTACCCCTCTCCGTAAGCTGATTCGTAAATCAGCTCGATTATATCCTTAACAACGATCCTGTCGTCCAACTTTTCGGTTTTTACCGCATCTTCAAGCATTAGAAGGCAGAATGGGCATGCAACAGCTAGAATGCTTGCTCCAGTCTCTGCAGCCTCTTTTGCCCTCAATCTAGCTGGGTTTATCTCACCTGGGTACTCTCCGACTATGTTTCCAGCCCCTCCTCCACAGCAGAGGGAAAGCTTTCTGGTGTTTTTCATTTCAACAAGCTCCACACCTGGAATGGACTTCAGAACTTCCCTAGGCAAATCGTAGATTTCGTTGTACCTTCCAAGGAAACAGGAGTCGTGATAAGTTACCTTTACCTCAATTGGATTCAGCTTTAGCTTCCCGCTCTTAATTGCGTCAAGAATGAATTCAAGGACCAACTTTACTTCGTATCCATCGTACTCGTTCTTGAATGTGTTGTAGCAGTGGGGAGAGTGGACAAGTATTTTCTTAACTCCGTACTTCTCCAAGGTTTTCAAGTTTTCCTCCATGAGAAGTTCGAATAACCCCTCTTCCCCTGCCCTCCTCACATCGTTACCGCAGCATCCTTCCTCTCTTCCGAGAATTGCATAGTTTACACCAATATCGTTTAGAATCCTAGCTATCTTCACCGTAACTTCGATGTTCCTATCTTCAAAGCTGTTAGCGCAGCCAACAAACCAGAGCCACTCAAATTCCGGGTTCTCCTTGACCCTTGGAACCTCCACTTTAGCCTTCTTTATCCAATTGTCTCGCTTGAACTTTCCAATACCCCATGGATTTTTCTGCTTCGTTATGTTCTGGAAGAAATCCCTTATGTAGGGCGGCGTTTTCCCATTCTCAACCGAAAGCCTCTTAAGAGCTACCATTATATCGCTTGGCCTAGCGTCCCTTGGACACATCTCAGTGCAGAGCTTGCACGATAGGCAGAGCCACGTTTCTTCAGCCTCGAGAACCTTCTCCTCAAGACCCAGCTGGATGTACCTCGCAAATCTTCTTGGAAACGAATGCTCGTTTGTTGAAACTGGACATATTGCCGTGCAGTTACCACAGTTGAAGCACTCCATTACCTTTTCAGCTCCAAATTCGATAAGTTCCTGGGTGAAGTTCTCATTAACGACTACCATTTACTTTCCTACCTCCTTCCTTCTTTAGGGTACTAGGTCATCGTACTTTTCTCCTCGTCTAGGAACTTGATTAAAAGCTTTTCTTATTTTGCATAAGTTCCACGTTTCTAACTTTCGGAATAATAAGTAAAAAACTAGATTTGTTGTAAATTTAGCTCTAGAAAGTTTTTCATCAAAAATGGTTTAGCCCTTAGCTTCATCGAAAAATTTCATTCAAAAAAGATTGGACAGCAAAATTTTCGCTTGAAGTTGGTGGCACGGATTTCAGCTCTCTTACTGGATCTCGAATCAGCTGGATAGTAATTGAAATTTAGAGGATTTTGGAAAGAATTTATATACCAGCATACTATTTGCGGTTTAATGATCGTTGGAATAGACGTTGGTGGCACGAACACAGATGCCGCTATAGTTTCTGACGAAATTAAAACGATAAAGCTACCAAACGAAATTGGAATTGGGGGTGTTTTGAAGGAAGTCTCGAAACACGTTGATCTTAAAAAGGAGAAACTTGTCGTGAGCACCTCACTTCCCCTAAACCTGATAATTTCAAAATTTGATGAAATTAAAACGCTCACACTTCTCATTCCTGGCCCAGGACTAAACTACTCCCATCTGGGTGTGGTCTTGAAGGGATACGTGAACCATAGGGGAGATGTGGTTGAGGAAATTGATGAGAGCGAAATTAGGAAGTCTTTGGATGGGAAGTACGATAATTTAGCGATAGCTGCAAAGTTTTCGGTCAGAAACTCTGTACTTGAGGAGAAAGTTAGCAAAATAGCTGAAGAGAAATTCTCGAAGGAGAAGATAGCATTGAGCCACTTCGTTGGTGGGCTGAACTATCCTGCCAGGATAAATACAACGGTTGTCAATGCCAAAGTCAAGGAGACTGCATATAGGTTAACGGAATTAATAAGGAGTTATGCAGGCGATTTTTACTATTTTAAAGGCGATGGAGGAATAGTTCCTTACAAAGTAGTTCTTGAGAATCCATCAGAACTCTACAACTCCAGTCCAGCAGCAGTTGCGCTTGGAGCGAGTTACTTGACTGGTGAAAAGGATGCACTGGTTGTTGATATTGGCGGAACTTCCACCGACTTCGTCAGGTTGAAGGATGGAATGCCGGTCATAGTTGAGGGGATAGACATAGCTGGTAGAAAGACTTTGATAAGGTGCGTAGACTCTTTTAGCATACCCTTTGGTGGCGATTCTCTAGTATCAGATGGAAAATTGAGGCCTGAAAGGATAGACAGACCAATAGCCTTTGGAGGATCGAAATTTACACTCACAGATGCTTTAAATTGTCTTGGACATGAGATAGGGGATTATAGGGCTTCAAGAGAAGCTGGTAGGGGTATAGATTCTGAAAGCGTTGTTGATCAGTTCATATCTGTAGTTTCGGAGAACATAGCCCAAACTGGATATAAAAGAGTCATTGGGGCGGGATATCTTGCACCAATTCTCATCCCAGAAATTTCAAGGAGGTGTGGAGCAGATTTCGTAGTTCCCGAACACAGCGAAGCGGTCAATGCAGTAGGTGTGGCAGTTTCAAGGCTCAGCTTGACAATCTACGCAAGGTTCGATACTGAGAAGGGCTCTGCAGCATTCAACGGGATTGTTGAGGAATGTCCATTCAGGAAAGGCAGCATTCCAGATGATAGCGAAATCATCGAGGCTGCAAAGGGGAAAATCAGAAAATTTGCTCGGGAGCTCGGGGCTAGCGAAGAAGACATCGGGAGGATCAGGGTTATTTACTACAGCTCATTCGTTGTTGTGAGGGGTGGAATAAAGAGGGGAATCATATCGGATGTTGTGGTCCAAATAGAGCCTGGAATAAGGGAAATATGAGCGTTATTGAGCTTGAAGACCTTTTTGAGGCACTGGAGGAGCTTAAAGAGAGGGCGAGAAATGGGTGGGTAATAGTTGTTGAGGGTGAGAGGGACGTTGCATCTCTCAGAAAGCTCGGTGTGGCCGGCGAAATCTTAACTTTCTCGGGCTATTCCGCAACTGCGGATAGGGTAGGGAAGAGAAAGACAATCATCCTCACCGATTACGATGAGAGGGGTAGGGAGATAGAGAGGGGTTTGAGCAAGGCCCTTTTAAGCTATGGAAACGTAGCAGACGTTGAAATAAAGAGAAAGATATTCTGCAAGATAAAAAAGGAAGTCACAAAAGTTGAAGAGCTCTATGGATTCGTGAAGAAGTACATCCAAAGCTAATTTATACAACTAAGAATTTTCTCCATGGAATATGAGGATGTTGTTTCAGCTGTTGTTGAAATACTGAGGAAAGCCCACACAGAACTGCCTGAAGATGTCGTCAAAGCAATAAAAATCGCATATGAGAGGGAGGATTCAGAGATCGCAAGGAAAAACCTAGAAGCGATCTTGGAGAATGTAGAAGCTGCAAAAAAGCTCGGAGTTCCTATATGCCAAGATACTGGAATCCCCGTTTTCTTCGTTGAAATTGGCAAGGAACTAAACTTGGACTTCGACTTGGGGCTTGCAATTTCAGATGGAGTGAGAAGAGCTACGAGAGAGATACCACTCAGGCCAAACGCCGTTCATCCAATTACGAGGGTGAATTCTGGAGACAATACTGGAGATGGAGTTCCTGTAATAAACGTCGAGTTTGTTGATGGTGACGAGCTCAGGATAGTTGCGATGCCAAAGGGTGCGGGAAGTGAGAACACTTCGACTATGAGGATGATGCTACCAACTGAGGTTAGAAAGATAAAGAACTTCGTTGTAGAAACGGTAGCGAGAGCCGGAGGAAAACCGTGTCCGCCGATAATAATCGGCCTTGGAATTGGTGGAGTTTTTGACGTTTCAACAAAGCTTGCAAAAAAGGCCTTGCTTAGAAATGTCCTTGAAATGAACGATTTTGAGCTTGAAATCCTCGATGCAGTCAACTCACTTGGAATTGGGCCGATGGGGCTTGGAGGGAAAACGACTGCACTTGCAGTCCTGTCAGAAGTTGCTTACTGCCACACCGCAAGCTTGCCTGTTGCGATAAACATCCAGTGTTGGGCTAACAGAAGAGCTGAGACAGTTTTGAGGTGATTTTATGGAGCTGAAAACTCCCGTCTCTCTTAACGAAATTTTAAAGCTTAGGGTTGGGGATTCTGTCTACATAACTGGGGAGATGTTTACCGCTAGGGATGAAGCTCATGCGAGGGCCCTCGAATTCATAGAAGAGAGGAAAGAGCTGCCCTTTACTTTTGAGAGGTCTGTTGTATATCACTGCGGCCCCCTGGTGAAGAAGGAAGATGGCTGGAAAGTCGTTTCTGCGGGACCAACAACTTCTGCGAGGATGAACAGTTTTACAAAGGAGATACTCAAGAAAGTTAGCTGCATGGTGATAATCGGTAAGGGTGGGATGAGTGACGAAGTTGTTGAGGCTATGAAAGGTAAAGCAATATACCTAGCTTATACCGGGGGAGCTGGAGCCCTTGCAGCGAAATGTGTGAAGAGGGTGAAGGACCTCATTTGGGAAGATCTGGGAATGCCTGAGGCGGTATGGATCCTCGAAGTTGAGAAGTTTGGCCCTTGTATAGTTGCAATAGATGCGCATGGGAGGAGCATTTACAGGGAAGTTGAGAGGGAGGTTAATGAGAGACTTAAGAAAATCGTTTGAACTTCAGTTTAAACAAGATCCCCTCACCGAGCCTATCAACGCTCTCAACTTTTACCCTGATTGGCAGCTCGTAGCTGCTCCCATCACAGATTGTTGGAGATCCCTTGCCCCCAATGAAAATTGGGGCATAGTAGATGTACATCTCGTCAACTAGCCTCTCAGCTATCAAGGATGAGATCAGCGTTCCTCCGCCCTCGACCATGAGCCTCCTAATCCCCATCTCATAGAGCTTTTCAAGTAAAAGCTTCAGATCGACCTTTCTCTCTCCTGAAACGATGATCTTCGCCTTTTTTGATAATTCCTCTGAAGATTCATTCGCTAAGTCTTCTACGCTTTGAATTCCTATTTTCCTCAGTTGTTCAGCTCTTTTAGGGCCTATTCCTTTGACATCTGTAAGTTTAAGAGATGGCTTTACTTCGGTTTTTGTAGTAATCTCC
>CAZPML010000039.1:0-11933 GCA_964587675.1 uncultured archaeon
TGAAACTGCGGAAAAAATTAAAATTAAAAGGGTAAAGACGCTTATTCTCAGAACCAAGTGGATTGAATTGATAGAGATTAAGCCAAATAATATCGCGGAAACTATTGTGCGGTGAAAAATAGCAGTAGATACCGACACCTTAGAAACTGCTTTCTTATAAAATATTCCATTGAACGCCCAACATAAAGCAGATACCAATGAATATAGGACGCCTTCCATAAATTAATCTTACCTTTTAAGAGCCGTAATCACACCGTGACATCTACAAGAAGTTGCCACAAGAACTTTCTCGCGATTCTTTGCCCAGTTCAAAAAATTTTTGAAATCTTCAGCTTTGATCGCTCCGAGGCCTGGTTTTAGCTGATAACTAATCAATAAATAAACTTTAGGATTTGCAAATTTAATTAGTTTGTACATTGGACAGGGCTTTTCGAGCCTTGTTACTGGACAAATGTCTGGCGCTGAGCAATTAGGGACACATTCAGCATCTCTATTGTAACTAACTACAACGCTACCTCTACCCACGGAAACTATTATTTTAAGAGGTAATCCAGCCAGAATATAATTGATACCATCATTCCAAGGTTTGAAACCGTAGGTGACTCTTGCCACTTCAGCTGCGATATGTAGGGGAGCGGTAGGGAATATGTATTCAGGGTTAACTTCGTTTATCAAGTTGGCTAGATTTTCAATACCACCAGCAAGAAATTCTTCTCCAGTTCCACTGCCATACTCGCTCAATTTAAGCTTTTTAACAACTGTACAGTTGGAGTCGATATCAAGAACAACAAATTTTCTTCTCGATTTTTTTAAAAATTTAACGGCTTCCAATCCAAATTTTCCTCCACCAACAACTATATCCACAATTTTCACCTCTGAATTCCTAGTAAACCCTAAATGGTGGCTTAATCACCTTTGCATATTTGCTTTCAAATTTTATATTCTCAACTAATTTTTCACCAAGTCTATTTTCGATTTCTCCAATTTCTTTAAGGCTAAGCACTTCTAGAACTGGTACATCAGCTTTTTTCATAAGTTCTAATACTTCCTTAGTCGTCATTCTCTTTATTCTCTCTTTTATCATTCTTCGAATTTCTGTGTAATGCTTGAAAGATTCAATTAGATCCATATTTAAATCTAAGTTAAGCGCTTCACAGAATCTCTTCCAAAAATGTTCCTCTCCAACAATCCCGACGGTAATATAGCCATCCTTTGTTTCGTAGATTCCATAAACAGGATTACTTGAAAAAGATGGCAAAATTCCCAAGTTATTCAAAATTGAAGTTGAATGAAGCGGAATAGAAAATATAGCCGAATGAAACATACTTATATCTATGTATCTTCCCCTTTCAGTTCTTTTTCTATCAAAGAGAGCTGCAACAATTAGCAATGCTGCATAAACTGATGAAGAGAAATCTGCAATTTGTACATTTGGATCTCTAAGTTCACCGAAACCTGAAACTTCTAGAATACCTGCAAGACCCAAAATGTTAATATCATGTGCAGGAACTTCGCACAATTTAGTTCTTTGACCAAAAGCGGAAATTGAGCAGTAGATGATTTTGGGATTAATTTTCTTAATTGTTTCATAATCTACCCCAAGTCTTTTAACGACACCTGGCCTAAAGCCTTCTATTATTACGTCAGAACTCTTAGCTAGTTTATAAAATACCTCTCTATCCTCAAATTTTTTCAGGTCTAATTTAATTATCTCCTTGTTGTAATTAAATCCAGCGAAAATTGGTCCCAGTAATCTGCTTGGATCTCCAGATGGTGGCTCAATTTTTATAACCTCGGCCCCCAAATAATTTAACAACTTTGCACAGAAGGGTACGGGATAAAAATAACCAAGTTCAAGGACTTTCACATCTTTTAGGAGTTCCATAAAAATACAAAACTTGTTAATTTTATAAATTGTACCCTAACCTTCGAACATGCACACTCTAAAATGTATTGAGTGTGGAAAGGAGTGGGACGATCAACAATACATATGCTCATGTGGCGGTCTCTTAGAAGTGAAACTAAATTTGGATGAGATAAATATTGATTTTAAATTGGATGGAGAAGGGCTAAGGGTTTGGAAATATAAATGCTTGCTTCCTATAAAAATAGAGCCAATCTCACTAAATGAGGGTGGAACTCCACTCTACAAAGCTAGTAACTTGGGGAAAGAGCTTGGAATCAGAAATATATATATCAAGCATGAGGGTCTAAATCCTTCTGGTTCGTTTAAAGATCGTGGAATGACTGTTGGTGTTACAAAAGCTATCGAGTTGAAAAAAACAGCTGTAGCATGTGCATCAACTGGAAACACTTCAGCATCTATGGCTATGTATGCCGCTAAAGCTGGACTTAAAGCTTATGTTTTGCTTCCAGCTGGCAAAGTAGCGCTAGGAAAAGTTGCACAAGCTATAATGCACGGTGCGAAAGTAATTGGAATTAAAGGGAACTTTGATCAAGCTTTAATGATTATTAGGAAAATAGCACTTCTAAAGAATTTATATCTACTTAATTCTGTCAACCCATTTAGGCTCGAAGGCCAAAAAACAATTGCGTACGAAATAGTAGATGAAATTGGAGTTCCAGACGTAGTTGTCGTTCCAGTAGGTAATGCAGGGAATATTTCAGCTATTTTTAAGGGTTTTAAAGAATTCTTTAAGCTTGGATTAACAAATTCCGTTCCAAGGATGGTTGGAATCCAAGCTGAGGGCGCAAATCCCATTTACAAAGCTTTTATAAAAGGTCTAAGCAAAATTGAAGCGATAAAATCACCTGAGACCCTAGCTACAGCTATTAGGATTGGAAATCCGGTAAACGCTAAAAAGGCTTTAAATGCCATCTATGAGTCTAAGGGACTTGCAGAGTGTGTAAGCGACGATGAAATTATTTACGCACAAAAATTTTTAGCATCAAAAGAGGGGATTGGGGTGGAACCCGCATCTGCTGCGAGTATAGCTGGCCTTAAGAAGCTGGTTGAAAAAGGGAAAATAGATTTTGATGAGACAGTTGTCTGCATAACTACTGGTCATCTATTAAAAGATCCCGAAACTGTTGTCAATGTATGTGGGGAGCCTATTTGCGTTGAGGCCTCTATTGATGCCGTTTTAGATGTTCTATAGCTAAAAGATCCACATTCAGATCTTTCTATCAACTTTATCAGGTAGAGAAGGTATTGTAAAAAAGTAATAATTTGATTACAAAACTAGTAGTCATAGTTGAAGCATATGCAGGTAAAATTAGGAGAATTCTCCTTGCGCAACTACGTATTTGTTAAAGTAAGGGTCATATTGATAATAAGTTGCGAGAACTGCAGCGAGTTAAATCGATTGCTCTATGAAATACTAGTTATCGGATTAAGAACGGGAAAGGGTGATGTCGTGGAATAAGAATAGAAAACAGAGTTGGGAATTCAAAGGTTGCGTGGGATTATGATTCTTTAAAATGGGGTAGTTAAAAGTGTCTCGGACAACAAGATAAAAAATTGTAAGTGAGATGGCAAATAGGACCGAAATACGAATTTAAGCTTGCAGGTAATACTGAACTAGTGATGAAGTATACTCTTAAGCTAAATGATTCCAGGTGCTTTAATAATACCCCCATTGATGAATCTGCATTGGTTAGAGGAGCTATTATGAGCCCTGTCCCTCAAATATTGAACCTAATTAAGATTTCGTATAAAACCTTGAGAGTTCGAGAGATGTGCTTGTAGTCCTCACTAAGAACGGAAGATATGTAGAGAACAAAGATCACTTGAAGTCATTAACGAAATCATTGTCGGGTGATGAGGAAAAAGAATAGAGTGATCTAGGATTTCAGCTAAAGATGTAAAATCGTAAATTTTAAATTTTAATCTCAGAATAACCTCCAAATTCATGAAGATTTATGTTGTTTATAACTACGGTCAATACAACCATCTCATCCAAAGGATCCTTCGAGAACTTGGTATTGATGCCAAATTAATCGACAATACAACACCTCTAGAAGAATTAAGATCAGTTGATGGACTAGTAATTGGCGGTGGACCTAGTTTAGAGAGGGTAGGCTTATGTCGAGAATATATCAAAGAATTAGATCTTCCAATTTTAGGTGTTTGCTTGGGTCATCAGCTATTAGCGGAGGTTTATGGGGGTAAAGTTGGAAAAGGAAAAATTGGAGGATATTCTGAGGTGCTCGTGAAAATCGTTGAAGATGATGAACTGTTTGAAGGCATTCCCAAACAAATAAAGGTTTGGGCAAGCCACATGGACGAGGTTAAAGAGATGCCAGTGGAATTTAAATTACTGGCTAAGTCTGATATTTGTAATGTCGAATCCATGCGTCATAAACGTAAAGCAATCTACGGTGTGCAGTGGCATCCAGAAGTATACCACACTGAGTACGGTAAAGAGTTGTACGAAAATTTTATTGGGATATGTAAGAAGTGACTTAACCAAAAGCTTTTTTAAGTCTGCAAAAACTGCATAAATCTGCATTTGTGACTTCTCCACACTCCTTACAATAATTTACCACTTTGAGCCTTTCGTCTTTACTAATAATGGCTCTTGCAAAATTCCTAGTAAATCCAGGTTTTTTTAATTCAATATTGTAAAGTATCTCCTTCCAAATTGGATTCGGGGCATAAGGACAATTGTCAATAAGAAATGGAATCTTATTAACAATCGCAAATATCAGATTTTCTTTTTCGCTCCCAAAGAAAAGAGGTTTGGCTTTAGCGATAATTTTTGGATCGAATGGTTCATTGCGAGGTAATAGTTTCTCAGACCAAGCTTTGCTTCCACTAGCCATGTTCTTAATGTACAATGAAACTACATCTTCTGCAGTATGGCCAGTAGCAACAACATCAAAAGAGTTCTCTCTTGCGAACCTATTCATTATATACCTCCTTGCTATTCCACATGCTGAACAAGCTCTTTTCGAATTTTTCTTATAAACATCCGGTATCGTAAATCCGTAGTTTTCCAATTCGATAACATGTAAATTTAAATCCAGAAATTCAGCCAGCAGTCTTGAATACCTTTCAGAATTTTTAGAGTAGTCATCTATACCTAAATTTATGTGCAGCAACTCCACGTCATAATCTAGGAGCTTAAGAATTGTGGACATAACCGCACTGTCTTTGCCACCAGATACAGCGGCTAATATCTTCTCATCCTTTCTAAGTATAGAATATCTCCTGATTGTTCTGTTTATGAATTTCAGATAATAGTCCGTAAAGCAATCCCCGCATAAGGCTAACTTATTCTGTCTTAGATACACGATTGCCTTTTTTCCGCACTTCTTACATCTCATGTTAAACCTCCAAGATTTGGAATTGCGATTGACAATATTATTGATATGAAAGTTATTACTGCCAACAACTTCACAACTTTTATAGAAATTTCATCAGCTCTTTCTCCATAACGTCTAGATAGAACTGAGGATAATGCTTCATGGAAAACTCTTCCACCATCAAGTGGAATCGCCGGAAGACAGTTAAATAGACCTACATAAAAGTTCATCCAGCCAATCCAATAAAACGCATTTAAAAACCAAAATAACCATTCTGGAGCATTAAAAAGGACTTTATAGTCTCCTATAAATCCCTGAAATCTGAAGGGCATGGATATAAGATAAAGCCAACCAGGAATTGAAGTGAAGTATCTTGGTACAGATTTTAATGAATTAAGTAAATGTTGGCTGTAAATGAGGTTTATACCGTTAAGACAGTCAGACAATTGAATATAAACTCCCAAAAACCCTCTTCCATTCATATTTTCGAGAGTTACATTAAAAATTTTATAAGACCCATTTGAAAAAACTTCTATCGTAACGTTTTGTCTTGGCTTTAATTTTGACATAATAATTCTAAAATCGGTTGAATTTTTAACGCGTTTTCCATTTATTTTAGTGATTAGCATGCCCTTTTTTATCCCTACTCTCTCAGCTGGAAACGTTTTGTTTTTCTCCTTGTACAATCCTAGAATTTTTACTCCGAGTATATTTTTTACTGTACGATTAATTAAGCCCCCTGATTTCTTGTAAATCGTTAGCTTTACAAATGTACTATTGTTTATAGCAAAATAAACGTCGTCTTGGGTTTTAACTTTTATTCCGTTAATTTCTAAAACCTCTCCAAGTACTGACCCATTGTCTTCTACCACAACAACTTTTGGCCCCACAAATCCTAAAAGTTGTATAAATATAAAGAAAGCAATGAATGCTACAGCAAAATTGCTGGTTACTCCGGCAGAAAATATTCTTATTCTGGCAGATCTAGAGACTTTCGATTTATCTCTTAATTCCTTTTCATCTGGTTCAGCAAAACCCCCCAGTGGTATTAGGGCAAAAATTAAACCCAAGGCTCTGACTTTAATGTTTTCAACTCTACATAGAATGGCATGACTAAACTCATGAACGATTAGGGTTACAATTAATCCTATTGTTCCCCAGACAATTGGAATAAAGGGATTAATTCCTGGAATAAGTAGAGCTGCTCTTGGGCTTGTTAACTCGGAGGGTTTTGGAGGGTTAAGAATCATCAGAAAATCTGCATATATTAAAAGTGAGAACATAAAAAACATTCCAAAAAATACTAGCGGTAGTCCTATATTGGCCAATTTTTTCCAAAACGATTTGTGTTTGGATAGATTATCAAGTAAATTTAATCCTTTTTCGGTTCTAATTAAGAGAACAGGTCCATAGACAGTAATATTGTGTTTTTCAAAAATCCCTTCCCTTTTCAGAATTTCAACAAGCATCCAGTACAGGATTACTATGACTAGTACTATAACAAGCTTTTGCATTGGAAAATCTTTTTTGAACTGTAATAAAAATTTTTAGATAATCTTTCCGGTCCTTGGATGTATATCCAAAATTACAATCGCAAGTATTAAAAAAGAAGTAGCTAAGCAACTTTAGATGCGTATACCCAGAAATGTGCTGATTCTTGGTTTTGTAAGCCTTTTGAATGATGCAAGCAGTGAAATGATATTACCCATACTTCCACTCTTCCTCACTGATATTTTAAAAGCAAGCAAACTAGCAAGTGGGAGTATTATGGGACTAATTGAGAGCTGTAGTTCACTATTTAAAGTTGCATTCGGCTATGCAAGCGATAAAATGAAAAGAAGAAAGTTCTTTGTTACAGTCGGATATCTGCTATCGATGGTTTCAAAAGCAGCTCTTGCTTTTTCAATTTCTGCTATTGATTTTCTCATCCTACGCCTTATTGATAGAACAGGGAAAAGCATTCGAACAGCTCCTAGAGATGCTATTATAGCTGAATCTGGAGGAAAAATGGGTAGATCTTTTGGATTTCATAGGATGCTAGATACTCTTGGTGCAGTAATTGGACCTCTAATGGCTATCGGTATTTTGTCACTAATTGGAATTACCGAAAAATCAATTAGATCAATTTTTCTGTTTTCTGCGATCCCAGCATTTTTAGGAGTCACGTTCCTATATTTCGTTAAGGATACTGGCAAAACTGTAAATAGAGTAGTGATCTCATCAATTAAAAGCAGAGAGATGCAATTGGTTCTACTTTCAATTTTCATTGCATCATTGGGCAGATACAGTTACGCATTTACTCTTTGGAGAGCTGAAGAGTTGGGATATAACATAATTCAAGGAATTATATTTTACACGATATTCAACATAGTCTACAGTCTATCGGCATATCCATTTGGTGCTATATCAGACATTGTTGGAAAAAAATCAATAATAATGGCAGGATTTATCTTATTTGGTTTTTCATCCCTGCTTTTTGCATTTACACAATCATGGGAAATCTTCATGTTAGCATTTATCCTCTACGGACTTAGCGTAGCAATAGAAGACACGATTCCACGAGCTTATATATCCGATTTAGCGAGTGATTCCGACAAAGGTACAGTTTTAGGTATCTACCACACGGTATATGGCTCAGCCGTTTTTCCGGCATCGGTTATCGTTGCTTTTTTTTGGCAAGAATTTAATCTCTCGTGGGGGTTCCTATATGCTGTTTTTATGAATTTTGCGGCTGCTGCATTTATTACGTCCACTTACCTCCTAGAATCAAAGAAATTAGAAAACTAATTTCCATTTTTTATAGAATATCTAAAAATTAAAAACCCAGAAAACGTATATAAAGTATTAAGTCTCAAAGAAGTTCTGTGGAAAAGGTATTCAAACTCTTAAAGAAGGGTGAGGTTGAAAATATCGAATTTAAAGAGTACTTAACTTCCTACCATCTAAAGGAGAGCAGATTCAGACAACTAGCTTGTCAAATGAATCACAGATTGATAATGGGTAAAGGTAAGGCTATCTATGTTATTGGTGTTACAGACTCGGGTAGAGTTTCTGGGATAACTCGTGAAAAGTTTAAAAAAACAATAGAAATACTTGAAAAACTTGCAAACGAAATAGAAGCTGAAATAATTTCGATAGAAGAATATAAGATCAATGGAGGGATCGTAGGGATAATAGAGATCAGAAAGACCAATGCTAAGGAACACATTCTAATCGGTACTGCAGGTCACGTGGATCATGGAAAATCAACATTGGTTGGATGTTTAATAACAGGTAAACCGGATGATGGTGATGGTTCGCTTCGAATTTATTTAGATGTTTTAAAGCATGAGATTGAACGTGGTTTGAGTGCAGACATTAGTTTCGCAGTGTATGGATACAGAAACGGCCATATTGTTCGATTAAAAAATCCAGCAAGTAAAAATGAGAAAGCTAGAGTTGTTGAAATGGCCGATAAACTGGTTAGTTTCGTCGATACTGTTGGACATGAGCCATGGTTAAGAACGACTATTAGAGGTTTGCTCGGTCAGAAAATAGATTATGGGCTACTTGTGGTCGCAGCGAACGATGGTGTCATGAGAACTACTAAAGAACATCTGGGAATACTTTTGGCTATGGATCTCCCAGTTATCATTGCTATCACAAAAATCGATATGGTGCCAAATAAATTGGTTGACGAAGTTGTACAGGAGATCTCTTCACTTCTTAAAACTGTTGGTAGGATACCAGTTATCATAAAAAATAGGGAGGAGGTCATAGGAGCAGTAAAATTAATGTTGAGCAATAAATTGGTTGTTCCTATCGTAAAAACGTCAGCAATTACATTAGAGGGTTACGACATACTTGAAGAATTGTTCTTTAGACTTCCCAAAAGATATCTCGCACGTGACGAATTTTTAATGTATATTGATAGGATATATAGAGTAACTGGTGTAGGTACTGTTGTAAGTGGTAGTGTCAAATCGGGAATACTTAGAGAAGGTGACGAAGTCTTTGTTGGACCATTTAACGATGGGAACTTTCGGAAATCGAGAGTAATTAGTATTGAAATGCATCATTACAGGATCGATAAAGCAAAAAGCGGGGATATCATCGGTGTTGCACTAAAAAATGTGAGATACGATGAACTTAGAAGAGGGATGGTTCTGAGTAGGAACGAACCAAAATCTGTGAGAGAATTTGAAGCTGATGTGTATGTATTTTCACATCCTACGTTGATAAAACCTGGATACGAACCCGTACTTCACATTGAAACCATCGCAGAAACTGTAATTTTTAAGGATATAGACTGCAAATACTTAAAAGCGGGTGATAGAGGTAAAGTTAGAATTAGATTTAAGTACAATCCTCAATTTGTCTACAAAGGACAAAAGTTCATTTTTAGAGAGGGCAAGAGCAAAGGAATGGGAGAGATACTTAAAATCATTAATTGAGTTAGATTTTTATAAATTCAGCTACAATCTTAACTATGGAAGAAGGAATAACCAGAATAGGTGTATCTTTACCAAAAAATCTACTTGATGAGTTTGACAATATCATAAAAACTAGAGGTTATTCTTCAAGAAGTGAAGCAATTAGAGATGCAATAAGAAGCTATATCGCAGAGTACAAGTGGTTAGAAAGTGAGAAGGGAGAAATTGTAGGAGTCCTAACAATTATCTACGACCATAATACTAAAGGAGTAAGTGATGCTATCGTTGACCTTCAGCACGATTTTACAGAAATAATTACCTCGAGTATGCACATACATCTAAATCGCGATCAGTGCTTAGAGTTGGTTCTAGTAAGAGGAGAAATGAACGAAATTAAAAAGCTTGTAGATAAAATATCGGCAATAAGAGGTGTATTAAATGTAAAATTAATTACGGCAGTAAAGGAGCTACCTAGTTTGTAAAGAATTTCGTGCATGCCAAACGTTTATAAATCTGTAGTTTGCTTCGATACTTCATGGAATTTAAAGTTGTCATATCAGATCCTAAAACCGGTAAAGCTTATCAAAAAAGCATTTCAGGAGCAAATGCGAATAGACTCATTGGAAAGCAGATTGGAGACATCATAAGTGGTACAATAGTTGAGCTACCGCCAGATTACGAACTACAAATAACTGGAGGTACAGACAAAGATGGTTTCCCAATGCGGCCCGACTTGCCAAGCCCGAGTAGGAAAAAAATATTACTTTCTAGCGGTGTAGGTTTCAGACCTAGGGAGAGGGGTATTAGGAGAAGAAAATCTGTCAGAGGCAAGGTGATATCAAAAGATATCGCCCAAGTTAATATGAAAGTCGTGAAACATGGAAGAGTAAAACTAGAGGAAATATTCAAATGAGAGCCTTCTCACCAACTCCAGAAACTTTTATCGGAGGAATACGTTTAACGCCTCTCACTCAGCATTTATCGTACGGTTTAGGGTTGCAGCTACTCTTTCATGCAAAAACCTAGTTCTCATCTCCAACATCCTCGCCAAAAACAACTCATTTGGAATCTCTCTGCAACTGAAAAGAATGCTCTAATTCATCTCTCTTGGCATACCTTCGATTTCACGAAGAGCTAGCAAGAGTCTTAAAGGAATGGAGGAGATCAAATGGGATTACTTGAAGATAAATTTAGAGCTATTCAATTTTACAAATATTTCTCACGTATTTACGACTATATCAACCCAATTTTCTATTCAAAGCAAATGAGAGAACTAGTTATCGAGAAGGCAAAAATTAAAAATGACTCTAAGATCCTTGAAGTCGGTTGCGGAACCGGTTTTACAACTGAAGGAATCGCTACTAAGATCTCAGAGGAGTCAATCTTTGCACTTGATATCTCGCGCCACCAATTAAGTAGAGCAATTAGAAAATTTAAAAAGGTCAATTTCATTCTAGGTGATGCAGAGGCTTTGCCATTCAAAGATTGCTCCTTTGACTCAGTAATTTCCGCCGGGAGTTTAGAATACTGGCCAAATCCCAAATTAGGAATTTCTGAAATGGCACGGGTTACGAAAAGTGGGGGAACGATAGTAGTATTGGTACCAAGAAAACCAAATAACCCTGTTTTCAAAAAAGTTGCTGAATCAATCATGCTCTTTCCTTCAACAGAGCAATGTGTACAGTGGTTTCAGCACTGTGGACTTGAGGACATAGAAGTAATTGAAACGGGACCCTACTCTTTTTGGAAAAAGTTGGTGATAATTATATCCGCCAAAGTTCCGTGAAAATAAATCGTGAACACCTTTCTTTAAAGATAATTATATCTCAATATTAGATTTAATATAGTCGACTACAGCTTTAGATAGAGCATCAAATTTTCCAAAATAGAAATGGTCCGTCTCTAATTTTACTATAGCTTTCGGTTCCGATGCTTCTTCGTATATTTCCAAGCTTTCCTGGAGTGGTATGATCTGATCTTTTGTTGCAATAATAAAAAGCTTTGGTATCTTAGTGTCGGTAAACTTAATCGAGTCAATTGCTCTAATTGGTGAAATGTAAATTGAGAGATCGCAATACCTAGCTATATTTGATGCGACAACGCTTCCGAAAGAGTAGCCCAGCACAATTATAAAATCATGTCTATCCTTTAAATAAGATAGACACTTTTTTGCATCCTCAATCTCTCCAATACCACCACGATATGGTCTCATATAATCAAACCTCAGTACAGAAATTCCTAATCTAAGCAATG
>CAZPML010000040.1:0-11885 GCA_964587675.1 uncultured archaeon
TAAACGCCGAAGTTCTGCAGGGACGTGAGGCTTGTTAAGTTCTCCCTGATGGTTGGAATCTATCTCATTCCTTTCTACCATGCCAGAATTAATTTGGTTGGGAATATGGGTGAGAGTCGTGTAAAGGATCTGTACTGGAGGAAAAGATGCCCGGACCCGGATTTGAACCGGGGACTACGCGGTCTTCAGCCGCGCGCTCTCCCAGGCTGAGCTACCCGGGCTTACATAAAAATGTACCGGGAAGGTATATTTTTAATTTGCGGTTAACTTAGGAAGTAAAAAGTTAACCCAACCCTCTAAGCTTATCAAGCATGATCTTTCTCTCAACTCTTGCTACAACTTCCCGAATTCTTTGAACCGCATCTGGATTAGCTGAAACGCTATCAATTCCCATCCCAACTAATTTTTCAACGACATGTGGATAACTACCAGCTTGACCGCAAATTGAGGTCTTCACCCCTTTTTCTTTGCAAATCCTAATCGTTCTCTCAATCAATTTCATGACAGCTGGGTGCGTCTCGTCGTAGAGATAAGCAACGTTCTCATTGTTTCTATCAACTGCGAGGGTGTATTGGGTAAGATCGTTTGTTCCAAGGCTAATGAAGTCGATCCCCTCTTCAACGATTTCTTCAATAATCAAAGCAGCTGCAGGAGTTTCGACCATGATTCCAAATTCAATTTTGTCGAGAGGGACGCCCTCTTCAATGGCAATTTCTTTTGCCCTCCTAACCTCGGTTGGGCTAGTAATTAATGGGAGCATGATGCCAATGTTTGTATAGCCCTCCTCCGCGAGCCTTTTTATCGCCCTCATTTCAGCTCTGAAATGTTCTTCATCAGCTAGATCTCGTCTAATTCCACGGAAACCAAGCATGGGGTTTGCCTCAATTGGTTCGTCTTCTCCTCCTTCCATAGATCTAAATTCATCCGTTGGGGCATCTAGGGTTCTTATCCATACGGGTTTGGGATAAAATGCCTTTACAACTTTTTTCATTTCGTTGTAAATGAGATCGATGTACTTTTCGACTTCTCCGTCCCTTATGTATTTCATGGGATGTTTATCCAAAGATAGGATCATATGTTCGATTCTGAACAATCCAACACCATCTGCATCCGTATCCTTTGCGACTTTTTCAGCAGCATCTGGTATGGAGATGTTGACTTTAACTTCCGTTGCTGTAATAATTTTTGGATGAATGACCATAGCTTCTGGTTCCTTTTTAACTTCCCTCTCTATCCTTCCCGAATATACGATTCCCTTCTCCCCATCAACAGTTACGATCATACCATCTCTAAGAACTTTTGTAGCGGTTTTTGTTCCCACCACTGCAGGAACGCCAAGTTCTCGAGAAACTATTGCAGCGTGGCAGGTCATTCCACCTTCATCCGTTACTATTGCAGCAGCTTTTTTCATGGCAGGAACCATATCGGGCGCCGTCATCGTCGTGACGAGTATATCCCCCTTTTCTACCTTTGATATCTCTTTTTCGCCCAGAATTACCTTAACGCTTCCAGATGCAATTCCTGGAGAAGCTCCAAGCCCTTTTATTAATATTTCTCCCTCTAATTCTTCCTCAACCTCCTCTTTTTTCTCTTGAATGGTAGTTACGGGTCTCGATTGTACTATGAAGATCTTGTCTTTTTCAATAGCCCACTCAACATCCTGTGGCTTGCCATAGTGCTCTTCTATTAATTCTCCAATGCTTACGAGTTTCTCAATTTCTTGATCGGAAAGAACCCTTTTCTTCATCGTCTTCTCATCTAGCTCAACTTTAGTGTTTTCTCCGTCTTTTCTAACGATCATAAACTTCTTTTCACCGATCTTGACATCTATCAGCTTCTTACTTCTCCTATCGTAAATGTAAGTGTCGGGAGTAACTGACCCACTCACAATGGCCTCACCAAGCCCGAATACCGCCTCTATTATGCACTTTTTTTCTCCCGTAACTGGATGGGACGTAAACATCACACCACTCTTCTCGCTGTTTACCATTTTTTGAACAACAACAGCTATACTGACATCTTCGTGCCTGAATCCCTTTTGAACGCGATAATATATTGCTCTTGGTGTGAAAAGACTGCTCCAGCATTCTTTAACTTTCTCAACAACGTTCTTTTCTCCTTTAACGTTTAGGTATGTCTCCTGCTGTCCAGCAAAGCTAGCACCTGGCAGATCTTCTGCAGTAGCTGAACTTCTTATTGCAACGTAAACCTCCCCTCCCTCCTCTTCGCACAATTTTCTATAAGCCTTTATTATCTCTTCTTCAATTTCATTTGGGATCTCTGAAGAAACGATAATTTCCCTTATAGTCTTAGAAGCCTCCTCAAGTTCTTTTGAATTCTCGATGTTAATTTTGTTTAGTATATCGTATATTTTGTCCTTAATTCTTGTTCTCTCTATAAAATCTCTGAAGGTTCTTGCATCCACAACAAAGCCATCTGGAACGGGTATTTCAACTCTTAGTAATTCTCCTAAGTTTGCTGCTTTGCCTCCAACTAAAGGAACGTCATTTTTATCCACATCGATAAGCCAGAGTATTGCCATTCAATCACCACTCTTGACTTAACTATTAATTTAAAAAATTTAGCGAGTGTTTTGTAATTACAAAATTGGAAGGATGTTATCCGTAACCGACGAATGTTCGGGCGGTCATTTGCATTTTTTCCGTTCTCAATCTCTCTTCAAATCTCTCGTAGAAACTGATCATCGTCTCGTTTACGCTAGGTTTGATCTTTTTGAGCGCATCCAAGAAGTGCCTCATCTCCACCCTTTCGGCGTTTATGTTCTCCCTCATAGCCAACATCACGGCTTCCCTGCAAACTGCTTCTATGTCGGCACCAACGTAACCTTCCGTCATGTCTGCGAGCTCCATCAAGTCGATATCGTCGGCAAGTGGCATTCCTCTCGTATGAATCCTGAATATTGCTAGCCTGCTCTTCTTATCTGGTGGGCGCACGTAGACGAGTCTATCAAATCTGCCAGGTCTTAGTAGTGCGGGATCGAGGATGTCCGGCCTATTTGTTGCTCCTATTACCACGACTCCATGTAGCTCTTCTAGCCCATCCATTTCGGTTAATAGCTGATTAAGAACTCTTTCAACCGCTCTGCTACCCTCATCTATCCCTCTCAGTTGGGCGATTGCATCTATTTCATCGAAGAATATTATACAGGGAGCCACTTGTCTTGCCTTTCTGAATATTTTCCTTACGGCTTTCTCGCTCTCACCTAGCCACTTGCTTAACAACTCGCCGCCTTTCACGCTGATGAAGTTAGCTTCGCTCTCGTTCGCGACCGCTTTGGCTATCAATGTTTTTCCCGTCCCCGGCGGACCGTAGAGCAAAACGCCTTTCGGCGGTCTTATTCCAAATTTTTTGAACTTTTCTGGATATTTGAGTGGCCATTCAACTGACTCAATTATTTCCCTTTTTACGTCTTCCAAACCTCCAACGTCGTCCCAAGTAACCTTTGGTATCTCAACAAAAACCTCTCTCATTGCTGAAGGTTCTATCTCCCTTAGCGCATCCATGAAGTCATTCCAAGTGACTTTTATTGATTCGAGTACCTCGATCGGAATCTCCTCACTGTTTAGATCTATTTTTGGCAGATATCTCCTTAACGCTTTCATTGCAGCCTCTTTACAAAGGGCCTCGATATCCGCACCAACGAATCCATGTGTTTGATCAGCTAAACTTCTTAGCATAGCCTTTGTTATCTCATTCTCGAGTTCTGCAAGTATTTCCGAATTCAGCAAGTTTTTCGCAACTAGTTTGATTTCCTCTTCATCCTCTGAATTTCTAACTTCCTCGTAAAGGAATTCTAAATTTCTCAAAGTTTCGAATTCCTCAGTGTTCTTTTTTAGCCTTTCAATTGCCTCAAGCACAAAATCTCTGCTATATTTCGCCTCTAATGGCATGTTTCTGGTATGTATCTGGAAGATCTCGAATCTACCTTGTCTATCCGGCACGCCAATTTCTATTTCTCTATCAAATCTTCCTGGTCTCCTTAAAGCGGGATCGACTGCATCTATTCTATTGGTTGCTCCAATTACGATAACTTGCCCCCTCTCTTCAAGACCGTCCATAAGGGTTAGCAATTGCGCTACCACGCGCCTCTCGACTTCCCCAGTCACATCTTCTCTTCTTGGGGCAATTGAATCAATCTCATCGATGAATATGATGGATGGGGAGTTCTCCTTAGCTTCTTCAAAAATCTCTCTCAGTCTTTGCTCGCTCTCACCGTAGAACTTGCTCATGATCTCAGGTCCATTAATCGTAAAGAAGCTGGCCCCTATCTCGTTCGCGACCGCTTTGGCTATCAATGTTTTTCCCGTCCCCGGTGGACCGTAGAGCAAAACGCCTTTCGGCGGCTCTATTCCCAATCTCTGGAACAATTCGGGATATCTTAGGGGAAGTTCGATTATCTCCCTAACTTTTTGAAGTTCCTCTTTAAGGCCACCTATGTCCTCGTACGTGACTCCCGCCTTACCAAGTCTTTCAAAACCCTTTGCGGGTCTGTCCCTGTAGACCACTTTTGTCGTCTCATCTATCACAACAGCCCCCTTAGGTTCGGTTTTTATTGCAACGAAAACGACTGCTTGGTTTTGCTGGTTGTACCTACCAAATCCAGAGAGGGCTGGTGCACCTACCAGGGGTATGAGATCGCCCTCTACAACTGGTCGCTTCAAAAATTGGTGCTTGAGGTATTCACCTATGTCAACCCCATAAATTCTCAAATCCATCTTTTTCAGGGGGGCCAAAATTACGGTCCTTGCCGATTGATAATCAACCTTTCGAACTTTAACGAGATCTCCCACTCCAACTCCCGCATTCTCTCTAATGAATCTATCAATTCGAATTATATTTTTGCCCCAATCTCTCTTTGGTGCTCTCCAAACCTTTGCCACTGTCTTCCTTTTTCCTTCAATCTCGATGATATCTCCAGGTGAGATTTGAAGTTTAAGCAGGGTATCGGGATCTAAACGGGCGATCCCTCTACCCGAATCACTCGGATAAGCTTGATTAACTCTAAGTGCTATCTCCATCTTACCACCTAAATAGTTTTTATTTTGCAGATAAAAAGACTTGTGGTGGTATGATGAAAGTAGCGATATTTGATCCATTTAATGGTGCAGGCGGAAACATGATAGTTGCAAGTTTGCTGGACGTTTCCCTCAAAAAACGTGATATCGATGATATTGTAGTAAACCTTGGGTTAAATATCGATTTTAGTATTGAAAACGTGAAGGTAAGGGGTATAAAGGCGAAAAGATTGGTTGTAGATGAAAAGAAAAGTAGGAGGAAGTTCGAGGAAGTTATCAATATTGTGGAAAAAACGGATCTTCCGGAAAAGATTAAGAGAGACGTTAAATCAATTTTTGAGCTAATTGCTAAGGCCGAGGCTGAAGTGCATGGAGTAAA
Source organism: uncultured archaeon (assembly GCA_964587675.1). Classification (GTDB taxonomy): domain Archaea; phylum Halobacteriota; class Archaeoglobi; order Archaeoglobales; family Archaeoglobaceae; genus CAZPML01. The sequence continues at coordinate 5,416 of CAZPML010000040.1, forward strand.
CTTTAAAGAATCAGTATTTCACGAAGTGGGAAGTGACGATGCCATTTTCGATGTAACTTGCTCAGCTTACGGGATCAGAAAACTTATCGACATGGGTTATTCTTTTTTCAGCAATCCCATAAGGGTTGGGAGTGGTTTCGTGGAATTTTCCCACGGGAAATATCCGGTTCCAACCCCAGCAACTCTGAATCTGATTAAAAAATCGGATCTTGAAATCATAATTAATGGGGAGTGTGAGTTGTTGACCCCAACAGCAGCGGCCATCTTGGCTTACTATTGTTCTGGATCACCGAACTTCCCAATTAGTGTGGAAGAAGTATCGTATGGTGCCGGAACCAAAGTAACTGAAATTCCGAACGTTTTAAGGTTAATTCTAGGAAAAACTGTATTTAGAGATTCTATTTCGGCACTTGAAACAAATGTCGATGATGTTAGTGGTGAATTCATTGGCTACATGCTGGAAAAGTTGACGTCCTTGCCTGGTGTTTTGGATGTATTTGTACAACATGGGATAACGAAGAAGTCAAGACCTGCAAGTCTTGTTAGGGTTTTAGTCGAATCATCTAGGGCAGAGGAAATTGCTGAGGAAATGATGAAGTTAACCGGAAGTCTTGGTGTGAGAGTGATCCCAATTTACCACAGAATAGTAGCTAGTAGGGAAGTCAAGGAGAGACAGATCGAACTCTTCGGTAGAAAATTCAGGATTAGATATAAGGTGTCAAAACCTTTTTTCGCTCACATTAAACCCGAATTCGACGACATAATTAAAATTTCTGAAGAGTTAGGTATCTCACCAATTGAAGTTTACAGAGAAGTCATCAGGGTGCTAAGCAATGCTGATACCAACGGGAAGTAAGTGTCTGGATTCATTGCTTGGTGGAGGAGTTGAATCTGGCACGGTTACCCAGCTCTATGGTCATAGTGGTACTGGAAAAACAACCATCTGCTTAATGTTAGCTAGAAGTCTCCTTGAGAACTTTGATGACTTTAGGGTAGCTTACATAGATACTGAGGGTTTGTCCACCGAAAGAATAAAGCAGATATTTCCTGATACGTCTCTTTTTTCCAACGTATACGTATACGAAGTTTATGAATTCAAACATCAAAAAAACGCCTTAAAGGAAGCTGAAAAACTTTGTAGAACTGAGAAAATCAAATTACTAATTGTTGACAGCTTTACATCGCTTTACAGAAGTGAACTTGAGGATGAGAGCAGACAAGTGAAAGTGAAGAGGGAGCTAACTTCGCAGCTAACTTTTTTACTCGGCATCGCAAGAAAATACGATCTGGCAGTCGTTATAACAAATCAAATGTTTACCGATGTTAGAACGGGTGAAGATAAACCGCTGGGAGGTACGAGTATTGACCATCTATCTAAGATCATAGTATCTTTAGAAAAACTTGGTGAGTTTAGGAGGGCAACGTTAATAAAGCATAGATGGCTGAAAGAGGGTAGGAGCTGTGAGTACAAGATAACAAATCGCGGAATAGAACCCTAGATTTCCTTGTTACCTTAACAGGGGGAGGTTACCGGTTATCCTGTCAATCCTTTCGCTTAACTCTGGACCGATCACTACGGCAGTGATCGTTCCAGGTGGAATTTCGGTTAAACCAGAATCTATGACAATTCCGGTCGGTAAATTCTCCTTTTTCGCCTTGTTATTGATTTCCAGTAGTTTTTCCAAGTTCTCAACTTGAAGTACAATTTTCTTTTGCCCCTCCTTGAGCCAACTTTCCCTTACTTTATCGCTTGTCTTTAGAAGTCCAATAACCGCTGCATGGGCTACCTGGACTGCGAGCTTCCCCTTGGATAAATTAAGGTCTGTTCGAACTACAATGACTTGTTTGTACATGGCTGTTATTTTACCTTCCCCTAAAAATGTTTTTGATAAAACCAGTAATTTGAATTTCAGCCTTACCCAATTTGTAGGAGATTTTAATAGCTAGGCAAATCTTAAATACAAAGCTCCCTTGCATTAATAGGTGTCCTCAGATGGGTTGGAAGTCACATGGCTTTAGGCATAAATCCGGTAGAAAGTTGAGGAAGAGGATTAGAGAGAGGGGAATTAGAATCAGGAAATTTTTACAAACGTTCGAGGTGGGCCAGAGAGTACACATCGATATCGAACCCGCTTCGCAAAAGGGGATGCCCCATCCAAGGTTTCAGGGCAGAACAGGATTGGTAATTGGACGGAGGGGAAGTGCATACCTCATCAGAATTCGGGACGGAGGGAAGGACAAAACACTTATTGTAAGACCCGAACACCTCAAATTGCAGGGTGGTTAAATGTTTAAGGAGGTAAAGGAATTTGAGCACATTACCATATCTGAAGCAAAGGAAATAATGGAGAAAATTGCAAAGGAAAGACAAAAAGATGCGGAATTACTCTTTGAGACGAGGAGGGCCCTAAAGCATCTGAGAACATTTGCCAAACTTCCCCCCGAATTGGCCAGAAAGGCGGTTGATGAGCTCGTTAAATTACCGCAAGTTGGAAGGAAGGATCTCGCCGTAAAGTTGGTTGATATATTCCCCAGAACACCTGACGAAGTTAGGATAATTTACGCGAAAGAAAGGTTCACCATTAGCTCCGAGCAAATAGAGGAAATCCTTGAAATTTTGGAGAAATACAGGATTTAAGAAAAACATAAATAGTTACTAAACTATTTTAAAAAAGGCTGAGTATAATGGAGAAGCACAAACAAGGTACTGAAACCAAGGAGAAGCTGGAAGATTACGCTTACATACTCGATTTCATGCCTTATGGTCATCCAGATGATAAGAGGCCTATTCATAAACGTGAGCCTCTCGCGCAAATAGTTGGTGAGAAATACTTCACCCTTCTCGAGGTCAGTGTCAGGAGAAATAAAAATCCCCTCGTAATGGATAGGGTCTATATAGGAAAGGGGGAGAGGGATATTGTAAAAAAAATAAAGAGAAGGCTGAAATACGAGGATTTAACCCAAGCTGCAAGAACTGAATTACCATTCGTTCTCGAACATATAGTTAAGGAGCAGGAAAGCAGGTTTGTTGAATTCTTCAATAGGGCCGAATCGATCACAACAAGGATGCATCAGCTTGAGCTTCTCCCCGGTATTGGGAAAAAAACGATGTGGGCTATAATCGAAGAAAGGAAAAAGAAACCGTTCGCGAATTTTGAGGACATATCTCGGAGAATTAAAGGCATACAACATCCCGAGAAACTTATAGTGGGAAGGATAATTTACGAGCTCCAGAATCCGCAGACCAAGTATAAGTTATTCACGTCTTAGGTCCAGGACTTCTAAATACCACTTCCTCTCTCCAAAATACTTTTCTACAAAGCTATTTTCTATAACTTTCTCTGGAGAAAATCCAAATTTTGAGAGGAAACAAATTCCTTGGTGGTTGCTTTCTGGTACTAGGCATTTAACTTTAAGACATCCCCTCGTTTTCGCCTCGCTCAACATCCTTTCGATTAGCATTGATCCTATTCCTTGGTTTCTCCTAAGCGGTGAAACTGCGATGAAGTTAATTGTAGCTTCTTTATTTTTTGGAATTGGGCAGAGGAATTTCAGTAGCATTGAGAGTTTCGTCCCGTTTATGAATCCGAATTCCTTCCTCAAAAATTTGTTGATTTTAATCCTCTCCTTTTTGTTAATGGTGATTGAACCAAATCCGATTATTCTCTCAGCCTCAACTACATAGCAGTCTGACGTATTGTTTGAAAAATACTGGAATAGCTTCTCTCTAATAGTTTCCAGGTCTCTGAAGAGTTTTACAAGTATCTTTTCGAATGAAAGGATTAGAATTCTGGTGGCATCTCTGCTATCCTCCTCTCTAAGCTCTCGAATTATCATGGTAATTCTTGATCCTCTCAACCGCTTTTTTTAGGTTGTCGATCGAATTAGCGTAGCTAATCCTTACAAAATTGTCATTCCAGCTTCCAAATGGAATCCCGGGTGTTACAGCAACTCCAAAATCGAGTAAATTCTCGGTGAATTGCATGCAGTCCTCCTCCACATCGACGAACATGTAAAAAGCCCCTTCTGGTTTAACGATCTTGAAGTATTTGCTAAGCTCACCGTAGATAAAATCTCTCCTCTTCCTGAACTCCTTGACCATCGTATCTACGACATCGTCGAACATTCCACTTCTAATTACATCTAAGATCGCTTTTTGTGCAAATGCGGGTGCACAAACACCGTTTACTTGGTGGACCTTTAGGATTGGATCGAGTAACTCGGGATTTGACACTATGTATCCAATTCTCCATCCGGTCATTGCAAGCGATTTGGAAAATCCATTGATGACAACGACATTGTCAAAACCGGCAAGCGTTCCTGGCTTAGCATCGTAGTATATCCTGTCGTATATCTCGTCACTGATTACAATGGCATTGTAATCTCTAGCAATTTCCGCTATCTCCCTCAACTTTTTGTAAGTCATAACGGCGCCCGTTGGATTGTTTGGATAGTTGAGAAATATAACGCTAACATCTCTGTTTATAACTTCTAGTAAGTCGTCTGGATCAAGTAGAAAGTTATTTTCGTGGGTTCTTACCTCAACTATTCTCGCCTCACATAGTTTGGCGTAGGTGAAATAGCTCAAAAATGATGGTGATGGAATTATGACCTTACTACCTTTTTCGATGAACGCTAAACTTGCGTTTAGCAAACCCTCGCTACCCCCTACAGTTATCATAATGTTTTCTGGAGATAGGTTATAAAATTCGGAGATAGCCTCCCTAAGCTCGTAGATCCCATAGTTTGAAGTGTAGTGCGTGTAACCACTTTTCATGGCCTTGTATGCGAACTCAATTACTTCTCTTGGTGTGTGAAAGTCCGGTTCTCCAATTGTCAGACTTACTATGTCCCTTCCCTCCCTCTTTGCCTTCTCAGTTATTTCGAACATCTTTCTTATCAGCGAAGTTGAAATCGTTGAAAGCCGAGAAGCCTCGTTTGTCACTTGTTCACCCCTGTCGCTGTTTAAGACTTGGCTTAGTATTTTTAACTTTCTGTTCCAGCTAAGTCCCTTCCGATGGTAAGTAGGGTGGTTCACTTTTCGACTTATTTGAAATCTTTTTATTGAACCCTTAGCGAACCAAAGAGCGAATTGGCGCCTAAAAAGTAAAAGTTAGATCGTTCTTTTCGCGGTTCTTTTATTTTGGCTAATTTAGGTGAATTTTCCAACTTTCCCTTTTCATATGAAAAAATAATTTTGTTGGTAGCACATCTTTCGTAAATTTATTTATAGTTATGGAAGAAATCAATCCATGAACTTTGAATTAACTCAAGAACAGATGGATATTAAAAAGGCGGCGAGAGAATTCGCAGTCAATGAATTTACAAAGGAGAGAGCAGAGGAATTCGACAAAAATGAAGAATTTCCTTTTGATTTGTGGAAGAAAGCATGTGAATTGGGTTTCATTGGGGTGCATTTTCCGGAGGAATATGGCGGAGCTGGAATGGGTATTTTGGAAAATACATTGATCGTAGAAGAATTTTGTAGAGCTGATAGTACGATAGGTAGCGCGATAATTCTTGCGGATTTCTCATCTGAAGTTGTAATGAGATTTGGCAGTGAAGAACAAAAGGAGGAGGTTCTCCCAAAGGTAGCTGGTGGAAAGGCGATAACTGCGGGGTGTTATACAGAACCTGAAGCAGGTAGCGATTTAACGGCAATAAAGACGAGGGCGGTAAAAGACGGCGATGAGTGGGTAATCAATGGTTCAAAAACATTCATAACAAATGCGACCATTGCTGATTACTTGATAGTGCTCGCAGTTACGAATCCAGAAGCAAAACCCAGGTATAGAGGTTTTACGACCTTCTTAATCAAAAAAGACACTCCAGGAGTTAGTGTCAACAAGATCCACGGTAAACTCGGAATTAGGGCTTCACCAACGGCTGAAGTGGCCTTTAAGGATGTTAGAGTCGACGATTCTGCGGTGATTGGTGAGCTAAATAGAGGGTTCTATCACGTACTCGAATTCTTCGATGAAAGCAGAGTTGAAATAGCAGCACAGGCACTGGGAATAGCTCAAGGAGCATTCGATAGATCAATAGACTATGTCAAGCAAAGAAAACAATTTGGACAGCCTGTAGGTGCGTTTCAGGCAATTCAGCACAGAATTGCGGAATTGAGAACAGAACTTGAGGCGGCTAGATTGTTAGTTTACAAATCAGCTTGGAATTTTGATCAGGGTAGAATAGATCCTGGATTAACCTCAATGGCAAAGTATTACGCCGGAAAGCTGGCTGTTAAAATGTGTGATGAAGCGATCCAGATGCATGGCGGTTACGGATACATAGCGGAGTATGAAGTTGAAAGGTTTTTCAGGGATGCAAAGATAACGGAAATATATGAGGGGACTAAGGAAATCCAATTGAATACAATTGCTAAAGACGTCTTGGGCAAGTTCAAGTAATTTTTATATATTATTCAGCTAAACTTTTTTTGAGATGGTAAAAAAGGTCGTTCTAGCCGTAGA
>CAZPML010000041.1:0-11862 GCA_964587675.1 uncultured archaeon
TAATTGCCCTACTCGCCGTTTTAGGAATCAAAAGCCCTGCCGCTGCGACTGTAGGAACGATGATCAAAGAAGCCCTATTACCCGGTACTCCGCCTATGCTATGGGTGTCTACAATCGTACCTCTTTCGAAAGTTATCTTATCGCCACATTCAACCATTGCCTCTGTCATCCATTGGATTTCATCCAAATCAAGCCCAATAATGTCACTGGCTAAAACAAAAGCAGCAATCTCGATATCGTTGAGGATGTTTTTGGAGATATCTGATATAACATCTTTAATCTCATTTTTTGAGTACTTTAATCCATCTAGCTTTTTTCGAATGTACTCAACGCTTTTTGGTTTTGGAACGGGTGTAAGTTCAATTGAGCATGGTTCTGCTATTTTGTATAAGTTGGCTGTTGTCGTACAAACACCAACTTCTCCGGGATTTACCATCTCCGTTGCAACTTCTACTTCTGCAACGAAGATATCTCTGCCCAGGGAAACCTTGACTCTATCTCCAGGCAATAGTCCTAGCTCATCGGCGTCTGCGGAGTTCAATATCACGCTTAATTTCTCTGTTTTTAGTGGGAAAAGTTTTACTTGAAACTTCATCGCTTTGAGTGGTTGTGTAGAGATATTAAATTTTTTTGCTAAATTGTTAAAATTTTTTAAAAACAGAGGCGAATAATAAAAAATCTTCAACCCAAAAAATTTCTATTCCACAAACAAACAATATCTATGAACATCCTTGAAGTCGCCCGTAATTTATATTTAATCGATCTACCCCAAAAACTAGCAGGATTTAGGAAATTCATCAGCTGTTGGGTTGTAAAGGATAACGGGAAGGCGTTGGTTGTTGATATCGGTCCAGGTTCGACCGTCCCAAAATTGGTAGAATCTCTGAAATTCTTAGGTATCGAAGAAGTTGAATACGTTCTTTTAACCCATATTCATATCGATCATGCGGGTGGATTGGGCCACTTCTTGAAGTATTATCCCTCTGCAAAGGTGGTTGTGCACGAAATGGGGGAAAGACATATAGTGGAACCCAGCAAACTCTGGGAAGGTTCATTAAGGGTTTTGGGAGATGTTGCGAGAATTTACGAAAAGCCAATCGGTATTAGCCCGGACAGTATTTACAAGGGGAAGATCACGTTTGCTGGGAAAGATGTAAGCGTATTAAAGACGCCTGGTCACGCAGCTCATCATCAATGCTACATTTTCGATGAGTTTTTGTTCATAGGTGAGGCGGCAGGCGTTCATATTCCGTTGAAGGGCGATTACTATTTGAGGCCAGCGACTCCATCTAAGTTCATCTTTGAAATAGCCTACGATTCCCTGGAGAGATTGATTAAAATTGGGTCAAAGAGGGTTTGCTTCGGCCACTTTGGATTTAAACGTAATAGTAAGGAGATCGCAAAAAACGCGATGAAACAGCTTAGACTGTGGGTAGATGTTGTATACGATATCGCATGTAGAAGGGATTTCAGAGACGAGAAGAAAATTATAAACCAAGCAAAGGAGATACTCTTGGAAAAGGATAAAAGATTTGCCCGATATCACTTACTCGATGACGATATTAAAAAGAGAGAGGACTTCTTCATCGAAAATTCTTTGAGAGGAATACTGGAATACGTTCATTCTAACTATTGTGAACCCTAATTTTTTAAACCCAACCGAATAGGATTTGCGTGGAAAAAAAAGAATGGTTAGAGATCCTTCTGTACCTTAGGAAGGAATTTCTGAAAGTGGCATTAATAGTTATCGTTGCAAGTTCAGTTTTCTTTACTTTAGGTGCAAATTTCGTCATTTCTAAAGTTGTAGGTGATCTATTTCCAGCTGGCACCTCGCTTGAGAATAGGGAGCAGATATTAAAAATTTCAAAGGAATTGAGGAATATCAGCGAGACGTTCAATAACTACGCCATCTACCCAACAAAAGAGAATAGGACCGCAATCCTTTCAGCGGCGAACAAGCTCGTGAGGCTGGCCATGTATTTAACCAGTTCTCCGATACTGGTATACCCTCTTGAGGGTTTGTTATTAAACCTTAAACTCTCTTTGATAGTCGGCGTTGCCGCGGCACTCCCGTATATCTTCCTTGTGAGTTTAAGGGTTCTAAGAGATAGGGGAATCGTTGGGGAGATCGATATTAAAAGGAGCACGATTTTTAAGTACATAATCCTTTCCATATCCCTCTTTTGCGTTGGGGTTGTCTATGGGTACAACATGATGAAGTTTTTCATGATGTTTCTTTATTCCATGGCAGTTAGTCAAGGTGCCGTTCCTCTCTATAGCCTCTCAGAATTTGTAAGTTTCATAATTCTGATGCTCGTTCTATTTGGATTTGTTTTTCAGCTTCCAATAATTCTTCACTTTCTTGTTAAAAACGAAATTGTGAAGTACAGTACATTGAAATACTACAGAAGACATATCTACGTCATCTTCTTTATAATAGGAGCGATAACGACTCCGCCAGATGTTTTTACGCAGATAATGGTTGCCGTTCCAATGGTTTTGTTTTTTGAGCTGAGCTTACTCTTTGTCAGACTTACTAGTCCTGCTCAGTCCTAACCGATTCTACGATTACTTTCCCAGCTACAACTTCGTCTATGCTGTGGATAACACCACCAAGATCTTCTATAACTTTTTTTATCTTTGCATAGTCGAGATCGTCACCAACTATCGTAATCTTAACCGATTCGGTTGCCTGATCTATCTCGGAAAGGGCAACGTTGACTCCGGCAACATTTTCAACCTCACTGAGCTTTATGGCAAAAGTGGTGTTCTGCGGCTCGTGCGGCTTGAGAACGTCAAGTACGAGCCTTCTGATACCCTTCACAGTAAAAGCTAAAATAACACCTTATTTAACGTTTTTGCATGTTTGATCTCCACGTCCACTCCATATTTAGTGATGGTGAACTTATACCATCTGAAATTGCAAGCAGAATGATCTCAGTTGGTAATAGAGGCTTTGCAATTACTGACCATGCGGACTTTACAAACATTTCTGATATCCTTTCAAAGCTTGCGAAAATGAGGGAGCTGGTGGAAGAATTTGAGATCGAGTTCCTCGTTGGTGTTGAAATTACACACGTTCCACCTAAGCTTATAGGGAGAGCTGTGGAGTTAGCGTGGAAGGAGGGAGCGGAAATTGTACTTGTTCATGGTGAAACGATTGTTGAACCGGTTTATCCGGGAACGAACTCCGTAGCTGTGGAGGAGGAAGTCAACGTTCTAGCTCATCCCGGATTGATCAAGGAAAGCGATGCCGAGAAAGCGGCAGAAAATGGAATATATCTCGAAATAACGGGTAGAAAGGGCCACTGTTTAACAAATGGTCATGTAGCAAATATATCAAAGATCTACGGCTGTAAAACCATCGTTGCGAGTGATGCGCATTCCCCTTCCGACATATTTGGAGAAGAAATGGCGAAAAAAATTGTTATGGGTTCGGGTTTAGATTGGAGAGAAGTGCTGAACAATAACCTAGAACTCTTCAGAAAACTTAGAAAATGAACTTTTTAAGTGTCTGTTAATCATCGTGTAGGTCATGTATTCGGCTATTTTTCTAAGTTTTCTCTTTTCATCGCACTCATCAAAGTACTCAAGAGCTCCGATGCATTTATTTAAATATCGGTCGATGAGGTCGATTATCCTCCTTTTTACTTCGTCCTTCCCAAATTTTTCCTCGTATATCTGTGGAAGGGTTTTAGATTCGAAGATAGATTTCTTATCTTTTATTACTTTTGTGTACTCGAGAAAATCATCAACGAGTTGGTAAGCAATGCCTAAATTTAAACCGTACTTAAACAATTTTTTAGCAGCTTTTAAATCATCGGAAACGATTTTGCAGGCTGTTTTTGCGGAGTAGGCAAATAAGGAGGCAGTTTTCTTTATAATGCACTCGAAATAATCTTTTTCTGTAAACATGCTTTTAGTGCTGTAGGTATCGATAATTTCTCCTTCGGACATCATCATTCCAACTTTTGAGCACTCTCTAATAATTTCTCTGCCATATTTCGATGTTAGTTCAACAGATTTTGATATCAGCCAATCACCTAAAACTATTGCCAGGGAAATATCGTATTTCTTATGTAAGCTGCTTTGTCGCCTTCTCTTCTCTGCCTTATCTATTACATCGTCATGGATAAGACTTGCAGTGTGAATAAGTTCTACTGAAAGTGCAAGGTTCATCAGCTTGCTGTACTCTCCTCCGCACATCTTCCCACTCAATAGAACAATAAGTGGTCTAGTTCTTTTTCCACCCGATGATATTACGTACGACAATGCTTTTTTGATTTTAGGTATGGCTCTAACTGACTTGACAAAACTGCGGAGTTTATTCTCGAAAATCTTGTATTCATCCCAGGTTTCTATCACTTTCCAGAGCTTTAATCAGCTTATTTATAATTGTTTCGAGTGTGGCTGAACGTTTTTGCGATTGAATTTTAAAAATGTGGGAAAAATTGCCCTCAAACTATTCCGCTTTGCTTTTCAGCGAGTTCTCTTACTGCCCTATTAATTGCTATTTCGCTAACGGACCTAATTTTCTCCGTGATCTCAAATAGAGTTAGTAGACATAGGGAGTACTTGACATCGTCCGATCCGGAAATCTTGCCCACTATTTTCCTCTGTAATTCTTCAATGCATTCAATAATTTTTTCGGAAGAAATGATATCTCTGTTCACAAATGAATTGAAACTCTGCTTGAAAACATCTTGTATCTCTGAAACCAACGATTTGGTGTCATCCATACCAAAACTAAGATCGTCTGCATAACCTCCGAATTTAACTAGGTGGTCTGCTATGTCTTCAATCATTTTTGCAACCATCCTTGAGCCCAGTATATATCTAATTTCCCCCCAACTCGCGCTCTCTCTTGTTAGTCTATTTTCTAACCTTACGGCTAGCCAGTAAAATCTATCAACCATTTCCTCGGTTATTATTAAATTTTTGAGTCTCTCCCTATCTGTTATTCCGTTTCCGGCATCATCAAACATGCTACTTACCATCTGGACCATTCTCTTCAACACACTCTCGATGTCAAGTTCTGGAGTGACGAGTATCCTGAAAACTATCCTAGTTTTTGAAACATCTATTATTTCCATTCCTATTAGTTTTTGAATTATCTCGGAAAGTTTTGTTATAAGGGTGGGCGAGGCCTCGACATCTTCTAAAATCACTTCATCGAATCCCAACATGTAAATAGCATAAATGTAGCGTTTGAGGAAATCGTAATCCAAGCTGGGGATACCACGCATTATAATTCTAACAATACCGCTCTTCTCGAATTTTTTTGGCATTACAACGATTCTATCGGTCTGTGCGTGGAGTATAACTTCATCACCCTGTTTTAAATTTAGAGAAGTTATCCATTTTTTTGGTAAGCTAATCATGTAGCTTGAAGTGCCGATGAGCTGGATTTTTCTGGTTTCCTTTCTTAATTCCATATAAATTGTTTACAAAATTGGATATATTGTTTATGGAAGTTCAACCTAAACTTTTCATGAGCCCAATGTACTTAGCAACGAAACCAGTAGAATTCTCTTTTTTAAACACTCCTACGTTTTTTATCTCTTTTTGGGCTTTTAGAATTTCGGAAGGTTTCCGTTTCATTCTCGTTGGACAACCGGTGATAACCTCAATTACCGAAAAGCCATTCATCTGCAAGGCCTCTCTAATTGACCTCTCAAGTTGTCTAACGTGGTAAGTTGTCCAGCGTGCGACGTAACTTGCTCCCGTAGCTAATGCAAGATTTACGACGTCAAATGGGCGCTCTATATTTCCATATGGTGTTGTGACGGTCTTCTGACCCTCGGGAGCTGTAGGCGATGCTTGCCCACCGGTCATACCATACACAGAATTGTTGAAGATAATTGATAAGAGCTCTATATTACGGCGTGCAGCGTGAATAAAATGGTTCCCACCAATTGCCAAAGAATCTCCATCGCCCATCATTACAACAACTTTCAATTCGGGATTTGCTAACTTTATTCCCGTTGCAAATGCGAGCGCTCTTCCATGGGTTGTATGCACCGCATTAAGATTAACGAATTGGGCAATTCTACCGCTACACCCTATACCACTGACAATTACTATCTTATCCCTCTCTATTTTCAGCCCATCAATGGCTCGAAGGAAAGCACCAAGAACGATTCCATTTCCGCAGCCAGGACACCAGGTGTGTGGAAGGTTGATTAGGTATTTCTTTATAGACATTCAATCACCTTTAAAATATAATCAGGGCTTATTGGTTGGGCTAGTTTTGAAACGAGAGTTAAATCACCGTTGTAAACTCTCCTAATTTCTCTATATATTTTGCCGACGTTCATTTCAACGACAACAACTTTTTCTACATTTTTCGTCAATTTTTCAATTAGTTTGTCTGGAAATGGAAACAACGTTTCTAATTTTAAAATTCCAACATTCCTACATGTTTTTAGTAGGGCAAGTGAGGATCTGAATGGAGAACCGTAGGTTACGATGAGTACATCTGAATCTGGGTTGATAATTTTGTAGGAGGTTATTTCCTTGCTACCCTCTATTTTCCTGTGCAATCTTTTTATCAGAGCCTCGTATTCCTCCGGATCTGAAATAGCAAACCCATCCTTATGGGCAAGTCCGGTGAAATGGACGGGTTCCCCTCCGCCAATGATCTTTCTTTTGGGCTTTATTTCTTCCAATTCTGGAAGTTCTACACTCTCCCTCATGTGTCCAACTAGTTCATCTGAGAGTACGATTACTGGAGTTAGAAATTTTTCAGATAAATAGAACGCTCTTGCAGTCAGAAGATAGGAATCTAAAACATCGCTTAAAGCTAAAACTATAATTGGATAGTCTCCATGGGATCCAAATCTAGCTTGCATAACATCGCCCTGTGAAGGGGCGGTTGGGATACCGGTACTTGGGCCAGCACGCATGACGTTCACTATAACAACGGGAGTTTCAGTTATTGCCGCATATCCAATGTTTTCCTGCATTAGGCTAAATCCCGGACCTGAAGTGGCGGTCATAGAAATTTTTCCGGCCATAGATGCCCCAATTGCAGCTGAAAGTGAAGCGATTTCGTCTTCCATTTGGATAAAGACCCCTCCAACTTTCGGCATCTCCCTTGCCATCATGTGCATTATCTCTGAGGAGGGTGTGATTGGGTAGCCAGCGAAAAAGCGGCATCCCACTTTAAGGGCCGCCCTTACAACAGCCTCGTTACCCTGTACAAGCTCCATCATACTTTACAACATCGATCGCAAAATCCGGACAGTAATAAACACAGAGCTTGCAGCCAGCACACTCTTTGGAAACTATTACGTTTTTTGAAAGAGAAATAACCTTTTTTGGACAAATATCAACGCAGATACCGCACTCCTTACAAAGGGATTTATCGATCGCTATTTTGTACATCCCAACCTGTAACCTCTTTCAAAGGCTTCGAGGTTTTTGGAGATACTATCTTTTGGCAATCTCTTTCTCAGTACTTTTAGAACGTTCTCCTTTGAAACCAGTTTGGTGAGAGCGACAAAGTAACCCAGGGCTACGATGTTTGCATAGATCTTGCTACCTAATTCTAAAGCGATCTTAGTAAAAGGGGCCCCGTATTGGTAAATTCCACCTATTAACGCGGGTTTTACATTTGAAGAATCGAAGATGACAATTCCATGGGGTTTTAAAAGTCCGATGTACTTATCGTAGGATTCTTGGTTCATGGCTAGGAGCACATCTAGCGAAGTGACACTAGGGAAGTCGATCTGATCATCACTCAATATAACATCACTTCTGCTTGCTCCACCTCTAGCTTCGGCACCATAGCTCTGCGTTTGAACGACGTTCTTACCATCGAGCATCGCGGCTTCAGCTAAAATAATTCCCAACTTTATTAGGCCCTGTCCACCGCTTCCTGCAAATCTTATTTCGGTTCTTTGGACCGTTATTGGAAGTAGTTCCATGTTCTTATTTAGTCATTCGACCCTAATAAATTTTTTCAAAGTATTATATAAAATAGTAAGTATCGATAATGGATGCAAAAACCTGTTTAATCCAAACAGATACATACTTATTCAATTTTTTTTCCATGTATAAATATATGATCTTTATGGAAAGGTAAAAGCGACCCTGTACTTAAGATTTTGAAATCCCTACTTAGATCTTCTTTGACCTTAGAAAACACAACATTGGGATCCTCTAGAGAATCTATGCTTCTAGCTTTGACCATGATGAGAAAATCACAATTACTTTTTAAGAAAAACCTTATGTTCTCCCTAAGAATCTCAATTTGGTTTTTTTGGGCGATGTCTTGATAGATGAAGTCAACAAGTTCAACTATTCCGCTGTACTGCCACGGTTTGGAAGCATCGAAGAGAAGGGGGATGATATTGTCTCTATCCTTTGCCAACTCTAGAAGTTTAGAAAATGGTTTTGGTGAGTATTCCACGGCATAGATCACTCCTTTATCCAGTATATCGGACAAATGGCTTACCGTCGTCCCACTCGCAGCACCTAAGTAGAGCAGTCTTTCATCACCTCTGAATTCAATTAAATAACCCTTAATGAACATTGCAGCTAGTTTACTCCTCCATGGAACCCACTCCCTTAGGCCATCGAAAATCCTCTCACCGTAGTGGCTTCCGTACTTACTTTTGGTTAGGAGCATGCCATTTTTAATGTACACGTTCCTAGTCAGCTCTCTCATTTATTCCCTCCGTAGGCTCTCGTACCTATATCTAACGGATTCATACAGACTCTCTTCAAGTTCCCCTCTGAAGTAATCTATTTTAGCAGCTATGGCAATCTTAGCGGCGAGAAATCTGGCCATTTTACCTCTTTTTGATTTTGGTAGCGACCGGACGAATGGATGTAGAAATATAACCCCGTGCTTTGGTATTTTAGCTTTTTTCCCCTTCCTTAGCCTGGCGAGGGCCTTATAAAGGCTTTTTTCTGCCCCTATTAATTGAATCTTACTTGCAGGCATTTTCATCAGTTTCTCCAATCCACCCGTTCTCTCGATTAACTTAGCTGCTATTTTCGATCCGGCAACCTCTGAAAGATTTGGAGCTAGTTTTGAAGTTGTTGAGTCAATTTCGAGATCAACTTTCCTCCTAAGCTCTTTTAATTCGCCTATTTTGTTTTCGAATAATTCAGTCAAATAATTTTCTTTGATACCTTCTAGATCCTTGAGCCTCTCTTTTAACATGTTAATGGCTTCATCAATGTCTTCAAGTGTTTTGACAAGTGTTACGATATATTTGTCCTCTTTTTTCAATTCACTTTTAGTTACTTCCTCCATAACTTGAATTGCCGTCTTTCTTAGGGTTTGGTAGTAATTTTTGGCGTTTCCAAATATTTCTATGCCGACATCTACCAGGTTGAAAGGGAGCGGTTCGGGGTTGGTGGCCTTTAAAAAACTAAGTCTTAGATCATTTGATCTAGTAACCTTACCGTTCTGAACTTCACCGAACCAAAGTTTAATTTTCAATTTTTGCACCCCTATTCCTAGCTTTTGTGACCAAAGTTTCACATTCAAATCCCCTATCCCTGAAGTAGCCCTTGAATTCTCTTGCAATTCCCTTTGAATTCGTATCAGTGAAAGCATAGACAGTTGGCCCAGTAGAACTCATTCCGCAACACTCTGAGAGTTCTAGACATCCTTTTATTAAATCCCCATATTGTTCGATTTCTATCCTTTTGAACCCAATCCTTTGAATTTCACCTATCGCTTTACTAACTTCATCTAAATCAACTTCTGCTACACCTGGTAGAAGATTCATTAGGATTACGTGGCAGAGCTTTCTAACATCTTGGAGTGGAATTGGACAATAATTCTGAAATAGGTTTACTTCTCTTCTTCCAAAAAATCCAGTTAAATCGGGTGTTGCTAAAACTACATCCCACTCCGGAAATTCCAGTCTCGAGATAATTGGACCTGGCTTGGCTTTGCTGGCAGATGACGGCAAAAAATCAGTTTTTTCTTTTTTAGAGTGGCCCCCATCTACTATAAATCCGCCGACTTCGAATGCGGCGACACCAATACCTGATGTGCCACCTCTTCCCATCAATTTTGCAATTTCTCTAATCCCCAAATTTAGATCGTAGATATCATTATAGGCCTTTCCAACGGCTAAGCTAATCTGCGTACCACTACCCAATCCGACGTGAGGTCTGTAATCCGACTGAACATCAATCTCAATACCATTTTTAAATTTCTCGTACATTCTGTGGGCTGAAAGTTTAAATCTCTCAAGGTTTATGGGATCTCCTTTAATTTCAACCGCATCACTTTCTCTAGCTTTTATCAATACGTATGGATCGTCTAAAGCAAGACCCACGCCTCCGTCAATTCTTCCAGAACTTCCATTTAGGTCTACAAGTGTTATGTGAATTCGTGATGGAGTCCTAATTTTCATTAGCAGTCTGTTGGAGAAATAGAATAAAAAATTAATTTAAGTCAAACATCTTACTAAGTTTGAGTATGATAAAAGTTGGATGCTGTGGTTTTCCAGTTTCAATGAAAAAATACTTTGATAACCTAAAACTGGTTGAGGTGCAAAAAACGTTCTATAAACCGCCCGAAATAAAAACAGCTGAAAGGTGGAGAAAAAATGCACCCAAAGATTTCGAATTTACCGTGAAGGCATGGCAGGTCATAACCCATCCTCCATCCAGTCCGACATACAGGAAGGCAAAGCTGAACGTTAAAAATGCGGGGTTCTTTAAACCTGTAAAAGAGGTTTTTGAGGCTTGGGAAGTAACAAGAAGTTTTGCAAAGGCATTAAATGCTAATTTCATCCTCTTTCAAACTCCTAGAAGTTTCACTGATAAAAGCGAAAACATTTCAAACATGGTGGAGTTTTTCGGTAGCATCGAGAGAGATTTTCTATTTGGTTTTGAACCAAGGGGATGGAAAGAGGAGAAGATATTGAAAGTTTGTAGTGAACTTCAGCTCATTCATGTAGTCGATCCACTTCAAAACAGACAACTATTCGGGGACATTTCGTATTTCAGATTACACGGTGGTGCTAACTACAAGCACAAATATACCGAAGAGGAATTGAGGAAAGTCCTTTCAATGTGTAAGACGGAAAGTTATGTGCTTTTCAACAATATATACATGTTTGATGACGCTATGCTTTTCAAAAAAATCCTAAAAAATAGGCGTTCTAGGTTGATTTTATGATCTTTGATTTACTTGCTGAAAGATACGATAAATGGTACGATAGGCACAGGGAAATCTACGAAAAGGAATTAAGATTAATTAGAAAACCAAAGAAACCATCGCTGGAAATTGGTGTTGGTACGGGTAGGTTTTGCGAACCACTGGGAATAGACATCGGAATAGATATTTCAAAGAAAGTCTTAGAGATAGCAAAAAATAGATGCGAGGTTATCAGGGCTGATGCGTGTAATATGCCATTTAAAGATGAAGTTTTCTCGACCGTTTACATAATATTCACATTATGCTTTCTTGAAAATCCAAATGAATCTCTAAAGGAAGCTTGGAGAGTTCTGAAAAAAGATGGGAGGTTGATTACGTGCGTTATACCTAAAGATTCAGGGCTTGGAGAAGAATATTCTAGGAAGCAAAGTCCTTTTTATAAAATTGCAAAATTCTATCCAGAAGGTGAAATTGAGAAAATGCTGGAAGAATCTCGTTTTGAAATCGTAGAGGTAAGAAGAACTAAGCTGATGTATTCGGAGAACGACTTTGTTTGCTATGAGTGTGGTAAGGTAATTTAAGTGATGACCTTATATGCGAATAAACGAACCCATTTTGCTGGTGTACCGCTTTGGGTGGAGTCTAAGCTAGAGCTAATGAGGGTCCCGACCTTGATATAGTCCTCCAAAGCGAGAATATACTGGCCTTTTTGTGCGAAGTCAATAATGAAC
>CAZPML010000042.1:0-11706 GCA_964587675.1 uncultured archaeon
ATGACATTTGAGTTTGGTTTTAGGGACAAGACAACTATTCAGAAATTATCTGAGTGGTGAGATAAAGAAGACCATAAAAAAATTAAAAGTAAAAGAAGAACGATTCGGTTGTAAATCGAACTATTGAGAGCTTCAGTAAAGGGTTTGGGCGAAACGGGTTTGTGATAAGCTTCATCTACCTCGATGCAGTTTATCCCGTAGTATTCGCACTTTGACTTGAGTTTTTGCTTAAACAAGCCATAAGGGATGTATTGTTTTTTGATTGTTGATTTCATCCACGTTCATTCCGTTCTTTCTTTGAGTTCGTGTCGCTTGGCTCTTCATAGTTGCGATGGATCAAAGATTTATTATTCCTTCCCTTATCGCCTTTAGAGGATATTCAAGCTTATCAATTCTTCTAAAAGTAAATTCAGTTCTAAATCCGAACAAGCGAATGTTCCTCCTTATAAAATCCTCAGCTTGTTCAACCATTTCCCAAAGAGTACCAGAGCAATCCAATCTGTCAAGAAAATCCCTTGATAGCTCCTTTCCAGCGAGCCTTGCAAGCCTTAATTGGGATTGCAGAATGAAGCGTTGAGGGTTCTTGCTAAGAACGAAATTCCAGCATTTGTTGGCTTTACCTTGCCATTAATTTCCTTTGCAGCTTTTATTTTAATAATAATGTTCTAAAATCCATTTCTTTAGGTTTCTTAACTTTTCTAATCTCTTCTCTTCTTTCCAAATACCATTCCACTTTTTTCTCATCGATATCTTCCATGCTTGCTTCCTCACAAATCTGTTCATCCCAATAAACTCTTCTTTTTTCTAAAATCACTCTCTCAATCTCATTTTTGCTCATCCTAAGCGTTGACCTTCCAACTCTTTTATAAGCCCTTCCAAAAGCAAAAACTGGCTTTTCTTTTGCTTCTTCTACGCTAATAACAATTACTTGGTTTCCCTCAATTTCCTTAACACTTATGCTTGGATAAATCTTTGGCTCTAAGCTCGCAAGGATTTTGTTAGTAAGCTTTTCAATCGTATCTTTTCCAATCTTTAAGCCCCAGGTCCTTGATGACATTCTCCATCTATGCCAAAGATCTTTGCTCCATAAGCACTCTTTGGTCTCTTTTCTCTAATGACAGGATCTTCGACCTTTCAGGTTGTGAGCATACTAAATGCCTCGATATCAAACACTACCTTCTCGTATCTGAGTCTTTCTCCCTGACAAGCTCCCCTCAGCATGACGCCAATCCTCATACGCTTTGGCAAGGTTTTTCACATGGCAACAGTTTCCCAATTCCTGACGTGAAGCTCATTTGCTACAGTTAGCATCTCCTCCGTCTCCTCGCTCAGCTCTACCGTTTTCAAGATGAGTAAAGTTGTAAAAATTCTGTCTGCATCCTCGAAAGTGATTTTTCCCTCTTCCAGTTCTTTCACCAACTCGAGAATTAGTTTCGCTATCCTTCTCTCAGCCTCTCTAATGTCTGCATCCACTAGATCGAGGATCCCCATCACTCTCTCTAGAATCTCTGCTGGAAAAGTTAGTTGAAAACTTTTTTAGCCCTTCCCCCCTCCACAAGAGTCGTTGACTTTATGAGTCCTTTTCCTCGAGCCAATCAAGGTTGTGCTTTACTGTTCCCGGATCCAAGCTCATAGCCTTGGCTATGGAGTAGGCCGTGTTGATACCACGCTCGATAACCCTGATTATCTCGTTCCTCCTGCAGGTTCCTATGCTGAGTCACGTTTCTCATATCACACACCTCGCAAAACTAAAATTCTTCTGCTATTAGCCAGCTCTTATGTACAATAATTATCTCTTATTTGTAAAATAATTCCATGCAGGAGTCAAGATGGCCCCACACCTTATCCATAAGTCTGGTCTTGTCAACCACCCATTGGCGGAGGTTGGCTGAGAACCTCGAATATCTCTGCAAAGATCGTACAACTCCCTAAAGCAGAGCGAATGTAGCAGATCTTGAAGCACTTCTCAGCTCTCTGAGCACGTGCCTTATCGTTAATTTTTGCCTGTTGACTGTGGGTCGAGGGGTTTTACGGCGGAGATGTTAACCAAACCGTTTGCCGAAAGGTTTTACACTTTGAATCCAGAAAAGCCATTTATCCCGTTTCGAGGATTTGAGTACGTATTACCAGCTTAAAATCCATCGGGCATTCTTGGTACACTCTTTCTTTGAGGATTGACAAATGTAGACGGTCCACTCAAGTTTCTTCAGTATTATTTCACCCACACGCGCCTACCTTTATCTACGAATATTAGCCTTGCACCGATTTTTGCAAGCAGATCGCCTATTCTCTCGACGTGTCTCGCTATCAACACGGCATCGACGTGGCAGTCATGTTCTATTATCTCCATCGTTTCGACGTAGATGCTATCAACAAGCGTGTCCAACTCAATCAGTTTCTCTCTCAAACCTTCCGTTTCATCGTATCCCCTCTTCACGACGTCGAACATCTCCATTAGGTACCTTTCCGATTCAAAGAATCTCTCCGGCATCCTACACTCGTAGAGCGCTATCTCCTGAGCGAGATCAACTATCCTTTCATACGAAGACGATATCCGAATCATGCTCACTACAAATCTCAAATCCCTCGCAACTGGTTGAAACATAGCTATGAACATCGTGCAAGCAAAGTTTATGTCCGTATCAAGCATATCCGTGTGTTGTTCCAGTTTGGAAATCTCATGGATGACACTTTTATCTCCCTTCATTGCCCTGAAACTCAGCTCAACAGCATTTCTGCTCAGATTGTGCATCTGCAGGACATCTCTCCTTATGGCTTCCACCCTCTCATCAATCCTCCTCATCCAACCCTCCCCGTGAGATATCTTTCAGTCAACTCGCTTTCCGGCTTCTCAAAAACTCTCTCGGTCTTTCCAACCTCTACCAGTTCTCCGAGGTACAGAAAAGCCACGTAGTTGCTCACCCTCGCCGCCTGGGATGGTGAATGTGTAACAATTACTATCGTGTACTCCTTCTTCAGCTCGTAGATTAAATCCTCTATTTTCTCCGCTGCAACCGGATCGAGGTTCGCTGTTGGTTCATCCATCAGCAGAACCTTTGGCTTCATAGCCAGAACCCTCGCTATACAGAGCCTCTGCTGTTGTCCACCGCTTAAGGCCGATGCGGGCTCGTGAAGTCTGTCCTTTACCTCATCCCACAGCGCTGCCCTCTTTAACGCCCACTCTACAATCTCATGCAACTCCTTTTTTGATTTCACCAGACCGTTCAACTTCAAACCGAGAGCGGCGTTGTCAAATATGCTCATGTGCGGAAAGGGATTCGGATGCTGGAACACCATCCCGATTTTTCTTCTAACTTCGATCGAATTCATATCGTAAACGCTCCTTCCGTAAAGCCTAACATCTCCTTCCACCCTTGCGTTCGGATTAAGCTCCAGAAGTCTGTTGAAAGATCTGAGCAGAGTCGACTTTCCGCATCCGCTCGGCCCCATTATCGCAAATGCGACCTTCTCGGGTATCCTCAGGTTCACGTTCTTTATCACGCAGTTCTGCCCGTAGGATATGCTGAGGTTTACGGTTTCGATGGCCATCACAATTTCACCTCCTTCAAGCTAAGTCTCAGCGGCAGAAATATTGCCAGAAATATGAGCAAGAGAACAAGTGAGGCACCCCAAGCGATTTCGTGATAGTTCTCGTAAGGCTGCTGGACGAGGTTGTATATTAAGAGAGGTATCGCCCCAATTGGCCTGTCGAGGCCAGCGAAGTAAATCCTGTTCGCCCCACCGGATGTGAATAGCAGAGGAGCCGTTTCGCCTGCAACCTTAGCCATTCCAATCAGCATACCCGTCACGATCCCCTTCTTCGCCATCCCCGCAAGAACTCTGAAAACGACCTTGAACCTCGTCAATCCCAAACCGAATGCTGCCTCGCGGTACGTGAAGGGAACATTTCTGAATGCCTCCTCGGTATAAACGGCAACGTATGGCATCATGACCAGGGCGAGGGCGAGAGCTCCCGCAATGGCGGAGTAGCTACCCATCGGAATTACCAGAATCTGCATGACGAAGAGTCCGATAAGTATCGTCGGAAATTCCATCATTATCGTTAGGAGGGTCCTCGTTAACCTTCCCATAATGCTCTCGGGGTATTCAGCTGCGTAAACTCCGGTCATCACCGCTATGGGAAGCCCGATAAGCGAGGCGAGAGCTGTAAGGATGAATGTACCTAAAATTGCTGGCCCTATACCGCCTAACCCTTCGCCTGGAGCAGCGAGGGTGCCAGAAAGGAACTCCAGACCGCCTCTCAGCAACACAGGCAAGCCTTCAACTGCAACGCTGTAAATTATATGAAACAACTGCAGAACCGTCAAACCGGTCATAATCGCAATTCCACACAAGAAGAGCTTTTCCTTAACCTCTCTGAACATAAGCGTACCTCCTCAGTATAATCAAACCTCCTATGTTGACGGCGAGTCCTATTACGAACAGGAAGAATCCTGCAGCGAAGAGAGCGCTGACCATGTACCCGTAGATGAACGCGTTTCCGAACTGATTTGCGATTAGAGAGGATATCGTGTAACCGGGAGAGAACAGACTCGGATGTATGTTGAACGTGTTTCCGACAACCAAGCTTACTGCAACTGTCTCCCCTATAGCCCTTCCAAAGGCAAGCAGAATTCCAGCTACAATTGCGGGTTTTATGTAACCGAGGAGAATTTTCGTGGCCTCGTATCTTGTGGCTCCAAGGCTGAACGCAGCTTCTCTGTAAGTGAAAGGAGCCATTCTATAGGCTTCTCTTACGATCGAGGATGCGAACGGTGTAACCATTATCCCGAGCAGAACCCCTGCGGCGAGGAAACTGTATCCTCCAGCAGGTTCAAATGAAAAGAGAGGTATGAAGCCGAGATGCTCGTAAAGGGGGCGCATAACGTGGTCCCTGAGAATTGGGACGAGCACAAAAACTCCCCATATGCCGTAAATTATCGTTGGCAAGCCGGCCATAATGTCCGTTACGACTATCAAAAGCTCCTTAATCTTCTGAGGTGCGTAGTCGATCACGAAGACGGCAAATCCTATGGAGAGCGGAAGAGCTATTAGCACTGCAAGAACCGACGTGTAAATGCTGCCATATATGGCTGCGAGAACGCCATAGAATTCTTCATCAGGATCGTCCTCTACTGCTTTCCAGACGTTTGTCGTGTAGATCCGAACGTCCTCCTTCTGGAAAATGGGAACTGACGCAGCTAAGTAGATTGCGATCATAAGAGCGAATATTCCAAAGACGAGGACACAAAAAGGAAGAAGAGAAATTCTAAATGCGTCCACTTCCCCTTGCATAATCCCTACTCAATTTCTGCAAGCAACTTGGACGTTACATCCTCTGGAAGGCCGACGTATCCCTGCACGATGTTTTCAGACTTCTGTCCCTCCGTTAGAATCCATTTGACGAAGTCTTTTATTGCCTCCTCCTTTGCCTCTTTCTCGTACCTCTCCCATATCACTACGTGGCTGAAGGCGACGATCGGGTAGGATTTCTCTCCAGCGGCATTCAGCAGAGCCTTTAAATCCTCCTTATAACCCTCCCTTGGTGAGGGTATATTCACGCTTACCCTTGAAACTGCAAATTTGATCGTCTCTTCGTTGGCTGTTACGAAGTTTCCAGCTTTGTTCTTCAGCGCAACCATGGGGAAGTTCTCTTTTAGTGCATAAGATAGCTCAACGTACCCGATCGAATACGGATTCTGCTTGACGGCTGTAGCAACGCCTTGATTACCTTTGGCGCCAATACCCCTGCCAAGTTTGTCGACCGGCCAGTCCACGGTCTTACCGGCTCCAACTTTTTCAGCCCACTCATCGCTGACGAGGCCGAGATACGTCGTGAAGATCTTCGTCGTTCCGCTTGAATCGCTTCTATGCACGACCAAGATCTTTTCGTGAGGTAGATTTATCCCGGGATTGAGCTGTTTTATTGCGGGGTCGTCCCAGTACTCAATTTCTCCCATGGAGATCTTTGCAAGCGTTTCTCCATCGAACTTTAGATTCCCAACCCCAGGGAGATTGTAAACGACTACAACGGCGCCCACTATTATCGGAAACTGAAGCGGCTGCCCCCTCCTTTTCAACTCATTCCATAGGCTCTCGCTGAGTGGCGGATCGCTGCATGCGAGATCAACGAGACCTTGCTTGAAGTCGTTCTGCCCACCTCCGCTACCCTTTCCCGTATACTCTACCTGAACTTTCGGATTCTGCTTAGTGTAGATATCTATCCACTTCTCAATTTGCGGTTGGGGAAAAGTCGCCCCACTACCCAAGATGACGGTTTTCTCTGGCTGAGTCTTCGGTTTCTGGGTTTGCGTGCATCCAGCAAACACTGCAGCTAGTAGGATCAAAGTTGTCAACACAAACAGCCTTTTCATACTCGAAAGTGATGTGTAATGGCATATATTTTTTATCTAATTAAAATATAGAATCTCAATATCAATATTGGACATACACATCCTACTTACATCCCTTATTTCCCCTTACACTCTTTATCCAAATAAACGCTAAAATCGACGAGCAATCTTTGCAAACAAATTTTTTGCATCACACGGCCGACCGATATAATCGATAAAAAACGAAGAATTCTCAAATGCCATTTTGTCTTCCGATATCGTCCTCCTTGACATAAGGAGTGGTATGTCCGAGACCATTGTAGATCTCGTAGAGATCGAAAGTCTTAGTCAATGTAACTCCAATGATCGCAAAATCGTTCTCTTCATAAAACTTGGTGAATTCAGGGGCTTGCAAAGAGAGTTGATGATGCGTTCAAGAAAGGTTAGTGCAGATACGTCGGAGATGTTTAAGATGACCGATTTTATTGAAAAAATGGGTCTCTCCTTCCAATCGGGTCTGTAAGTAAAAAACTCCGTACTGTATCGATGTGGGAGTGCACTGAGAGATGCGATAATCAGAACCTGACAATGAACGACCGCGAACGAGGTGGCCAGAGCAAGAGCAAGGAGTTGCGCCGTCGAAGTTTACTTGGGAAAGATATGGGCGATGCGTGGAGAGAACACCGTTTAGGTTTTCAAGGATGCCTTCGTCGAATATTATTGCTAGTATCTATATATCCATATTTCAGGAGATTAGGTTATATTCAAAGTGTAAAAAGTAAAGATTAAGTGTATGTCTAACTAGTTTTATCCGTGAACAAAAAAGATGTAAGGAAAGTCTACAGAAGTGGTAAGGGTAGTTACATACTGACGCTCCCAAAGGAATGGATAGTCGCGAATGGTATGAAAGAAGGGGACGTCGTTTACCTCGAAGTTCAAAAAGATGTTATATTAATCTCACCAAAAAGCCGGCAAGTTAAAGAAAAATCCACTGAGATCGATAGCAGAGGTGCAAACTTCAACCAACTTGTAAGGATTATAATCTCCCATTACCTCGCAGGCTACGATTTAATCAGAGTAAAAACGCACACGGATGAACAGAGAAGAAGTGTTGCTTTCGCGGTAGATATGCTTGTGGGAGCGGAAATAATGGAGGACACGGGAAACGAGATAGTGGTCGAAGTCTTTCTGGATTCAATGCGTTTCAATGTTGCTGATGTCACCGAGAGACTCTTTAAGATATGTACAAGCATGCTGTTTGATTTCTGTAACTCTCTAAGGAACTTTAATCGAGCGATATGCAGCTCGATAATGGTCAGAGAAAACGAAGTCGACAAGATTCATCTCCTCGCAATGAGATTGCTCAACACGGCCATGGAAGGCGAAGAAATAGGCTTAAGCGCTAGGGAGATCATTAATTACAGGAGCGTCATAAGAACATTGGAGAGAATAGCCGACCACGTAAGCTCAATGGCAGAGGCACTGGTAAATTTACAATCCCCGTTTCCTAGAATTTGCAATACCGTGAAAGAAGTGGAAGAGATGCTTAAGGTTGCAATGATGGCCTTCTTCAAAAAAGATGCGGAGATGGCCGAACAGATATTGGAAGAATACGAAACCTTCGAAAACGAAATTCAGAAAAATTACGAGGAAATTCTTAAATTCGACGTTGTTAGAGTATTAAACTTGAAAACCATCCTCGACGGTCTTTGGAGGGTTGCAGCTTATTCGGCAGATATTGCGGAAATCGTGCTCGACATGAGTGTCTGAATTTTGCATGCCGTGAAAATGCTGCAACTTGCACCAGAATCAACAAATCAAACGTTATCCATTCTCCACTAACGCTTTCAAGTTTCATTGGGATTGTATAAAAACCTTCCATGTCTTTGCTGGTACGGAAATTTCATAGTAAAGTCACCGTCTCCTCTTCAGTCGGCATGTAGAATATTCCAACTTTTTCTTTTGGATACTTTTCTTAGCCTCTCTGTAAGCCTGAACAGCGCTTTTACTTGGTATAAGATTTGAATGCCTAACGATTATAGGGCCTCTCAACATTCCTGCATCGCCAGGAGATCACTCTTGTCAGTAACAGCGACGGTAGCTCATTCCATACCAAATATTTTTTTATAGTACTGATGACTGTAATAAACAGCTCCTATTGGATTGTGGGCCAAAACTCTATCTTTGACAACTAGACATGTGACCGGTGCTTTTGAATGCATAGCGAATAAACTGTCATGGCCAACACATAAACCGAATATAATGTTTAGATCTGTTTTCATCTCGTTTAAAAGCATAGCTTGAGCGATAGGATTACACATAGCCTCATATCTGTCTATTTTTATTTTTTTAAGATTCATTTTTTCTTTAGGTATTGACCCCGCTTTACACACCACGGAATACACTTCAAAACCGTGCTTTTTTAGAATGTTCACCAATACCCTCGCCTCTTTCCTAAGCCCGATACAAAAGGCGACACCAATCTTCTTGAGTCCACATCTCTTAGCGAATTCTATCGTCTCCTCCACCCTGCACAACTTTAAATATCCATCAGCCTCGACCGCTGCTGAGTTGCTAGCAATTGCTTTTATCAATGGGTCTTCATACTTC
Source organism: uncultured archaeon (assembly GCA_964587675.1). Lineage (GTDB taxonomy): Archaea > Halobacteriota > Archaeoglobi > Archaeoglobales > Archaeoglobaceae > CAZPML01. Next base: position 8,943 of record CAZPML010000042.1, read on the forward strand.
TCCATCGCTCTACTAATAACATCTGCCATGTTTTTCATTGGACAAAATTTGGGCGCTTTTTCAAGTTCACCCGTATAGCACGCAAAAACGCTACACTCTCCGCATTTTACCATTTGTACCACCCCCTCAAAGCACTGGATGAGATTTTTAAACAACTGGAAATCCTGCGTACCCTTCACGTTCTGACTTTTAGAATTTTCTTAACTTCTTTGTTATCCCATTACAGCAACCAGTAAATTTGCAATTTCAGCTTGTATGATAGGACTGTAAATTATCTCTCAGGACGAAAGCTGTTTAAGTGATAAAAGAAACATGAATCGGTTATGCCGACAAAATTTCTGGAAAAAGAGGTGCTGCAAAAATACTTAAATGTTTAAAAAGCATGAGAAACACGCCAGTATACTCGAAGAAGTTGTAAAAGAGATCGGAAAGGATTTCAACCCAAGTATTTTTTGGTCAGTTGATACGAGTTTTCTTGACTTTTTAGATGAAAAGCTAATGGTGTTCTCGAAGGCTGAGCAAAAGTGAGAACGTGTTGCAACGGTTATAAAAAGCAGAACATTACAAAGGGTTTCTATACACCTTAAACCGGAGAAAATCGCGAAAATTGAGGAACTGAAGAATCTCCTGATAGTTTTGGAAATGGTAATAGAAAGTGCAAAAAATTAGTCTATGCCGAGCTAAAAAAAAGAGAAGAATGGCAAAGGTAGAGACATCTTGCTTCAATATTCTTATCATTTGGTGAGAGAATTGGTTTGAATTGAAAAATCAATTTCATACGTCAATTACCCATTCCACGATTGGAGAAGATGGAAACCATATCAAAGTTCTCGTGAAATTAAATAGTGGGAAAAGTTTATTTAAGTGGGATAAAAATAATAATTGGTATGGAAAGTGTAGTGGTAAAAGTGGATAAGAAGGGGAGGTTGGTTATCCCGAAGAGGTTGAGGGAGGAACTGGGCATCGTGGATGAATGCTACGTAGAAGTTAGTACTAAAGGTAATAAAATAGTTCTAAAGCCGGTTAAATCTATTGCTGACGAATACTTTGGCGTGTTTAAGGTTGAGAAGTGGCCTGAAGATTTGGACGAGTTCATGACCAAAGAGGTCGTGAATAAATGGTTAAGAGATACGTAGACGTTAACGTATTCGTTTACTGGCTTTGCGGTCATCCGTCTTTTGGTAGGAGAGCTAAGTATTGGATCGAAAGGATGGAAAAAGAGGGAGACTACGTAACTTCAACCTTAACACTCTACGAAACTCTCGTAACCGTTGCTGGGTTAACTAAAAAGAGCTTGAGGGAAAAAGAGTTCGTTAAGACTGTTATCAGATCTATAACCGGTTTGAAGGGTTTGAAAATAGAACCACTAATTAAAGAGGACTTCGCAAGAGGTGTTGAGATTATGAACGATGCCGGATTGGATTACGAGGATTCTTTGCATTCGGCAGTTGCACTGAGAAAAAACGTAGAAGAACTTGTTTCAAACGATAGAGATTTCAATAAAACAAAGGTAAAAAGAGTATTCTAGGTTCATTACAAAGGTTTAGGGATTTCCGCTACAACCTTCGTAGGATGCTTAGTTCACATCTTATACGACTGGAGAAGGGGGGAAGAGTAGATTGGCATTAAAGATTGAAAGAAAACTCAGAAATTTTTAGACGAAAGTAAAGAACTTGGGAGAAATTTTGAAGGAATTAATCTTAGAAATTCTACCATGATGTAGAGCCACCCGGCAATTGATGGGTTAATAGGGACCGTTAAAAACGTCAACGTCACAAGTACCCAATTCAGTCCTTATAGTTCCAGTAGCTATCTTCAGGATGTCTTCATCGATGATTTTGAAGATGGATGAGTGTCGAATCGATACCTGATTTCACGAGGAAAGAGGTTATTCCCGACCAGCAATTCCGGAAAAGAACTGCTGCCCTGTGGAAATTAGGATGAGGGATGGTAAAGTTTCACTCGAAAGGGTAAAAAGTATAAGGCCTAAGTGGAATTCGAGATTGGAAATTTACAAAGCGTCAAAATTTCCACCATAGGGGTAAATCGATTAGAAGAGGTGATATACACTATCGAAAACCTTGAAAAAGTTAAAAATATAAATGAATTAATAGAATTATTTATCCAATTGTAGAGGTCATATTATGAGATACGTTGTAAATCTCGACGAAATAAAAAGTTTTACACCACCACATCACATAAAGACGCGAGACAAGGTACTAATTGACGAGAAATTAGGCGCCAAAAACTTTGTATTGTGGTACGGAGAGGTGGAACGGGGAGGGGGTGCGAATACGCATTTCCACGAGTTTGAGCAGGCATTTTACGTTTTAGAGGAAGAAGTTCTTTTTGAGATCGAAAACATGGAGTGCAGAGTTAAAGAGGGAATGGCCGTATTTATTCCACCAAACGCAAAACACAGAATTCTCAATACCGGAAAGGGAAATCTCAAAGTTTTGATAATCATGGCCCCCCAGCCCAAAGGTTCAGATGTGTGGAAGGCGGGAGAAGTTAAGTCGGAGGTGGTACCATTAAGAAACCGTTAGATGGTATCCTAGTTTTGGAGGTTGGTCAAGCGCTTGCTGAGCCATACATCGGCACACTTCTGGGTGACTTAGGTGCGGAGGTTATACATATAGAGCGACCCGGTATCGGAGACCTTGCAAGGTACTGGATTCCAATAAGAGGGGATCTTGGTTTTTACTTTGCAGTCATCAACAGGAATAAGAAGTCCATGACCCTTAATCTTAGGAGCGATAGAGGG
>CAZPML010000043.1:0-11669 GCA_964587675.1 uncultured archaeon
TTAGATTTCCACTAATCGTGATTGCAAGCAGCAAGGCAAGAGCAAAATGATCGGATGGTAAACTAATCGTCCTCTCCCTGGCCAACACCAATCTCCTCAGCCATAGTAAAATTAACGCAGCGACAATTGCCAGACCCGAAATGTAAACTGAAGGGATAAAAACGCCTTTAAATGCTTCCACATCCGAAAGAGTCTCTACAACCCAAGGTACCGGATCCAAGAAGAACCTCGAGTGTCTAATTATAACCAACAATAACGAGTAGTGAAAGACGATTGCAAACAGCCACAGCCACCTCGCATCCCTAGTCACATGGCGGTCGATGTAGTATCTAGTGTTCCTCAACAAGCTCCTAAATAAGAATATTTCAAGAATCATTCTCAGAACTGTTTCCCATTTGGTATATGGGGACTCCAAGTGATCGTATATAGTTCTTCTCACGAATGGAAGGGAATAAGCTTGACCACACGTTGTAGGTATCTTGAGGGGAACAGCACTTTTCGACCACTCAAGTATTCTGTAGATCACTCCTACGATAAATATCGCAACTGCAATGTAAGGAATTACAACACCAAAGAAAGTGCCTATCATGACTTCACCTCCCCAACGGCCTTCTCTGGGACTAGAGCAAACAACTTCACCCCTATCACATATATAAGATAGACCATCGCAAATAAGCCTATCACCTGAGCCCATTCGATGGCAGTCGGGGTGTAAGAAACAATGTAACCCTCGAGAGTGTGTAATGATTCGAGTTCATATCCAGCGAGGTATTCCTCCGGATAAACTTGTCCTGGAACTATCAGATAGAATCTCTCCGCAAAGACCATCGCTGCATGTAAAATTCCCGCTAAACTTACCAGTCTTATATCTCTGCCCGTTCTAGGAATAAGAACTATTAGCACAGGGATTACAATCCCAAATATAACCAAGAGCCAGAAACTCCAGAATATGGAGTCCCTTGGATTTAAAAAGATGAATTGGATTGCCTCATGTAAAGCTGGGATGTATCCCTTTTCCAAGCCCTCAACAGCAAGCATGTAACCCAAAATCATGCAAAGTCCGGCGAAAATTAGGGCCAGGCCCCTCACCAAATCCGGATCCAGTTCCCTCTTAGTATATTTGAACGTGAAGTAGAGAGTTGCTAGTAGAAGGCCCAAACCAGATGTTATTGCGCACACTATGAACATGGGGGGAGTTAGTGCTGAGTGGTAAAGCTCTTTTGAATAGACGAAGCTATAGATTGCTCCGGTACCACTATGCACTAGCACTGCCCAAAAAACAGCTAAACAGGCCATAAATCTAGTGGCTCTCTCCATTTCCTCGAATTGTACAAGCAAATAGATTGCACAGATTACAAAGTAGCTTGAATAAAGAAATGCGTTCCAAGAGAAGATCGATGTTGGATTGAAGTACCTAACAGCGTTCATGAAGTGGTACAGCTTTCCAATATCCAAAGCGATACTCAGAATCGCTGCTATAATCCATGCCGCCGCCAGGTAAGCGGCCATTCTGCTAAATACCTTGTACCTTTCAATCTTGAAAACACCCGCAAGCGCAGAAACGATAAGAGACCCGGCACTAAGCCCAATAAAGTACGGGATACCTGCATTAACTATACCCCAAGGCACCCTATTGCTTAAGCCGCTTAATCCTCCATGAACGAACTCCAAGTAATAAGCATAGAATCCAGAGATGGTGACGATGGCCAAAATCACAACCAAGGATATGTAAGCAAGTGATGACCCCTCGACTTTCCTAAATTCAATATTCATTCTCATTCACCTCCTAGGTGGATGTAGAAAACATGTGGATCAGTTCCCAAATTCGCTCTCAGCTGTACGGCGAAGTTTGATCTAAGGAGCCTTGAAACTTCACTTTCAGGATCCTTAATGTTTCCAAAGGTTAGGGCGCCCTTTCCCAGAGTTTTACAAGCCTCTACACAAGCAGGCACTGGTTCTTCACCTTTGATGATGGCTTCATCGATCCTATGTGCACAGAATGTGCACTTCTCCACTACACCCTTTGTTCTCATAGGAACTTCCGGATTTACCTTTTTTAATCCGTGCTCTGGGTATTCATAGTTGAAACTCCTAGCTCCGTATGGACATGCAATCATGCAGTATCTACACCCAATGCATCTATGGGTATCTATCATCACTATTCCATCCGATCTCTTGAAGCTCGCGAACGTCAAACACACCTGAACACAGGGTGGATGTTCGCAGTGATTGCACAAGATTGGCATGTAAAATTCCTTAGGGTTCACTGAAGGTTTCTTTAGCCTCATTTTAACAATCCGAATCCACTGGGGATCGACCCTTTTGTCTTCAAACTCCGGGACATTGTTCTCATAATCGCAAGCTAAAACACAAGGAGGTTTTACCTCGGGATTACCGGTTTTTTTAATTAGTTCTTCCATACACTCCGTACACTTTGATACATCGACGACCATCGCCCACCTATACTTCGAATCGCCACTGGAGCTACCGCTTGACTGCGTGAGTGCAGAAATTTGAGTTGGGAGGAAAGTTGCTAGTGCTGCTGAACCAGCAAGCATTAGGAATTTTCTTCTTGTTATCATACTGATTCCTCCAATAAATTGAGATGATGAGTATTTTGATCTCTGCTCTATGTTTCCGATCTTTATATTAAGCTTTTGGTTTTTATTTATCTCCGTTTCAATGAATTCATTAAAGCAAATAAATTATGTAAAATTTAATTATCAAAAATATAAATTATATAGCAATAATAAATTAAGAAAATAAATTTCAATTAACCCTTAGCTTCCTTTAACTTCTCTATTAATTCTGGCACAACGTCGAACAGGTCAGCAACTGCACCGTAGTGAGCCACACCAAATATTGGGGCCTCTGGATCCTTGTTTATAGCGATGATTAGTTCGCTGTCCTTCATTCCCATTACATGCTGGAAAGCCCCACTAATACCAAGAGCCAAGTAGAATTTGGGTTTAACCGTCTTCCCAGAAATTCCAACTTGCCTATCCTTTGGTAACCATCCATTGTCTATAACTGGTCTACTCCCCGCAACAACTCCCCCCAGTAATCCAGCTAGCTCTTCAGCGAGTTCAATGTTTGATGCATCTTCAATTCCTCTCCCGACTGCTACAATTATGTCCGCCTGCGATATGTCCACCTCTCCCACTTCTGGTTCGAGGTACTTTACAAACTTTCTACTAGCCTCCCTTGAGGGGCTGATTCCAGAATCGACAATTTCGCCATTGACTTCCACACCCTCCTTGAAAACGCCTTGCCTAACGGTAAGTACGCATGGCAAGGATTTGAGTTTTACATCAACCATAATCTTGCCCTGGAACATGAATCTCGAAACTTTCAAGCCGTCAGTGACATCTACCCCAACGACATCAGTTGCTAGGGGTGCGTTTAACTTCGCCGCAAGATACGGTCCAAATTCGGTACCCTGCGAGGTGTGACCGATAAGTACGACATCTGGTTTTTCTTTACCAAACAATTGCATGAGAACATCGTTATACAATTCAGGATTGTAGTACTCAAGATTTTCATCCTCTATTTTCCAAACTTTATCCGCAAATTTGGATAACTCGGTTGCAAATTTGCCAACATCCTTTCCAATCACCACTGCTTCGCTGGATCCTTCTCCCTTTATAGTATTAGCGAGGTTCAGTAATTCGATGCTTAAAGGATTCAGTTCACCAAACCTATGTTCAGCGATGCAGAAAACCCTCATCATACCAGCCCCCTATCCTTCAAAATTTCGATTATTTTCTCAGCTATTTTGGCTGGATCTCCTTCCAGCATTTCGGCCTTCTTTACGGGTGGGAAGTACATCTTTTCAATCTCAAGGGTGGACATAGAGGGTGTTAAGGTTACTTCCCTCATCTCCTTTGTTTTGGCCCTCTTGATACCCATGATCGAAACGTAGCGAGGTTCATTGATACCGCTCTGGACTGTAAGTAAGCATGGAACCGGTAGCTCAATTTCCTCCTGATATCCACCTTCAAGCTCTCTTGTAGCGGTGATTTTTCCGTTTTCGATCTTTATACTTGTTATAGCCGTAGCAAACGGAAGGTCAAGCATGGCAGCAAGCAACACTCCCACTTGCGAATTGTTGACGTCTTGGCTCATGTAACCTGCCAATATGAGATCAAACTTTTCATCTTTGATGGCCTCTTTAATTACCTCAGCTACTTGAAATGCATCCAAAGTTACATCTACAGGTATTTTTATTGCCCTATCAGCCCCCATTGCCAAGCATTTTCTAAGAGTATCGTCGCAGTTGCTTCCTACACCAACCACGACGACTTCGCCGCCCTTTTCTTCCTTAATCCTGATTGCTTCTTCAATGGCATATCGGTCCCAATCATTTATGTCATAAACCAGACCCGCCTGATCGACATTTTTTCCATCACTTGCAATGTTTATTTCCGATTCCGGGTCAGGGGCGTGTTTTGCCAGCACAATTATATTCATGAGTTCACCTCCAAGAGTTAAAAGTTAATTTGAGTTAAAAATCTTCCCATTTTTAAAAATAAAGGGAAAAATTTATTTTCCTTTAAATTGGGGTTTCCTCCTCTCGAAGAACGCTCTTACTCCCTCCATTACATCTTGAGTTGATGTGACTATTCCGAATCCCGTTGATTCTATGACTTGTCCCAATTCGGGTGGTAGTTCGTAGCCGAAATTGATTGCATACTTCGCAATCCTCAAGCTGACTGGTGGTCCTTCGGCCAGTTGTTTTGCCAAATTCATTACCTCCTCTTCAAAATTTTCAGGATCAACAGCTTTATGAACAAGTCCTATTTTCTCAGCTTCATCTGCGCTAAGTCTCTTGGCTAGCATGATTAGTTCTTTTGCTTTGGCTATGCCAACTATTTTGGGTAACCTCTGAGTGCCTCCCCAACCCGGAATTAATGCTAAGCTAACTTCAGTTAAACCGATTTTTGCCCCTTTCTTCATTATTCTGAAATCACAGGCTAATGCTAGTTCACAGCCACCTCCAAAGGCATAACCATTAATTGCAGCTATTACAGGTTTTGGAAATCTCTCAATTTGTGTGAAGACCCATTGTCCCTTTGCCGCCAACATCATTGAGTTTGCTGGGGTAAGGAGAGTTGGATCCTGCATTGCTGATTGTAAATCAAATCCAGCGGAAAACGCTCGATCACCTGCTCCCGTAAATATTACCACTCTCGTATTCTCATCCTTCTCCAATTGTCTTAGAGCTTCAGATATCTCATCAAGCGTTTCAGGTGAAAGGGCATTGAGTCTTTGAGGTCTATTAATGATTATTTTAGCAATCTTGTTTTCTTCATCTCTTTCTACTACAATATTCTTAAAAACGAACTCCCCAGCGTACTTGTAAAATCCCTCACCGCTTTTTTCTCCTAATTTACCTTCACTAACCATCTTCTTCAAAGTTTCAGTTGGCTTAACAATATCAATAGCCTTTTCCTTGAATAATTCTTCCAGTTTCGAAAGTACGACATCCAAACCTATTTCATCACCAAACTCGCATGGACCCTTGGGCATGTTTGTTCCGAGCTTCATTGCAGTGTCTATTTCCTTGGCATCTGCAACACCCAGCTGGATAAGCTCGGAAGCTATATTCACCATTGGTGCCAGTAATCTCAATGCATCGTATTTTCCAGCTAATTCCTGCGGGATTTTTGGTCTTCCAGCACTCCAGTCGTAGAACCCCTTACCCGACTTCATTCCAAATTCTTTCGATTCGAATTTTTTCTTTAGAACTTCTGGAGCAGGAACTAGAGTCCATTGTTGGCTTGCATAGTACAGTATATCCAAACCAACAAAATCGGATAGTTCTATTGGGCCCATTGGGAATGAATACTTGTAAACGAAGGTTGCATCAATTTCTTCAGGTTTTGCAACACCCTTATCAACATCGTCGATTGCCAAGGTCAAGTAGGGAACCAGTATTCTATTGACAATGAATCCAGGAACATCCTTTTTGACAACAACCGGCGTTTTGCCTAAACTCTTTACGAATTCGACGCCAAATTTTATTGTCTCATCGCTCGTTCTTTCACCCTTTATGACTTCGACCAAGGCCATCACTTGTGGTGGATTAAAGAAGTGCAAGCCCAAGAATTTCTCAGGCCTATCTGTTGAATTGCCCAATTCCGTAATGCTCAAGCCAGATGTATTGGACGCAAAGATGCATTCTGGTTTGGCGAATTTTTGTACTTCAGCAAAAACTTGCTTCTTTATGTCCATTATTTCGGGTACAGCCTCAATTACTATATCTGCATCCTTAACAACTTCTTCCATCTCCAATGAAAAACGTAGCCTTGACATTACTTCCTTAGCTTTTTCCTCGGACATTTTTCCTTTCGAAACGGCTTTCTGCAGACTTCGCTCAATGGATTGTTTTGCCTTATCCAAGAATTCCTGTTTAATATCTCTCACCCACACCTCATAACCTGCCTGAGCGCATACCTGCGCTATTCCGTGGCCCATTATTCCCGCACCCAAAACCGCAACTTTTTTTATTTCACCCTTCATTAAAAACCACCTCAAACCGGAATTAGTTCATAAATTAAATACTCCTCCTTCTCCCTCCTACTAACTTTAACCTTAACCCTCTGATTGGGTTTAATTTTCTTGGGATCACCCCTTAACCAAGCTAAAATTCTTGGACCTTCATCCAGCCTTGCAATTGCTACCGTATAGGGATCGAAGTGGTTGAAAGATGGAGGTTTTACGAATATCACCGTCAAAGTTTCTATCGTTCCTTCCCCCTTCAACTCAATCCATTCAATATCGGAGCGTAGACATGAAGGACAATCAACCTGTGGCGGGAAAAAGATTCTCCCACAGTTTTTACATTTGGTAGCGAGCAGTTTCCCCTGCTTTAGCCCTTCAAAGAATTGCTTGGTTTTTTCTACTGAGATTATATATTTGAGCCTCAGTTCTCGAACGTCAAACCACTGTTGCGCGCCTGTTTTCTCATCTTCCAAAATCGGTAATCCGGCTTCCTTTATTTTCTCTTCGATTTTAACGTCACTCAAATTACCACCCCCTTACTAAGCGAATATATGGTTACGTAAGTAAAGTGCCCAGTCCCACCAACGTTGTGCGTTAACCAAACGCCCTTGTTTATATCGGCCTGCCTACCCTTCTCCGCTTTTTGTAACAATTGCTTGTATGCTTCAACAGCCATGCTTACACCCGTAGCACCAATTGGATGGCCCTTAGCCTTTAGTCCACCATCGATATTAACAGGTATCTTTCCTCCAATGTAAGTCTGTTGCTCTCTTATCCATTCAACACCTTCCCCCCTCTTGCAAAATCTTAGATCTTCATACGCTATTATCTCCGGTGCGGTGAAGCAATCATGGACATTTGCACCATCCAAATACTTAACGGGGTTATCCAAGTCTATTTTTGCTCTTTTGTAGGCCATCTCAGCAGCGTATCTTGCAGACGGTAGTGTCGTGAAATCCTCCCTCCTGCTTAAATTTGCCGTACCAGTCCCTACTCCCTGAGAGATTATCCAGACTTTCTCATCAATTCCCAATTCCTTGACTTTGCTTTCACTGGCCAGTATTACGCAGGCGGATCCATCCGTTATTGGTGAGCAGTCAAAAAGTTTGAAGGGCCAAGCTATGTATGGGCTTTTCATTACCGTTTCAACATCAATTTCTTTCTGAAATTGTGCTAGTGGGTTTTTGGCACCGTAATAGTGATTTTTAACCGCAACTAGTGCGAAATCTTCCTCCTTGGCCCCGTACTTGAACATGTATGAAGTGCCGTACATAGCATAGTATCCAGGGAACGTCAAACCGAAGTTCTCAAACTCCCAAAAGTAGCTTCCAAATCTTCCTATTAATTCAATGACGTTAGGATTTGGTGATTCTTGCATCTTTTCAATTCCAAGAGCAAGCACAATGTCCGCCTCACCGGAAATTATCGTGGAATATCCTACTTTTATTGCCGCGCTTCCACTTGCACAAGCTGCCTCAACCCTCATAGATCCCTTTGGTGCCAGATCGGCATATTCAGCCATTAAAGAAGGGATTGCTGCTTCACTACTCCAGATCCCCGCATTTCCAACAACAAAGAAATCGATATCCTTTGGCTCGAGATTTGCGGATTCGAACGCTGGTCTCATAGATTCCCAGCAGAGTTCGGGGATGTTTACATCCCTTCTTGTACCGAATTTTGAATGGCCAGCTCCAACAATAGCGACTTTTTCTGACATTAAAACTTCGTTCGGGTTAATTTATATAAGTCTTTCCAGCTGCATTCCTCAACTCCCCTAAAAACCAAGGAGAAATTTTTAAATTTTGGTTTAATTGATCATTATTTTTCAGTTTTAATTCGATACAAAATTTTTATTCAGTGATGATCAAACCACGTCCGATGCCAAATTACATAGTTACACTTGAGGCCGCTTGGATTGTAAAGCGAGTAAAAACACCTTCTGATGCTATGAACATAGCTGTCGCAGAGGCCGGTAAAAAACTGAATCCAGATTTAGATTTCGTTCGTATAGATGTTGGAGAGACAACATGCCCCAAATGTGGAACTTCTCTTAAATCAGTTTTTCTAGTGGCTAATACTGCTTTAGTAGGACTCAAAATGGAAATGAAAGTTTTTAATGCCCAAGGTAAGGATCACGCCGCTAAAATCGCAAAGTATGAAATTGGGAAAAGAATGCAACACATTCCACTTGAAGTTCTAGATGTAGAAGAAATAGAGTGAAAGTTTAATGTAGGAGCGCAAGTAACATAATTTTTATAAATTTCCAATTCATAACAGCTATCATGGTATTTCGTAAACTAAAATCCGAGGCTGAAATCGCAATCAGACACTTAAAAGTTCTAAAAGCTGTTATGGAAAAACAACCGATAGGTATATTCAAGCTCTCAGACCTTCTTGATATGCCTAAACACAGGGTCAGATACTCACTTCGCGTGTTAGAACAATCTGGCATCATAGTCCCAACTCAGTACGGTGCAATGATAAGAGATGAAGGATATGACAAAATCGAAGAGATGAAAAAAGACGTGAACGAGTTAAAAGATATGATCCAAAATATTGAGGAAATTTTGAATGAACTATAATTCTAAATATATAAATGTCATTAATTTTTATGATTTAACTCCAATTAGATCAAATCTACAATACGGGAAAACTTTTATTGATGATCGGTAGTCTCTAATGTTAGCATGACTTTAATTGATGACGTTCGAAAAGGTCATTACGATGAATACGTTAATAGAGCTGCCGAGTATGAAGGGATAGAAGTAGAAAAGTTGGCCAAATTAATAGCACATGGTTACGTAGTTATTCCACGTAATGTTAACAGAGAAATAGAACCTCGCGCCATTGGAATGTTCGTCTCTACAAAAATCAATGCAAATATTGGCACATCGATAGATTACGTAAGTATAGATGAAGAAATAAAAAAAGCCGAAGTTGCACAAAAGTACGGTGCCGATGCGGTAATGGACTTGTCAACTGGTGGCAATTTGGATGAAATCCGACGTAAATTGATTAAAGTTTGCAATGTACCTTTTGGAACGGTCCCCATTTACCAAGCTGCAAGAGAGAGTAAAGTTGTCGTCGAAATGGAAGAAGATGATTTTTTCAAAGTTGTTGAAAAACAGGCCAAAGATGGAGTCGATTTTATGACCATCCATGCTGGGGTAAACAGAGTAACGGTTGACAGACTCAAGAAATCAAAGAGATTGCTGGGCGTAGTAAGTAGAGGTGGAGCTATTATAATGGGATGGATGATCCACAATGAACTTGAAAACCCGTACTACAAGGATTTTGATTACTTACTGGAGATTCTCAGAGAGTACGACGTCACAATCAGCTTGGGTGATGCATTTAGGCCAGGTTGCATTCATGATTCTGGTGATAGACCAAAGTACACAGAGTTTATCATATTAGGAGAACTCGTAGAAAAGTGCAGATCAGCTGGTGTTCAATGTATGGTTGAGGGTCCGGGACACGTACCGCTAGACCAAATCGAGACATCAGTCAAGGCCATGAAATCAGTTACTGACAATTCCCCTCTTTACTTACTTGGTCCACTTGTCACCGATATAGCAGCTGGGTATGACCACATAGCAGCAGCCATCGGTGCAGCAGTAGCAGGAATGGCGGGAGCTGATTTTATTTGTTATGTAACCCCATCTGAACACTTGGCCTTACCGACAATCGATGATGTCAAAGAGGGAGTTATTGCTGCTAAAATTGCAGCACATGCAATAGATCTCGTTAAAGATGGGCAAAGAGAGAGAGCTAGAACGTTGGACTACGAAATATCCTTAGCTAGGAGGAAATTAGACTGGAAAAAACAGTTTGAAATTTCTATAGATCCAGAAAAGGTCAGAAACATTTGGGAAAAAAGAAAATCCAAAAGCGAAGCCTGTAGCATGTGTGGAGACTTGTGTGCCATCAAATTGGTTCAAAAAACATTTGGATACCAACAATAGCAGGAACTAACTTTTTTAGGCAACCTCATTTCATCCAAAAAATTTTTAGCTTTACTCTCGACTCGCAAACATGGGCAAGACCGGAAGCGTAACATGGATTAAAATAAAAAAGAGAAATAGAAATGAATACAGACTAGTACCAACCAAATGGCAGCACTACAAAAAGCCAGGTCCAAATCAAAAATATACATCAGACGGAAAAAAGAGAAGAAGAATAAAGAGATCTATAAAATCGATACTAGGTGTTAGAACATAACATAAGATTCCCACAGTTCATTTAAAGGTTTTTCAGAACATATAGCATAACTCGCTCGGGCACCTTAGTAAGTGTGATGGATACTTTTTCACAGCCTTTTTCCCAAGCTAGGAGCTTTCTCCTGATTTCCTTAAAGTGCTTGTTTTTTAAGAGTATTGATGTAACAAAAAAATCCTTTGATTTTTAAGTTTGGCAACTACATAAATGATCATTTTTATAAAATTTCGTAAGATGACTGCCCGATAATTTTTTACTAACTAGGTTGCATAAGCGATTCAAGCTATCAATCTCTCCAATTTCCCCCAACTTTTCTTTGGTTGTTTTTGTCTGACATCTCCGATTTTATCGCCTTAGCCGGATTTGAAACCAGTCACCGATTTAAAGGAACAAATATAGAGTTAGAATCCCTACACACAAGTTCTAGATACACGAAGAACTTGTTTGAATTTCTATACAAATTCCATGAGTTGAAAAATATTCTTGAAAAGCTTCAAAGACCAGACAAAAAGATCAATCACATCGTCAATCGACTTTGGAGGGATTCTGAGTAGAATAACCCCAAAGGGCTTTAATGATTTTCTGAAAATTATTTCCCCAAAGTCCTTATCGAAGGTGATTATAACCGCTTTCTCTCTTTCTGAGATTTTAGCAATTTCATCATCTTTAAGTCTAGTTGTACGCTGATTGAGTTTATGTTTATTTTCTCTTTTTTAAGTCTTTCAACAACTTTCAGTGGGATATTTTCGCCAGCTATGAACTTCATACTTCTTCGGTGGGACGTAAATTCTCTCCTCTTTTAGAACATTCACAGCATATTTTATAGCTTCAAGAATGTCTTCTTTCTTAAGCTGAGGGTAATTTTCAAGAATTTCCTCGTAGCTCCAACCGTTAGCGAGAAGTTCGAGGATGAATTCGACTGTTATACGAGTTCCTTTAATTATAGG
>CAZPML010000044.1:0-11663 GCA_964587675.1 uncultured archaeon
CTTGTTGGTCACGTTGATCACGGAAAGACGACATTAGTAGCAGCACTAAGCGGAATTTGGACAGATAGACACAGCGAAGAAATAAAAAGGGGAATTTCGATAAAGCTGGGATATGCAGATACAACATTTAGGAAATGCCCGGAATGCGAGCCTCCCCAAGCCTACACCGTTGAAGAGTTATGTCCGGTTCACGGAATTGAAACGGAAATCCTAAGAACTGTTAGCTTTGTAGATAGCCCAGGCCACGAGATGCTGATGGCAACGATGCTTAGTGGCGCAGCAATCATGGATGGAGCAATTTTAGTTATTGCCGCTAACGAGAAATGCCCCAGACCCCAAACAAAGGAACATTTTATGGCCCTGGAGATTATTGGAGTTGACAAAATAGTGATCGCACAAAACAAAATAGACATAGTAAGCAAAGAAAGAGTTGTAGAAAATTACAATGAAATAAGAGAATTTGTGAGTGGTACAATTGCCGAGGATGCTCCAATCATACCAGTTTCAGCTCAGCAAAAAGTAAACATGGATGCGTTAATTGAGGCAATAGAAGAGAGTATCCCAACTCCCAAAAGGGATTTAAAATCCTCGCCCCTTATGCACATTGCAAGGAGCTTTGATGTCAATAAACCCGGCACACCACCAAGAAAACTACTTGGAGGAGTTGTTGGTGGTAGTTTATCCAAAGGTAAAATAAGAGTTGGAGATGAAATTGAAATAAAACCGGGTTTAAAGGACAAAACAAATAAGTGGAATCCAATAATCACCGAAGTTCAAAGTATAATGGCCTCGGGTAGATTCGTTGAAGAGGCCACTCCTGGAGGCCTCATTGGTGTCGCAACAAAACTCGACCCAGTTCTAACAAAAAGTGATGCCTTGGTTGGGAACGTGCTTGGATACCCCAATGAGTTGCCAGATACGCTAATGGATTTTACCATGGACGTAAAACTCCTTGAAAGAGTTGTAGGAATTGAGGAGGAAGTTGAAGTTGAAAAAATCAAGATGAACGAGCCACTTATGCTTGCCGTTGGTACTGCAATAACACTGGGAGTTGTAACTTCCGCTCGAAATGATGTCATAGATGTAAAGCTCAAGAGACCTGTTTGCGCCGAAAAAGATTGGAGAGTTGCTATAAGTCGAAGAGTTGGATCAAGATGGCGATTAATTGGTGCAGGGGTGATCCAATAAATTGCGTCGTTCTCGATACTAATGTTTTGATGTCTATATTTTTGAAGAAAGTAGATATTACCGAGGAGATCAAGAACGTTGGGATCAAAGAGATCTTAATCCCAAGATCGGTTATTGAAGAATTGCATGAAATAAAAAGAAAATCAGCAGGTAAGGATAAATTGGCGGCAATTTTCGCCCTGAAATTCATAGACAAATCAAATTTCAAAATAATTGGCGAAGGACTGAGAGCCGATGATGAGATATTGCATCTCGCCAAAAAGTACAACTGTGCTATTATTACAAATGACAAGTTTCTTAAGAATAGAGCTAGGAACGAGAAGATTCCGGTTGGATTTCTTAGAGAATTCAAAAAAATTGAATTTTACGGAATTTGATGTTGCCCGCCTCGTGGAACCCCCATCATTCTATCAGGGGGCGCATGGCTGACGGGCAAGAAATTCTTGCTTTATATCCATTAAAAACTTTACCCCTCGAAAATTTTCAGCCTTGCAAGCTTTTTTAAATCGCTATCGTACCTCTTCAACATCTGGAGTCTATAATCCTCACTAAGGGCCTTCTTTAACGAAGTTATATCCGATTCGATTTTCATTTCTCTTGTTCTCCCGTATCTTCCCTTCGATATAATCACAGAATTGACAATTCCCAGCATGTCTAGCTCAGAAATTAAATCACTTATTCTCCGCTGAGTTAATGCATCCAACCCCACTTTCCCACAGAGCTTCTTATAGATGCAATAAACCTCTCCCGTCGTAAACTTATCTGCAGCTTCGGATAAGAGAGTCATACCGTAAAGCAAGATCTTACTGTGAATGGGCAAAGTTCTGATGGTTTCCACCATGTAATCCGTTTCGATCTTCTTTACAGCCTTTTTAACGTGTTCAACCCTCACTCTAGAATCTTTCTCCCTCTCGGCAATTTCTGCACTCACCCTTAGCAGGTCTAATGCTTTTCTTGCATCGCCGTGTTCTTGCGCAGCTATAGCTGCACACAATTCAATTACACCTCTTTCAAGAATGCCTCGATTGAAAGCTAGTTCGGCTCTCTGCCTCAGAATATCTTCCAGTTGTTCAGCATTGTAAGGTGGAAAAACGATTTCTTCTTCGCTAAGAGAGCTGAGTATTCTTGCATCAAGAAAGCTTTTGAACTTCAAATTGTTCGAGATGCCTATTAGGCTTATCTTCGATTTCATTAGATCAGAATTTATTCTAGTTAATGTATAAAGAGCTTCCTCAGCCTTCTTAGCTAATTTATCTATCTCATCAAGCACAATTATCATCCTAGCTCCACTTTCATTTATGGCTCTTTTAACCAACTCATACACCTGATCTGTTGGCCAACCGGTCATTGGAACGTTTTTTCCTAATTTCCTAGCAATACTTGCCAAAACCCTGTACGCGGTGTCTATAATCTCACAATTTATATAATGAACCAGAATGTCCGAATCAAACTTCTTACTTGCCTCTTCGAGTTGTTTACCAACAAATTTAACTGTGGCAGTCTTTCCTGTACCTGTTTTCCCATAGATAAAGATATTGGACGGAGTGTCATCCCTAAGAACCGGAGAAAGAAGCATTGCTAGTTGATTAATTTGTTCCTCCCTATGGGGTAATCTTTCTGGAGTGTAGCTATGTTGTAAAACCTCTCTGTTTTTAAAAATGCTTGTAGAGCTTAAAAGATTGTCAAAGATATTCATTCAATCACCAAAAATTCCAAAGTTCAACGCGCTTAAAGCTTTTTCCATTTTAAATTTTTTTTATTTACATTTTAATCATATCCTTAGTGAGGTATTCCATATACCATTCAATATAATTTTTCAATATTTGAAAAATCAAAAATAAACTTGGCAATGTTTCCAACTATTCGTTCCACTTCCAATAAGTTCTTGAACGGTCTGGAAGCAATTATTTCTGCTGATTTATCCCCGAACAACTCTCTAAGTTCTACTAAACTAGCTTTATTTGGATCTAGAGGTACTCTCACTCCGGTTATGCTTCTATATCCATAGCCAACAACTCTTGCCTCTACGAACTCATTTTTCCGATGTTTACCAACCACACCAACGAGGATTGGGTAGGTTGCAAGTTGTCTTGCATAACTCACCTTTTCACCTTCAATTTCAATTCTAAGATCCGAAAGCTTCCTGAATTTAGGAATGATTCTTCTAAGCATTACGTTATCAACTTTCTCCCTCACGATTTTCTTAAATATCCTAAAGTACCTCTTGTGTTTTCTCAATATTCTATAACCCACGCTTTCCATCGGGGTGCCTGGGAATACCTTTACTTGCCTTATGTTTATTCTTCTCAGAAATAACTTATTTTCCAGAATTTTATTGAGAAACTCCAAATTTTCCTCAAAAGTTTCCTTTCTTTCACCCATTAAACCTACAACAAAGTTTATTCCCGGAAGAAAGTACGGCAGTCCATTGTATCCCACAGCCCTACCGTACTCATTGATCAGTTTTATAGCACTCAGAACTTCTTCTGGAGTCGAACATAAGGTATTTTTTCTTATAACAAATTTATCTGCAGTTTCAAGTCCCATAGCCGCCACATTGCCAGGAGATTGGTAGGTTACGATGATCTTAACTATTTCCCTGGATTCGCTGGGATATTCAGCCAAAGTTTTAGGATTAACGTTATCTAAATGTAATGTTTTAATTTTTGGACAAACTTTCCAAATTCCCTTGTGAAATTTCTTCATCCTTTCTGGATTTGGCTTCGGAACATCGTATTTGAAATCCGCTAGATACGTAAAGAAGTCGGTCTGCCGGCCGAGTCTAAAGTACCTGACTCCCTGATCGTACAGGGCCTTAATTTCTGCTATAACTTTTCTTTCACTTCTTATCCAAAGTTTGTGAACTCGCTCGATGCAGAATGAGCATTTACCCCAATAACATCCTCTATAGGTCTCAATCTCACAAATAACATTCGGATAATTTGGATGTGATTTCACAACTTCAGC
This sequence comes from uncultured archaeon, assembly GCA_964587675.1. GTDB lineage: Archaea > Halobacteriota > Archaeoglobi > Archaeoglobales > Archaeoglobaceae > CAZPML01. The sequence goes on from CAZPML010000044.1 coordinate 4,156, forward strand.
GCCTTTAACAGCAAAATTGTCCAAGTCGAACTTAATTTCGCCCAACTTTTCACACAGCGACTGGTAAAGAGGTCTCTCAAACGGATAATTTAAAACAGATATTGAACAATCCTCCAGTTGCATAATTTCCTTTTTCGACAATTCCAGAACAATTGGACCGACGAGGATATTTCTTTTTGCAATATTCATTTTGTAAAGTTCCTTTTTACCCAGCGGTTTACCTCCCAAGTACTTGCCCGGAACAGCTATTCCCGCGATAATTATTACAAGATCGAAATCCTTAAGTTCGTCCTTCAACTTCGGCTGTCCCCTAAATTCGTCTATCGTTAGATACAGTGGATCTATCCCAAATTCTTTCAACATTCCAAATACGTACCTCGGGTAAGGCGCTATGTAGGGCGGAACACCAAGACAAGATGGTTCGTCGACGTATCCATCCAGGATTGCTATTCTCATCCTCTCTGAATCTTTGCGTGCCCCCCTATTATTGATCCGCTAAGCTCTATGTTCCTTATCTCGCATTCATCATCGACTATGCTTCTCCAGAGTCTCGTTCTCTTAAGTATTGTTCCCGGAAAGATCACGCTCTCACTAACATCGGAAGAATCGATCTCACAACCCGCACCAATGTAAGCATAGGGGCCTACAATCGATCTTCCCTTTATTTTAACTCCCTTTTCAATTACCACAGGCTCAATTATCTTTGCGGGCCTCGTTATTTCAACTGAACTGGCGACCCAATGTTCTGTAAAGGATTTGAACGCCTCTATGTACGAATCGGGAGTACCAACATCGTACCAGTTTCCAGAGAAAATTTGGCCCAAAACGTTTTCTCTTCGGCAGAGGTATCCCAAGAAATCGCCGAGATTGTCACTCCTTTCCTTATCTGAAACGTATCTAACTAAAATATCCTTAACGTCGCTTGGAAACATGTAAATTGCAATGCCTATTAGCGTTGTTGATGGTTTTTCAGGTTTTTCATGAAAATTGACAACTCTGTTACCTTCAAGTTCGGCAACGCCATACCTCTTCGCCATTTCTAGATCCCCTACGTCATAAAGAGCCGTGACTGGAACCCTTTCACGTTCAAATAACTCGAAAAGTGGTTTTAGTTCGAAAGAGAAGATGTTGTCTCCTGCAATTACGAGAAAATCTTCATCAATCTTTTTAACGATTTGAGTGAGCGCCTTAACAGCACCCAGTTTTTCTTCTTCCCTCCTTGTATTTTCGACGACAACTTTTACATCTTTACCCTCCGACCATCTCTTAAAGTCCTCTTCAAATCTCTTGTTTGTGGACAACACAATATCAAAATCGTAATTGGATATTTTTTCATAAATTAGATCTATAATCTTCTTTTTTCCGATAGGGAGTAGGGGTTTCGCTTTGGTTTTCGTAACCGGCCACAGCCTTGTAGCATAACCTCCAGCCATTATTATAGCTTTCATTGCAAACTCAAGAAAGAAAATCAAAATAAAAACTTTTGGATTGAACTAGTTTTAGATTAGCAGTTTATTGAATGCCCCTAAGTTCAAAGTATTTCTTAACCATTTCGTTGAAATCTTCCTCCTTTAATTGGAAAGTTCTATCTTCATGAACAACTGGTTTAAAGAATGTCCTTGGAAATCTCGCCTCGCAACCCTCTCTTTTGTTAAACTCCCAAGTCATTTTCCAGATTCTGGCCCCGATTTCCTTCAGTTTAGATACTTCAATTTCCCTTCCCGTAACAATTTTGATTAGTTTTGAGATATCTTCCCAATACATTCCAATGACTGGTAGGCATAGGAATCTGCATAAAACAAGCGAATCCACAACACAATAAAAGTCATCCAAATCTTTGACCATTTCAGCCTGTCCTCTTGTAGAAGTTCTATCTACAACTCCGGTGAGATTTGGGCGGTAAGCACAATTTCTCATGTGGCAAGCTCCTCTTTGAGATGTTAAGTAACCCAGCGCCATACCGTAAAGACCCCTAGGATCATATCCCGGTGGCTCAAGACCCCTCACATGCACGGGTTCTACCAAGCTTTGGAGTGATTTCGCTGCTCGATAAACGCCTTCGGCAAGAATATTTCCCTCATCCTTTCTATAAGCAATTTTTTCAATAAGTTCAGGAATTTTGCTCGAATCGAAGTCATCCAAGTGAGCCATGTAAAATGCAACGACGTTTCCAGTACTTATAGTATCCAAACCAAGTCGATCGCAGAGATCATTTGCCTTAACAATTGTCTTAAGATCGTCGTTGGCACAAAGTGGCCCGAAGGAGAATAAAGTCTCATACTCGGGTCCTTCAACCGTTAAGCCATCAATTTCAACGATTTTCCCGCATGCAACTGCACAGGCATAACAACTTGATTTTCTCCTTACGTACTTTTTTATTTTTTCGGCATCTATTTTTTCCCATCCCGCAAAACTTGTCTCGCTCCAATACTTCGTCGGTAGAACTCCCATCCTATTTGTTAGTGCTAACATAACCGGAGTTCCAAACTCTCTCATTCCCTCCAATTTCGGTAAGACGTTTTCCCTAAGCCACTCCCTAAATTTCTCCAACTCAGGACTATCAAATATATCTCCACTTCCCTTCACAACAACTGCCTTTAGTTTTTTTGATCCCATTACCGCCCCTGCACCACATCTACCAAATTGCCTCCCCCTTCTATGAGTTATACACGCATATCTAACTAAGTTCTCACCCGCAGGTCCAATGGAAAGGACTTCTCCTCCCTCATCCCTCCTTAGGATTTCCTCGGTTTGGTAGCAATCTTTCCCCCAAAGATGGGCTGCATCCTTTATTTCAGCTTTTCCGTCTTCAATTAGCAAGTAAACCGGTTTCTTAGCTTTGCCTTTAATGTAAACGATATCTATACCGGATTTTTTCATTTCATGAGCGATGAATCCCCCACATTGTGATTCTCCATAACCAAGTGTAAGCGGTGACTTGAAAACGCAAGTCATTCTTGATGAGCCGGATAACCTAATTCCACTCAGTGGACCGATACCAAAGATTATTGCGTTCTCTGGAGATAACGGGTCTACGCCTCTGGATGTTTCAAATAGGAGTTTAGTTGCCACGCCCTTCCCGCCGATGAGTTCATCGAAGCCAACATCAGCTAGGTCAACCGAATTCTTTGTCAGATCAACCCTTAATAACCTCAACATTTCACACTCCTACTGACTATACTTTCTCGCTCTCTAGTACCTCGAGTAATTTTGTCCTACTCATTTCCTCAAGTTCCTCTAGGTATTTCGTCAGCTGGCTCAACCACTCTTCAATATTTTTCAAAACCTTCTTTTTAAATTCACCAAATGGTACTGGTTTATAGAGATACTTGTACCCACCGCCTCGCAATATCCTACAATCCCTGGTGACGTAACCCTTCTCGAGAAGATTTTGAAGTGCCTTATATACAGTACTTTTATCCTTGTCTAAGATCTCAGCAAGCTCGTCCACCCCAATGGGAGAGTTTTTCAGTAATTCGATGTAAACATTCATTTCGAAACACGAAATATCCAATGCGCACTTTAATGTGCATTTCAAATGCGGTTCACACCTCATCGCCCACACATTGGTCTTTGAAGAAATATAGCTTAAATACGTTTTTGGTTTTGATGTTCACTTACTACATACCCAATTACCATTATTGAGAAAATATACTAAGTCAAAAGGCCAGTTCACTTCATGTTCAAAAAAGTAGGCATCATAGTCAACAGATTGGCTGGAGGTGGAATAAACAGCAAAAAGATTCAAATGATAAACTCCGTCCTAAAGAAACTAAGGCCAAAAACCGTTTTTGGTTCTAGAATGCTCGGACTAGAATACTTGGGATCAAACTTTGCAAAAAAGGAGATCCAAATCCAATTGGATGGATCGAGAAATGACACGCTCAAATTAACGAACGAACTAGACGAGATCGTTGATGTCATTGTCGTTTTTGGAGGGGATGGGACATTTAGTGATGTTGCTTCTTGTAAACCAAGAACTCCGCTCTTATGTATAGGAACTGGGACGACGAACGTAAGTCCAGTAATCACAAAACCAAATTTTGACCCCAAAAAACTCGGGATTTCAGTTCCAAGAGCTCTAGAGGCTGAATTTAAAGATGACTATAGAATTGCTTTTAACGATGTAGTAGTAGGATCCACGATTCTTGCGACAATCAATGGTAAGGGAGTTCAAGTTGATGCAAAAGAATATTTATCCGGTAAAAAGATTATATCTAAACCAAAAAAATTTTATGCAAGTATAAAATTGGTAATAAAACTATTTTCGGAAGATTTGGAAATATATTCATTTCACCTGTAAACAAAAATTTCGTGGGCAAGGGAATTGCTGGCGGTGTGTCTTTATCAGCCTTTCTAAACTTCAAGGGTGTTGTAGCATGTATAAATGTCGGAATAATCGTATCAACCATTTCCAAATCCGAATTGAAGATGATTGAACCTATAATCACCAAAACGATTAGCTTCGATGATGAGACTGTCCACATTGAGACCGACGGTATGATCTCATGCGATGGAAATCCAGTAAGTGACGGCGAAGTTAAGGTGAGGATAATTGACGGAGTAATCAGAGTTTTGAAGGAGAAATCTTTATCAAATTAAATTATACCGAGATGCAATGACTAAATGGCAATGTACTAATTGTGGGTATATCTACGATGAGAGAGAGGGCGATCCAAGCAGTGATATCCTTCCAAACACAAAATGGGTTGAACTCCCAAATAACTGGTCTTGCCCTGTATGCGGAGCGAGGAAACAAGAGTTTGAAAGATTAGAGTGATAATGAACCATTAAGCATACCAGTTTCTAAGAGATGCGATACAACTCTGAAGTTCTAAAGATGGGAGATAAATTTTCAAAGGTAGTTTTTATGATCCCAGAAAGAGGAAAATTTCCAAAAATTGGTGCAACTAACGTAACCGAAATCCGCCTTAACGTTCAGACTATAAATTTTTTTGCAAGTAAATTTGATAGTCCCATAATGCAAGACATGGAAATATGGGTTGAAAAGTACAGACCTAGAACTCTTAGTGAAGTCGTCGGACAAGATGAAGTGATCCAGAGACTCAGGGGTTATGTAGAGAAAAGAAACATTCCACACCTCCTTTTTGCTGGACCACCTGGAACGGGTAAAACGGCAACAGCCATAGCTCTTACCAGAGACATGTTTGGAGATCTATGGAGAGATAACTTCATAGAAATGAATGCGAGCGATGAAAGGGGAATCGATGTAGTCCGCCATAAAATCAAAGAATTTGCGCGTACAGCCCCCATTGGAGATGTACCATTCAAAATAATATTCTTAGACGAGGCCGATGCTCTAACAGCCGATGCTCAGGCAGCTCTTAGAAGAACGATGGAAATGTATTCCAGAAGTTGCCGATTCATCTTGAGTTGTAATTACGTAAGCCGAATAATTGAACCAATCCAAAGTCGATGTGCAGTCTTTAAGTTTAGACCCGTCCCCAAAGAGTCCATGAGGAAAAGACTGCTCGAGATTTGCCAAAAAGAGGGTGTAAAGATAACAGATGATGGAATGGATGCACTACTTTACGTCGCTGGCGGAGATTTCAGGAGAGCAATAAATGCACTGCAAGGTGCTGCCGCAATTGGAGAGATAATTGATGCTGACACGATATACCAGATTACCGCTACTGCAAGACCAGAAGAAATTGGAAAACTCATCGATACTGCGCTAAATGGGGACTTTATCAAAGCAAGAGAGATGCTTGACAAACTTATGGTTGAATATGGAATGAGCGGAGAAGACATAGTGACTCAGCTTTTTAGGGAGATAATCTCCTCACCCATTGATGAGAAGCTTAAAGTTTTACTCATCGACAAACTTGGAGAAGTAGATTTCAGATTAACAGAGGGGGCGAATGAGAGGATTCAACTGGATGCATACCTAGCTTACCTAACAACGCTAATGAGGAAGTGATGTGGGAGAACTACAGAGAATCAAAGCTTAAAAAATACAGAGAAGCGAAAAATAATGGAGAGCTCGATATCGAAATAGTTCCTCTTCTCGAGCTCGTTAATAGCCACCCAAAATACGTAACTCTGTCAAGCTGTAGCGGTAGAATTGCGGTCTTAGATATTGAAAAATTTGGAGATAAACTTGGCGCAAAATTTTTGGGGAAGTGGCACGAAAAAGTCGATGCCGATGCGGTTGAGGCTGCCGCAAAAAGAAGTTTACATCGTGCATGGTTCATTCTTTATCCACCAATAATTCACGTCGCATGCAAAGATTTTGATGCCGCTAAGATTTTACTAAAGATTGCCAATAACGCAGGTTTTAGGAGAAGTGGACTAATATCGCTCAAGAATTTTGTGATTGAGGTATCTTCCCTAGAAAGATTGGAGCTACCAATTGCGGAACACGGAGAGATGCTAGTTAGCAAGGAGTATCTAGAGTTGGTGCTAGATGTTGCAAATAGAAAGCTTGAAAGTGGTAGAGACAAGATCGCAAGATTCACAAATCTATTTAAATTCTCTTTAATGGAAGGACCCCAACGAGGGCCACGAATATTGCGATCCCAAAGTTAACTACTAGATTCCGAATCGCGTTCTCAACAGTTGGGTAAAGGATGTAATTCGTCGCACCCCACACAATAAATCCCAAAGAGATCAAGAGGAAAACTATAGAAACATACTTACTAATCCTCCTTCCCTCCGCATACGCATCAGCAGCCTTAGCAAATGTTACGAACATCCCAGAAAGAATTAACCACCAAACACTACCAAATACGAAAAAAGTTACGGATCTATAAGCAACGGGTTCAGCAATTGCTGCATTAATACCCTGGATTAACCCAACTAACAGCAGAATTGCTGATGTAACGTAAAAGATGAAGGAAAAGCGACCTTCAATTAAAGACACTCGCATAGATTCGACGTACTCCTCAATACTTTTATCCCAGCCATAAGCTTTTGCTAGGAAATACATTCCTAGAAACAGTATTATACCACCCAATCCCCACTCGGGATGTTGAAATATCAAGAATATGGAGTAAACAAGAAAAATCATACCTAAAGGTGCCAGGGTCATTTTAGCAACTTTGGGATCGTTTAACATCTTTCTTATCATAAAGTACGTGCTTTCTATTGTTTTACTTTGCTTAACGACAACTCTATGAACCGAATCTATCTTAAACCTCGACGAGATTACGGGTAGAACAAATTCATCCTCCGATCCATCAGTAACAACCACGGCCCTTTCTGGTTTCAGCATTTCGGCAATCTCATCCAGCTGCTGTGCTATTTTTGAATCAGATGCAACTCCAACGTTCCTATCTCCACATATTACTATAACTTCGCAGTCTTCTCCATTCTTCTTAAGTTCATCAAAAACTTTGACTGCGGCAAACATCGTGTTTACATCCGAATCCTCCGGATCTGTCGTTGCAAGCCTGACTGCTGCCTTTATAATATTTTCCTTCCCAATAACAGGAGACGAAATACTAGTTTTTTGACCTAAGTCATCGTCTCTGTCTACGGCTAGAACG
>CAZPML010000045.1:0-1320 GCA_964587675.1 uncultured archaeon
CCAGATATGAAAATGAACATACCTCCGATGAACCTTGGAAAGAAATATAAGAACGAGGAGTTTAATGTGATCTTCCCAAAATAGTACAAATCAAAGAGAACGTGAAATACAATCATTAAAATTACTGCAACTCCTCTTGTTGCATCTATTTCCCAAAACCTCATCTAAAGTATCTCAAATCCTCATCACTCTTCCATTGTTGAAGAGACATCTCCTGCATTTCCTTAATTTGGGCAATTATTTTTTCCATTTCCTTTGCTCTTTCCTCAAGAGCTTCAACTGAAATTTCGAGATTTAGAAGTTTAGAAAGAATATCAAGGACAACTTTTGCACTTTTTGGATCTACCATGTATCCTGATGTAACGCCCATCAGACACGCAGCTTCAATACCCTCTAATTTTGAAACTCCAAGCAACAGCCCCGATGCCCCAATAATTCCGCCACCTGGCTCTCCAGGCTCAAACTTAACTCCATATTCCCTGAGTTTTTTTACAAGATCTTCTGAATTTGCTGCACCAATAACATACGGTTCATCAACGAGTCTGCCTACTCCATAACCACCAAGTGTGTAGATCATCTTGGCACCAAATTTTTTTGCTATATCAATATAGGCATTCACAAGTTCGAAATGCCCCTCATTACTTATACTTTGGAAATCTCCAACGAGTATAAGTAAATCTGGAGCATCTCCATTGGATTTCCAAGCATATATTTCATTCTTTGGCATTCTTATTGTCCCATTTTCTTGAACCATAACTTGGGGCGGAAAATAGTAAGAATAAATCTCTACAACTTTTTCAGCTTTTAGTTCCTTTACAAGGTGGTCCGCCACCAATTTTCCAACATGACCAATCCCGGGTAATCCCTCAATGAATACAGGTTCTTTAAGACCGACGTCTTCTGGAAACCTTATGAATCTCACATCCACTTTTTTAAGCATTGTATCACCTCCTAAAGCTAAAGAATCCCACTTCTCTCCTCAATTTTCTCCTATACTTTCCATATGGGTCCTCAGGTGAAAATTTTGGTGGTATCGGCATAAAGGTCTTCTCCCCGCATTCTGGACATATATTTTGCAAAGTGTACCTACCGCAACTTCTACATTTACGCATTAATACTTTCATATAGCTTCCCTAACGAAGTTTCCCTCTCCACCTAATTTTTTTATCGTTTTTAAGACTCTGCTGGTTACTTTTTTAAGAATAGATTCGGCAGTTTTGTAATCGTCCGCTTCAATTACGATTCTATATCTTGGTGCGCCCACATACTCTATTTTCAGATTTATTCCATTAACTAAAGCTTTTTCTGCCTCTAAGAGGG
>CAZPML010000045.1:1330-6573 GCA_964587675.1 uncultured archaeon
AGGGCTTTCTTTATTCTTTCAACTCCATCAGAGGCTAAGCACTTTAGCTCAAAATAACCTCTAACTTTAACTCTTCTTGGTTTAATGTTCTCTCTAGCTATCTCTGCCATTTCTTTAGCAAATTCCTCTCCCACAATTGGCACCAGTACTTCATAACCCTCATACGCAGCTTCCTCAAAGGCAGGGTAAATCGAGTCGAATTCTTTAATCAACTTTTTACCTATCTTCTGGAGTTCGTCACCGCGAATGTCAAGCTTTTCGCCTATAATTTCCAGCCATTTAAATGCTCTTATTTCATTTTTCCATTCTTGAAGTTTTTCTCGCCTCTGTCTTTCATTTACATCTTTTATTGATAGATCTATGTGTCCCCTTTTTGGGTTAACATTCAATACTTTACATATCACTTTCTGCCCTTTCTTAACATGTTCTCTAATATCTTTAATCCAACCCGATGCGACTTCACTGATATGGACCATACCCTCTTTATTATCGTATTCATCTAATGAAATGAAGGCTCCAAAGTCTAGAACCCTCTTAACTGTTCCGATAACGATCTCTCCTCTTGAGGGATAACCACTTCTTTTGATAACAAACCTATCTTCTTTCATCCCTTTCAACTCTGTCTTGTGAATTTAAATATTGCTAGAGAGAACTAAACAGAAAATTTTGAACCATCCATAATTCCTCTAGTTTCCTTACCCGCCACGAGTAAACACCGTAAAATTCATACAGTCAACTGTTGAGAACGGTTCGCGCTTTAATATAAAATTTGGAATCCTTTCAATCTTTGGATTCGTCCAAAAAGACCAACATCTAACTACCATCTTATCAACTCTCCAATTTCCACGCACTATCTTCACTGAATTAGTCATATTAGAAATTATTATTTTAGCTTTCCAATATTTTATATTATCAACCCCAGATGTAAAGTAATAAGCTCTATATCCCTTTAAGTACCAAGCAAGAGGCCAGTATTCTCCAACTGTAGTAAAGACATATATTGTATCATTTTTATCAAATGTTGAAACAAATTCTCTGACATCATATTGTGTAGGCATATAAAGTGCTGGTTCCGCAGGATTAACAGGATTTACAATATTTATAGCCAAACAACCATAAACTAAATACAGAAACGTAAAAATGAGAGAAGCGTATTTTATTTTCCTTACTCTAATTTTCTCGATCGCGTCCGCTGCAATTATAAACATTGGTACCTCAACATGTATAACCAACCAAGGAACCTTTTCTTGCATGTAAGAGAAAAAAATCAGGCTGGCTATAAACCAATAAACCAGAAAAGACTTAAATTCGTTCTTCTCCCTTAATGACGAAAATATTCCAAAAATAGCCAAAATAAAAGCAGGAAGATCGTAAAGTAAAAGTATTTCAAGGTAGTAATACCATGGTCCTGAAATTCTAGCTATTTCATGTTGATGCCTCCAATAGTTTATTGCTTTAATTGCCGGAAAATTTGAAAGATTTGCCAGAAACTCAGTATATCTCCAAAAATTTGTGTAGAAAGTGAGGTAAATCGAAAAGAACACAATGACGGATATTAGAAGATCCCTCGGATTTATTTTTTTGTAATCGAAAATAAAAAAAACTAAGAAAATTACCAAAAAAGGATAAAATGTCTCTTTTACACACGCAAATAGTGCTAGGGAGACAGACGCCAAAATTAAATGGTAACCCCTTTCAATATTAAATTTTTTATTAAAAATATAGTTAAAGATAAAATAAACAAATAGTAAAGTAAAAAGAACCTGATAAATATCTGCTCTACAAAATCTAGAGTAATTTACGATTACAGGAGAGACCGCCACAAAACTCGCAGCTATTAGCGATGAATTACCTATAAACTTTCTATACAAGATTATAACAAATACCGATAAGACGCCCAGTATTGATGGAACCAATCTAAGTGAGAACTCATTCTCTCCTAAAATCGAAACGATCGGAGCTATTGAGTAAAAGAGCAGGGGACCATGATAAGCGGGATCATATTTGTATGTTCCTTTTAAAACAGAATTTACGAATACTGAGTGAATACTCTCATCAAAGAAGAGTGGTGGATCACCCAAATTGTAGAACCTAACCAGTACCGAAGATAGGAGAATTAAAGTAATAATTATTTGTTTCTTCATATATAAATACCTTCCTTTAAAATTAATAAATTTTTGAATTTTACCGTCAAAAATATATTGCGTTACGTAGAAAAGCTTCTTGTGTGATGAATCTGGCAGTAGCTGAGCGATGCGATGATGAAGGCTGTACTCCCTGAAATAAAGTGTGAAATATGCGGGAAAAAGGCTAAAGGTGTATGCCCAAGATGCTATAGATTCGTATGTGAGAACTGCATTGATCCAACGACTTTAGAGTGCATTGATTGTGCTTCTGTAAAACGAATACTTGAAAAAGATTTAATTAGGTATGTTGAAAATATCTCCAATAAAATAAAGTTCATGGAATCAAATTTTTCAGCGTGTTATACATGCCCGATTTATAAGGATGCCATAATGTCCTACTTGAGAAGAGTTAAAGAGCTGAGAAAAATTGCCGAACTAGAATCATATGAAGATCTCCATGATAAAATAAATGAAGTTAAAGAAACTGTCCAAAACCTCGCTATAAAATATCTTATTAAAATCAAAATGTCAAAATAAGCTTTTCTCAACCAGTCTTAGTGTTTCCTTAATTGCGCTCCTTAGCACTTTAGGTAGGCCTTTGATTTCCACATCCATAAACCCTCTAACAACTATTGAGGTAGCTTCGTCTCTACTCAAACCCCTCGTCATTAGATAAAAAATCTCTTCATCAGCTATTTTTCCAATTGCTGCTTCGTGACTTAGCTCTACATGAGGATTTCTAGCTTCTAATTCCGGAATTGCATGGATTTGTCCGTGATTAGATAGCATGAGCCCTTTGCAATCTAAATGTCCCCTTGTTTTTTCTGCTTTCCCAATTATGCATCCCCTTGCAATAATATTTCCTCCTTTACTAACGGCCCTAGATGTTATTTCAGCGCAGCTACCCGCTCCATTTAGCAAAACTTTGACGCCTAGGTCTATGTAGCTCCCTTTTAATCCAACAATTATGCTATTAAACGTAGCTCTCGCATTACTGTTTAAACATGCCATTGGATTTGCCTTAATATGGCTGGCAGGATTAATAACGATATAATTACTAATGAACGTTGCATTATCTTCTACTAGAGCTGCACTTTTAGGTATCGCTCTTACATTTTGGTTCCAACTGTGAATCATAGTAAATGTCAACTTAGCATTTCTCTTAATAAAATACTCAGTAGAACCAACATGTGAACCAGTTGCACTTCGATGTGACAGGCATCCAGATATGACGTTAAGTTGAGATCCCTCTTCCACGACTACCATATTGTAGGTTTTTTGTCTCCTTACATTTTTTAAGTAAAAACATATTTGAACCGGTAGATCAACCCTTGTGTTTGGTAACGACCTAATAAAATACCCTGTCAAATCATCCAGGTTAACTTTAATCTTCCTACCTAAATTTGCTTCGAAAGGTTTTCCTAAATACTCCAAAACCCAGTCATATCTTTTAATCGCTTCTTGTATACTCATAATTTCAATACCATCCAAAAAGCTAACGAGCTCTTTTATTGTGAGGTCTTCTTGGAAAAATGCTCCCGAGCTTGTTTTTTTGCTGAAATCCAATCCAACTTCCTTAAACTGAAATTCATCCATGTTCTCTACTTTCTTTCCCTTAGACATCGCGTTAGGCACCTCTCATATCCGTTCTTTCTAATTTGCTTTAGTATGTCTGATGGATCACCTATGCACACAATTCTACCATCGTAGATGACAGCTCCGTAATCTGCATTAACAAAATCCAAGATATGACCTTGATGAGTGATTATAATTCCAGATTTTTCATGATTAGACTCCTTACCTCTTTCAAAAAAGTCACTTATGATTTCGCCGATTAAAGCTAAGTTCTCTAAATCAACACCACTGTCAGGTTCATCGAGCATTATAAACTCTGGATTCATTAGCATTATTTGAAGCAGTTCTGATCTTTTGAGTTCACCACCAGAAAAACCGTTGTTTATTTCTCGGTATAGACAATTCTCTAATTTCAGCTTCTTTGCGAATTCAAAAATTTTTTCCCGGCTGTATCCACCCATCTTAGCGCAGTGCCTAAGAACATCAATCAATTTAACTCCACCAACCTTTGGAGGATTTTGAAGGAATATACCCATTCCTAGTTTAATTCTTTTGTCAGTTGAGATATTTGTGATATCCCTTTTTTTAAACATAATCCGACCACTATAAATCTCATAAATTGGGTTCCCAACAATGGCGTTAAGGAGGGTGGATTTACCGCTACCATTTGGTCCAAAAAGTGCAAATACTTCACCATTTTTGATGTACAAATTCACATTTTCTAGAATTTTTCTTCGACCAACTTTAACTCCCAAGTTAACAACACGTAAGACGTCCATTTCAAACACCAGATTATCAAAATTCTACCAAACTAACTTCTTCATCCTCTACGAAGGCAATTGACCTTTTTCCAGTTAGATACCCGCAAGCTTCTCCCGGATTAATAATTAGTTTGTCTCCTCGCTCTATTCTTGGCTGATGTGTGTGCCCAAGAACTAGAATTCCCGGTATTTTTTGAAGGACCTTGATGATCCTACCATCAGTTCCATGATAAACGACGCCTCCTGGAAATTCCACAATATCGCCTATCTCCCAACTATTTTCGGTACAGATTCTGATAAGTAATCCCTTCTCACCGTCGTTATTCCCAAAGGCAATATAACACTTTTTTCCCAAGCTTTCAAATTCTCTCAAAGTGAATGGAGCTATTATATCTCCCGCATGAACGACGAAGTCAAATTTTTCCTTTTTTAGTAAATCAACTAGATCTCTCACTGCTTGTAGATTATCGTGCGTATCACTCACAGCAACAAACTTCACAACACAAACCTCCATTTCCGTTTTATTCTTGGAATTTTACCAAAAGCATTCCGTTTGATATATATAATTTTAGAGAGATCATAGTTTCTCGCAAATTGTCGAAGGTTCAGGAGTAAACAACCTGGAATTCTAACATTTACATTTTCCGATAGTTCGTAGACCGCGCTTAGATACTCGTAGATGCTCTCAACTCTTCCTACATCAACGTACTTTAGTAGTTCATGATTTTCTTCGTAAATAGTAAGTGGTTGAAGGAAAAATTCATCAGCTATTGAACCAATT
>CAZPML010000045.1:6583-11405 GCA_964587675.1 uncultured archaeon
TTCCGCAATTTTTCTGATTTCATGATCATTCAAACCTGGCATATATATCGATCTAACAATCGTATAGCAGAACTCTGAGGCTCTTTTAATGTTCTTAATCACTTCATTGAACATGTCTCTCCTAGTTATTTTTTGGAAACTCTCGCTACTTGCCGCATTTAAACTGACCAATATGATGTCCGCTCTGCCATCCATTAAACCTAAGTCATAGGTACCATTCGTTTGGATGTCGATCCGTACTTCGCCAAAAATCTCGCGTAATTTATCAATAGTTAATGCTACTTTTTCCTCCCCCACACTAAATGGTTCACCAAATTGGGAGATCGTTATGGCTTTTGGTTTTAGATTCCCATAGTATCCCGGCTTTGGTGCAAGACCCTTTAATTTTGCAATTCTCGAATAACAAAAGAGGCAGTCAAGATTACACTCTGACGTAAATTCATAACTCGGGTGGTGTTTTGGGCGAGAAATACTTTCATTAATACCTTCACAGTATATGCAGTGTTTGGAATATCTAATTTTATTTAGGAATGAGGAAATTTCGTCCATCATAGTTCATCAAAAATTTTTATGATGAATTTGGATAACCTAATTGCATCCATTTTGTTTCTAATTCTTATGTCGCATCTTACAGATTTGTCGACCTTTACTAAGTCTTTCTCGTCAATTATTAATACATCCAAAAAATCTTTGTACAACTCAAAAACCCCCCTTGAAGACACTTCGTATCCTAAAGCTCTCATAAACTTGGCTGCTGGACCGCTGAATGGCTTGTTTCCGATGATTGGCGAAACTGCTATTACTTTTTTATCTTGCAAAAATTTTGCAAACTTTTCAATTTTCAATATTGGAAGTATACTCGTTATCGGATTACTTGGGCCTATCAAAACTTCGTCCTCTTTTTTAAGCTTCTCTTTTACTTCTCGGGGAATTTTTGCTTTTTCAATTCCTCTAAAATATACATCCAAAACCTCTAATTTACCCCTATATTTCACCCAAAATTCTTGGAAATGCATTTTTCCGGTATTTGTAACGATGATGGTAGAGACGTCCTCATTGCACATTGGATAGACTTCAAATTTTACATTTAGCGCTCTTGTTACAACTTTTGTTGCCTCAGTAAGAGTGTATCCAGATCTTAAAATTTCGCTTCTTAATATGTGAATAGCTCTATCTCTATCCCCAATCATTAGGATTTCATCAAATCCTAGAGATTTTAGCATTTCATGGGTTATGAACGTGTCGTCTTTTATACCCCACCATTTATAATTATCAATAATTCCCGCCAAGGTGTAAATAACAGAATCCAAGTCGGGACATATTTTATTTCCACTTATCCACAAATCCTCCGCTGTATTAACTACTACCCAAAATTCGGCAATTTCTTTTAATCCACTTAGCAACTTCGGTGTCCCCGTTCCACCAGATAAAACCAGCATATTACTAACTCATCTAAATTTCTTACCAAACTCATAGATGTCTCTTTCACTATTTAGGAGTTTCCTGAGCACCTTTTTTAGTTCAGATATTTCAATCCTTATTTGGGCTGTCGTATCTCTATCCCTTATCGTTACAGTCGAATCATTAAAGGTCTGATGATCAACTGTTACACAAAAGGGAGTACCTATCTCATCAAATCTCCTATATCTCCTACCGATACTACCAGAATCATCATATTCCGCATAGAAGCCATTTGATTTTAGATAAAATAGGATTTCAAGTGCTTTATCAACAAATGGATGCCTAGAAAGCAATGGTAAAACGGCCACTTCCACGGGAGCTACCCAACGCTTCAGGCGTAAAACCCTTCTCTCCTCCCCATCGATGATGTCTTTATCAAAGGAATGATCCAGTACCGCGTAACTTATCCTATCTAAACCGAATGATGGTTCAATAACATGCGGGATGACCTTCTCTCCATAAACTACTTCCTCAGTCTCTGTTATTTCATAAAATTCCTTTTCTATTAGAATTTTTTCACCATCGAGATCGAGTTCGAGATCGACCGGTACTTCAACATTCATAGATTCCAATTTTTCTTTGATTAGCTTTGCCCTCTCTTTGAATTTGGGTCCTATCTTATCCATCCTTGGAATTATTTTCTTTTTCTTAATTTTGATAGGTTCTTCATATTGAACAAAGATGCTAAGGTCAGTCCCACTAAATCTACTGTGCCTTTGAAGGTCATAATCCGAGCGATCAGCAATTCCTACCACTTCTATCCAACCAAATGCGGTTAATACTTCAGCATCCCAGCAATCTACAGCATAATGAGCTCTTTCATCATCTTTATGTTGTCTAAATCTCAGTTTCTCCTCGTTGATACCTACTTCAATTAGAAATCTTTTAGTTTTTCCAATAAAGTATGCTAAAATTTCGTTCGCGATAATTCCTTTTTCTAAAGCATCTGCGAGTTTGATTTTGTGTTTGACGTCGAATTTGTCGATAAGAATGACAACCTCTTCCTTAAACTCATTGAACCTTTGATGTTTTTTATCCCTTGGATTAACAAAGTACTCTAGTTCAGCTTGATTAAATTCCCTCAGTCTCACCACGCCTTGTCTAGGGCTAATTTCATTTCTATAAGCTCTTCCGATTTGCGCCACTCCAAAGGGCAATTTGTCTCTAAAAAATGAAGATAATCTTCTAAAATCAACAAAGATCCCCTGAGCAGTTTCTGGTCTTAGATAGCCTTTTTTTCCCTTTCCAGGACCTATTCTAGTCACGAACATTAAATTAAATGGTACAGGTTCTTTAAATTCTCCTCCACAGTCGCACCTTAAATCGTAGCTTTCGAGAACTTCTTTAACAGTTTCTATTTTCTCCTCCACTTCAATATCTAACTTTTCTTTTATATAGTGATCCGCTCTGAAGATCTTACCACATTTCTTACATTCAATTGCAACATCAGCAAAAGATTCAACATGTCCAGATGCTATAAAAACATCCTCCAGACCTACTGTAGGTGTATCTATCTCCACAGTCCTCTCATCTATTACAAAATGCTTCCTCCAAATGTTCTCTATTTTCCTCCTTAAATTGTTACCAAGTGGAGCGTAATCTATGAACCCAGCTAAACCGCCATAAATTTCAAACGATTGCCAGAAAAATCCTCGTCTTATCAGCATTTCCATTAGTTCGCTCATGGAGATGCTGACAATGCTCAACTTAAAAGATTATCTTCATATGTATTCGGAGTAAACTGCTGTACATGAGGGACAGAATCATCCAAAAATGGGTTGACAAGATCCTTGAAAATTACCCTATAAAGCCAGTCATTGAGATCGTACAATACGTAAATGATGCTGCCAGCAAAATTGTTGATAACGTTCTGGATTTGTTGAATGGCAAAAGTAACGAAATAATTGGAGATCCAATAGACGACTTAATGAGATTCTTAGCAACAGATAGATCGCGCAGTCCAGGTGAGAGTATTAAGTTAATAATTGATTTGAAATTCATCATAGCCAATGAACTAAATTTAGAGATAGGAGATAGGATGAGACTTTACGAGATACTTGATAAATTTGCATTCAAGGCATTTGACTACTATATGCAAAGCAGAGAGAAGATATTTGAATTGAGGTTAAAAGAGAAGGAGAGAGAGCTGGAGATTACGAGAAGGATAATCGAATTCGCCGAGAAGGCTAAATTTTAATCCTGTCCGGGTTAAATCCTTTTTTTACTAGCAATTCTTTAACTTTGAAAATGTGGTTACCTTGCAACTCGATAACTCCATTTTTGACAGTACCACCACACGCTAGCTTAGATTTCAAGAATTTTGCTAGTTCATTTAGATTTATTTCGTTACTATTTATTCCCTCAATAATGGTAACCTCCTTTCCGTATCTTCTCTTCCCGAGTTTGATGAATATATACTGCTGTTCTTTTGCGACTTCCTCACATACGCATAGGTCTTTAGGTAAACCACAAATTGGACAGATCTCCGACATCCCTTTGCATTACCTCCTTTTTTTAACTTTTAGCTTTAGCTAAATTTTAAATTTTCGGTCAGAATAGCGAACGCAAAAGATTTTCTATCTTTTCAAATAAATCAAATACGCTCGTTTATTTTTTTCTCAGTTCTTCAGAACAATTTTTAAACCGAATCAATTTCTAAAACTATGGATCCTCTTAGCTTACTAAAAAAATACGTTAGGGATGAAAAGCTGATAAAACACTGCCTCGCTACTGCCGCTATTATGAGAGAGACCGCTAGGAAAATTGGAGAAGATCCTGAGCTATGGTGGAAAATAGGAATTTTACATGATATAGATTACGAAATAACTAAAGGGGATATGTCCAGACATGGAATAATTGGTGCTGAAATTCTCATGAAAGAAAACGTCGACCCTGAAATTGCAGAAATTGTAAAAAGGCACAATCATACTTTATTTAGAGACTACAACAAACCTGTAGAAATCGCACTACAAGCAGCAGACAGTTTATCGGGACTTATTATCGCATGCGCTTTGGTAAAGGGAGGTAAAATTTCACAAGTAACACCAAAGACAGTTAAAAAGAAATTTAAAGAGAAAAGCTTTGCCGCTGGATGCGATAGAAATAGGATAAGACTTGTTCAAAGACTCGGGCTGAGCCTAGAGGAATTTTTCGAGATTGCCATTAACAGTCTGATTAGTATCAAAGAAGATTTAGGATTGAAATAGTCTTTGAATGCCCCTCTCCGATATCACGAATATGTTTTGTTCTGAACAAACTTGAAAAAAGTCCTTCCATCTTATATTTAACCAGTTAGTGAGTTCAAAATACTTATCTTTTAGAATGATTCCATATACCTTGTCATTTATCTCTAATTTATTTA
>CAZPML010000046.1:0-11341 GCA_964587675.1 uncultured archaeon
TGTGGAGATAGGGAATTTGTGAATAATATAAAAGCATACATCCGCGACTCGGAGTATTTTCTATCAAAAGGGGATCTAATTAGAGCGTTCGAGTGTATTGTTTGGGCTTGGGCTTGGTTGGAAATCGGGGAGAGAATACAAAAAATCGAGAAGAAATGATAAGGAGACTTGGGCAACATATGGTTATAGATCGTGGATTGCTTAGGAGGATGACGTCTTATGCAGAATTAAATTCAAAGGATACCGTTCTTGAAGTTGGTTGTGGAACAGGAAATCTGACGTCTGAATTATTGAAATATAGCCGGAAAGTAATAGGAATAGAGAAAGACCCAAATCTTGTTAGATTTTTAAAGAGAAGGTTTTCAAATGAATTGGAAGCCGGAAAATTTGAAATTGTTGAGGGTGATGCACTTAAAGTTGATTTCCCCGAATTTACGAAGTTCGTGTCGAATATTCCGTATAAGATATCATCGGAAATTACTTTCAAACTCTTTGAGTATGATTTTGATTTGGCCATCGTTATGTATCAAAGGGAGTTTGCGGAAAGACTTTGTAGTGAGAACAATAAGCTGGGCATTATCAGCAAAGCCTACTGCAGGGCTGAAATTTTGGAGATTGTAATGCCAGCCGTATTCAGACCAAGACCAAGAGTGGAATCGGCGATTGTTAAAATTGTGCCTTTACCTCAAGTTAAAATAAGAGATAAAGAATTTTTCAGGAAATTCGTAACTTTTGCCTTCTCAATGAAAAGAAAGAAAATGAAAAAAATTGTGTTGGAGTTTAAAAACAGATACGGTATAGAAGTGAATTTTGACGAAAAATTCGCGAATTTACGTCCAGAAGAGCTGGGGGTTGATGGATTTGTCAGAATCACTAATTTATGAACCTAGGGAGGATAGCGAACTACTCTTGCAAGCATCCCTTTCGGAAGTTAGGGAAGATGACCTAGTATTGGAAATAGGAGCAGGTTCGGGATACGTTGCAAAGAGATTGGTGGGAAAATGTAAGCTAGTGATCACAACTGACATCTCTCCCTACGCTGTGAAAGTACTACATGAGAGTGGATTAAATGTTATTAGGACGGACATCGCGAGGGGGTTGAAGAGGATTTTTACTCTAGTCCTTTTTAATCCACCCTATCTTGAGATTGAAGAGAAACTCAAGAAAAGTTTTTGGGAGGATGTTACGATAAATGGAGGGAAACATGGAATCGAAGTCATATCAAAATTCCTAGACGATCTCGAAGATGTTATGGTTGAAGGTGGTAGGGCCATCTTGATAGCATCTTCTCTGAATGAACCATATATTTTTCAAGAAATTGAAAAAAGAGGACTGTCTTTTGAAATTGTACGCGTGGCGAATCTCTTCTTTGAAAAATTATATGCGATAAAAATTTACCATAAATTAGGAAATCTTTCGGACGAATATCACTTCGGCTAGTTCTTCGTCGATCTTGTATATTTCATTCCCGACAATTATCCCTCTTTCGTCAACCCTAACGGTTTTCCCCGGTTTAACTCCTATCTCTGCCATAGTAAGTGGGGCAATGACAACGACGTATTCACCCACCTCGACGTCTTTTAGTTTTAAAATCTCGTAGTTACATTCTTCACATACTTGGCAACTTCCTGCAACTATCCGGCATATTTTTTCGGCAGCATCGTCATTCAAATGGTGTTCCAGTTCACAGCTTAGTTTTGAGGCGGTCTCCTCATCTATTCCAAGGAAATCTCTAAAGAAAGTTAAAGATATTGTGTAATACTTTTTAATCTTTTTTGCAACCTCTTCACCCTTCCTTGTTAGTGTTGCCCCTCTGTATGGTTGGTATTCTACATACCCCCTCTCCTTTAACTTAGTTAGCATCTCTGTAACACTTGAAGGTTTAACATTGAGAATTCTTGCTAGATCTCCCGTTTTTGCAACTCTCTTTTTTGTAATTTGTATGTCATAAATAGCTTCGAGATATTCCTCTATTCTCTCCACACTTAATTTTCTACTGCCTCCTTAAAATTGTTTTCGATAGTGTTAGGATCAAATAAATGGAGAATGATACGATGAACGTTGTGACTGAATTTGGAAGATTTAGTACTGAAACGTTAAAGTACCAAGTTAGTGTTGCTGTTAGAAAACCGATAATTATGGTCGTCGTTCCAGTGATCTCGTCTCCCACTTGAAAATGTAGGGAACCTAAGATAAGTGGCAATTGGCATAGTAGAATTGTTGACGACAATACAGCAAGTTCTACAATGTATTCGGGTCTGGAAATTGCAAATATGGCCGTAGCAAAAGTAAGTACTAGGAGACTAATTCTCCCCGCCATGATGCCTTTTTCAGACACGACATCCCTCGATATCATCGATGAAAGACTTAAAATTATCGAATTAGCAGTTGTTAGCGCCGCTGCCAGGATACTCAATGATACAATGAGGCATATTGGGAGAGGTAGAAAAGCTAGGAGCGTTGGCGTAACTTTGTCTCTGTCTAAGATCTGTGGAAATTTGTTATTTTCCGTTAAAAGTCTTAGTTCGAGCCCTAGGATGGTCACTAGAAATGTATACAAAAGTCCAAATAAACCAAACAAAACAACCATCCTTTTTAAGGCCCTTTCATTTTTTGGAATAAACAAGCGTTGAAAAACTTGAGGATTGGTTAGTGCAAAGAAAAACCAAGGTAAAACTAGGGCTACAAATTTTTTAAAACTCCAAAATCGGTTTGGAACGTAGAGAAGATCTCCAAGTTTATAGAATTCTAAAAAGTTGATTTTAGACGAAATATACAGGACGGTCGTAATGGCAGCTAGTAACATAACAATGCCTTGAATGGCATCGGTCCAGGCTACACCTCTTAATCCTCCGATGAAGGCCCAGAGGCATACTAAAAAAGCTGTTATAATAATTCCGTGGATGTAGTTAACACCTGCGGTTTCAAGTATGAGTGCTACACCGATAAGTTGAACTGAAGTGTAGGGGATTAGTGCAACCAAAGCAACAATCGTTGCAATCTTTGCAGTTCTCTCTCCATAATGTAATTTAAGAAATTCCGTTGGTGAAATTATCCCCTTCTCTTTGCTCAGATGCCATATTTTTGGTGCATAATATGACAGGAGAAATAGTGTTCCTACAAAATACATCAGCTCAAACCCGGTTGCTCCTACTCCAGTCATGTAGGCCAACCCGACCAATCCAACCATCATGAATGCAGAGTAAGTTGTTGCAGCGTAGGTGAGAGCCGAAATCGCTCCACTTAAGGATCGGTTTGCAATGTAGTATTCTTCCTGGGTTTTCCCTCCTTTAGCGAAATAAGCGATTATGGTACCAATTATAGCATAGCCTAATAGGACCAAGATTAGTTCATTCGGCAATTTTCCACCCCTTGGTTGCGATGTAGATAAGGTAAATAGCAGCGATTGCGTTCCAGTAAATGAATGTAATGAGAGATGGGGACCTAATAAGGAAAAAAGGTATCAACATGGCTAAAATAATTAATAAGAGTTCAATGGCCTTCATCGAACATATGTTCGATTGAATAAATAAAAAATTTTTCGTAATAATAAATATCGGAAACCAATGTTGATATATGGCGGTGGTTTATACGATAGGACATTCAAATAGGTCCATAAATGAATTCATTAAGATCCTCAAAAAATTTGAAATCCAAGTCCTAATTGACGTTAGGAGATTTCCAACTTCTAAGTTTGAGCATTTTAGACGTGAAAATCTGATAAAGCATTTGGCTGATGTTGGCATTTCCTACTTTTGGTTTAAAGACTTGGGAGGATATAGGAAGAAAATTATGGATAAATCGCCAAATGTAGCTATTAGGAGTTTGGGATTTAGAAATTACGCAGACTACATGATGACAGAACGATTCAAAAGCGAAATTAAAAAAATGGAGAGGATCATAGGCGAAAAAAAGGCTGTGATAATGTGTGCTGAGAAGCTTTACTGGAAATGCCACAGGAAGTTCATATCCGATTATCTAACATATCTTGGTCATACGGTGCTGCACATCATTAATGGTAAAGTAAGAAGACACAAACTAAGCAAGGAAGCGAGAATATGTGAGAATGGTTTAATTTACGATGTTAAAATTTTGAAAGATGATTAATTTTTAAAAGTCACTTTTTTGACAGTAATCCATTTGTAGCCTTGGTTTTTGAAAATATTTTTTTATATTAAGTTCTGAGTCTATCATTAACAGTCATTGGTTGTAATATTCTTCGGTATAGCCTTTTAGAGTTACATTTCAAGAAAAAATTTATATAAGAGTTTAAAGCAATTTAATTGGGATTTGAATACCTCTGGGGGTGAAGTTTGTGGGAGAACTTCCTTTGGCTCCAGTAGAAAGACTCCTCAGAAAAGCTGGGGCACCCAGAGTTAGCGAAAAGGCAAAAACTGAATTAGCTAAAGCAATCGAGGATTATGCCTTAAAAGTTGCGAAAAAAGCTGCCGAGCTAGCAAAGCACTCTGGAAGGAAAACGGTAAAAGTAGAGGATATTAAGATGGCCATTAGACAACTCTAATTATTTTTTTACGTAGTGATTCGGATCCACCCCAGATCTTTGGTGCGCGTAGGTTACGAGGTAGATGAATGGGGTATCTACAAGAGCGATTGATACTTTAGCAACGTATTGACCGACCATTAATGCTGCTATAGAACCAAGGTCAAGAATGCCGTAAAAGGAAATGAAAATGAAAACAAAGGTGTCTATTCCTTGGGATGTAACTGTTGAGAGATTGTTCCTTATCCAGAGATATTTACCTCCGGTAACTTTTTTCCAAAAATGAAAAGCGTACACATCATGAGTTTGGGATATAATGAAGGCAATAATGGATGCTAGAACGATTCGTGGAGCCAATGAAAGCACGGTATTAAATGCCTCTAGCTCCCTTTCCGGCATGATTGTTTGAGGTGCGGGAGTCCATTTAATCGCAATAAGGAAAGAAATGACGGCGATTAAGTTGGATAAGAATCCAGCTAGTACTGCTCTTTTGGCTTTTTCTTTTCCGTAAACTTCGCAGATAAGATCCGTAACCAGGAACGTGGAAGCATAAACTATTACTCCCGCTGGAGCGAGGATTGATAAACTTCCGATCTGACCGATTGCGACCCTTTTAAAAGCTATTACATTCGAAATAATTGTAAGAGAGGCGTAGATTCCTACTGCAACTTCGACACCATACCTTCTTGAAACGCAAAGCGAGAGCGAAACTATTGATAGAGTTAGGAGAACCCAAGTTAGAAATTCGGAAATCTCGTTCACCTCCTTTTGATGCACTTTGCATAGTAAATAAGTGGATGGCTAACTTTACAATCAGCTATGCAGTTTTGATATGTCCTCATCGTATCGCAGGAGGGTGGGGAATATTCAACTCTCCTACCCCTTTTTCCCGCAATATGCTCGACTTGGTATCTCGTTCTCTCTTCATCAAAATCTGGAGCAGTTTTAAAGAGTCTTATGACCTCCTCTGGTCCCATACCAATGTTTAGTAGGAATGAGGTTAAAGCAAATCTAGCACTGTGTGGGACATTCATACCTTTTTGCAACTCAGCTAAGATCTCCTTCATACACGGGGGAAAGCATCTAAGTTCGACTTTACTTGACTTTAACTCTAATCTCATTTTTTTACTCTCCCTTCTAACTCTTCTCTTAATCTCTTCTAACTCGTTCGAGATCAATTTTTCAAGTGTAGTATTTTGAATTTTTCTGAAAAGCTTAATTCTCAGCATCTCCTGAATAATCCTCTCGATCTCTCTTCTTGAACTTTCAACGTATCCATTACGAATTGTCCTGTTTACAAGTCTCCACTTCTCGTCTTTTATTCTGGACGAAACTCTAACGTAATCGCTGACGTGTACATTCCAATTTTTAAGCTTGATGCCAAGGTCCTTTGCAACGAATTTTACAACGTATTCTCCATCTCGACTTAGGATATTCCTGTAATATTGGGATTCGTTTACTGCAAACCTCATTCTTACCCAATCATCAAACGACGAAACGATGATCTTTGAAAGTATGTACGTTAATACCGATAGTTTAGCTGAATTTAGCAATCTAGCGCTAGCATCGATGGGGTAATGGAGCTTACAATTCTCAAAGCATTTGAGACATAGATCGCAGGATTCGTAGTTCGTTACGAAATTACAGTTCGCACATTCTTCATCGCAATCTTTGCAGAATATGTCGCTCTCATCATAATCTCTTGGATGAAATTTACCCTCAATTGACGAAAGTACAATATCTTTCGCTACTCTCTTGACATCTGGGTTCTTCCTCAACTCGGTTTCGAGATTCACGTCCTTAAATACTGCACCCCCAACTTTAAGAAATGGATATCTGGTTAGAATGGGAAATAAGGGAAGATATTTCATTAGGTGCTAGTCACCCTCTATTCTTGGAGCTAGGATGTACTCGACTTTTACCTTACCCCCAACCAATTCAAATGAGAGCCGAACGGGGTAATTCGTTCCCAAATTTATAGTTAATAAATCGCCACTACCTGCTATTTTGCAAAATTCTTTGAGGTAGTCTACACTAAACATGCTTTTAGCTTCTCCACCGTTAAATTCTATCAACTCAGCCTCACTAAGATGAAAAGTTATCTTATCCACATCACCCTTCGCTTCTATGTAAAATCCAGATTGATCCGATCTGAATACCACATGATCGCTTATTTTATCTGCGGCGCTAATTGCCTTCTTAAATTCGCCTGCATCTAAAACAGCCTTAGCCGGTAATTCGAGTTGAGGTATCCTCGGTTCTTTTCTTATTGCCGATGGATCTATTAGAGAGACACTGTATTCAACGCTTCCAAATTTTATTTTTAGCAAACTCTCACTTGGTAGATTCAATTCGACTAGGTCTTTTGCTTTGATAGACTTACTTATATCGAAAATTCTGTCAACGTCTACTCCTATGGTCTTCTCTTCTTCGAGGTTGTAAGCTTCAAAACTGTCCCTTGGAACGTCTACGATCACCATAGCAACGTTTGCTGGATCAACAGCTCTTGAATGTAAACCTTTTTCTAGGAAATGCATTCTAGCCTCGCTAACGAGAGCGACTATGGATCTTGCAACAGTTTTGAGAACCTCTCCGGTCATTATTGCATCTATCATGCATTTTTTTTAGATGAGTTAATATTTATTTTTTTCTAGATGAAAATAAGTAATTTAATTTTTAAATATAAAATTGAATAATAAATATTATTCTTGAACGCTAAGTCCTATTGATGTTCTGTACCTCATTCCAGGAAAGTTTATTTTACTTAGAGCGTTGTAAGCTCTTTTTCTTGCGGTCAGCAAATCACTTCCCATTCCTACAACTGTTAGAACTCTTCCACCAGTTGTAACAAAGCCATTTGGCTTTGCAATTCCGTTAGCGTAAATAATAGCGTCTTTTAAAGCATCTTCTAGACCAGTTATCGGCTGGCTAGTATAGTGGTCTGCCGGATATCCAGGTTTTAAACCCTCCCTTCCTCTTAAAGCACCACTAACAGCGCAAACAGCGACGCTGAAATTCCTTGAGAATTCCACATCGATTTCATCAAGTCTCTTATCAATTAGAGCGAGGCAAAGTTCCGCTAAATCTGTTTTAAGCCTTGGTAACTTAGCCTGAGCACCGGGATCGCAATCTCTGACATTTATTTCCAGTACTTTTGGTATTAATCCACCATCTTCCTTAACCAGCATAATGACCGGATACAGTATTCCCCTGAATTCGATACCGGTTTTCTCCTTAAAGCCTTTAATAATTGGAATTACGACTTTTTTCATTATATCCAATTCCATTTCCTCATTGAGTTCTGGGTGGGGGCTTACAGCACCCATACCACCTGTGTTCGGATTTAAAAGCTTTCCAAGTTTGAATAATTTCTCTACTTCCTTCTTTGTGAAAAATTTCTTTTTTAGGGCAATATAATAGTCCTTCATACCGTCAAAATCGTCTGAATCGAAAGCTCTCTTGTAATCTTTGGCATGACCAAAGAATTTTACGTTCTTTCCATCAGTAACAGCTGTAAATGCTACCTCAATTCCTCTCAACCTCTCCTCAACTACGATTTTTTTACCCGAATCGCCGAATTTTCTCTTGATCATGATTTCATCTACAGCTTTCATAGCCTCCTCGATTGAATCGCAGACGTATACGCCCTTACCGGCGGCGAGCCCGTCAGCTTTTACAACTATCCCATCCTTGAACACCGATTTAATGTATTCCTTAGCCTCCTCAGCATCGCTGAAGTTTTTGTAATTTGGAATTGGTACATTTATTTCTCTCAAAAAATCCTTGGCCCAACATTTGCTGGATTCGAGAATCGTAGCAGATTTTGTGGGACCAATGGATGGTATACCTTCCTCCTCAAGGATATCAACTAAACCGAGGCTTAACGGTTCTTCTGGACCTATGAAGGTTAGATCTACATCCATTTTTTTCGCGAATTTTACGATTTCGTCAATGGCCCTTATGGAGGATACACTCTTCCCATTGAGTTTGGCAACTTTACATTTTTCAAAAAATTCACTTCCCGCGTTTCCAGGCGCTACAAAAACTTTGCTTACAAGTTTACTTCGCGAAAAGGCGTGAGCAATTGCATTGCCCCTTCCTCCCGCATCAACGACTAGAACTTTCATTGTGAAGTCGTTTTTTTTACTGATGTATATTTTTTATCTTCCTGTTGCTTGAAAGACTTTTGCGTAAGCAACGGGATAGAGGGAAGATGGTGGTAGCGTACAGAAATCTGAACACTCCTAAATTAAGATAGGTCTTGGAATGGTCTTGAATGCTTGTGGAGAGAACTTCTACCCCATAATCTCCGATTGGGAAGTAATCGAAGCGCAAGTTCTTTGTTTTGGGGACCCCTGTCTGTGAAGTCGAGTTGGCTCGCTTGCTAAAAAGTTAGTTTTCACTTTTGATTTTTTGGAGCAAAATAACAAAACTTAAATAGGCCATCGTTGCAAACGTCGTAGTACGATTTATTAATTCAGGTGATTTGCATGGAGAAAACAGAAATTCTTGAAAAAATAAGGGAGGCAGAGATTAAAGTTGAGGAAGACATAAAGAATGCGGAGGAACAAAAGAAGAACACGATTCTTAAAGCAAAAATGGATGCAAGGAGGATAGTTGAAGATGCGGAAAACGAGGCATCCAAAGTTAGAGAGAAAATTCTGAACAGCATTAAAGATCAAATTAAAATTGAGAAAGACAAAATTAAGCAAGAAAGATTGGAAAAGATAGCTAAAATTGAAAAAAAAGGAAAGGAAAATATAGAAAAAGCCGTGGATTACCTCTTTAATGAATTTTTGAGGATGGTGGAGCATGCTTAAACCAGAAAAAATGGTTAAGGTCTCAGTAATAGGACCGAGAGAGAAGCTAGAGCTAGCTTCTGAAGTTATACACAAAGCGAACCTATTGCATATTGAGGATCCCTCCGAACACGAATACTTTAGTATAGGTGAACCGTTTAGTAAAGCCACATTTATCTCCAGAAGTTTAATTCAGCTTCGAAGTTATATTTCCTATCTTAAAATAGATTCGACTAAAATTATTCCCTCAAAAAAATTCAAACCGTCCGAAATTGAGGAGAAACTTTCTGAAAAGCTCAGGGAATATCAAGAGCTGATTGGGACCAGAATAGATGAAATAAGGGAAATTGATGAGAAATTAAGATCTCTTGAAGAGGAATTAAAGATCATTGAACCCCTCAAAGCCCTCGGAATCCCCCCGAAACTGCTAAAGGATTATGTTAACTTAAAATGCTTTGTTGGGTACATCAGGGAGGATCCGAGTCCCGAGATAAGCAAAGTCACGAATCTCTTCGAAATAGTTTTGGTTGAGTACGAGAAGGAGTATATCGTTGCCGTTTTTGTTAAACTTGAATTCGCTGAAGAAGTGTTCAGAATTCTCCAAGCCTTGGGTTATAGGGAAATTCCAGTTCCAGATATTGAAGATTATGAATCCAGAATAGTTGAAATAAAGAGCGAAAGAGAGAAACTAATTGAAGTTAAGAAAAAATTGGAATTGGAAATTGAAGAAATTAAATTGAAAGAAACTGAGATCCTGTTGGCGATTGAGGAATACCTGAGCGTCGAGTTGGAAAAGTCTGAACTTCCGCTAAGAGCTTTGGTCTCAAAATACACATTCGTTTTGGTTGGATACATTCCCGAAAAAGATTTTGAAAGATTCAAAAATGAAGTCGAGAAAAACGGTAATCTGGTCGTCGAAAGACTGGAAATGAAAGAAGATGATGTTCCGCCTACCAAGTTGAGTAATCCGCCATTTGTAAGGGATTACGAGCTCCTGACAACTACCTATGCCACACCAAAGTACAAGGAACTTGATCCAACTTGGATCATGTCTATTTTCTTCACGATCTTCTTCGGAATGATGCTAGGGGATATGGGCTACGGATTGCTCATAACAGCACTGGCTATTTACT
This sequence comes from uncultured archaeon, assembly GCA_964587675.1. Classification (GTDB taxonomy): domain Archaea; phylum Halobacteriota; class Archaeoglobi; order Archaeoglobales; family Archaeoglobaceae; genus CAZPML01. Next base: position 10,434 of record CAZPML010000046.1, read on the forward strand.
TAAAGAAAATATTCAAGACCGAGGGTTGGCAAAGGTTGCTCAACATACTCCTTTATAGCGGAATCTCTTCGATCTTCTTTGGATTCATTTATGGTGAGTTCTTTGGTCCATTCCTAGTTCCAGGTACGGAAAATCCAGCTAAAGTTCACTTCATAGGCAACCTGCTATCCTCGCTTTATGCATTCAACGATTACCATCCAATTTTCGATAGAGTCGAGGAATTTGGGGTTAAGGCTCTACTTTTCATCGTACTCGCGATTGGTATGTTCAAAATGCTCTGGGGATTTGCCCTCGGTTTTTACAACGTCTATACAGAGCATGGCATGAAGGAGGCGATGTATGAGAAAGGTTGCTGGTTCATTGGGGTTTTGGGTTTGGTAATGTTAATTTTGGGCTTCTCATACAACCTTGGTGTTTTTTCAATGCCTCCACCAGCAGGTTTTGGAAAGATCCTTCCACCACCACCTGAAAACGCTCCACCACTACCAATCCCACTGATTGTGGAGGGATGGGAATCTGGTGCAAACGTATTTTACAAGATAGCAGTTCCACTAATTATTGTGTGGTTCGTTATATTCATCAAAGCAGAGATCCCGAAGATGGGCATCTTCGGAATTATTATGGCTGTAGAACTCTTGACATGGTTTGGGCAGATAATCAGCTACGCCAGACTCCTAGCAATTGGTTTATCTTCCGTTTACATTGCTTTCGTCGTGAACTACTTGAGCATTAAAATTGGTACCCCGCCTGGAATGGCAATTTTACCCGTAGCCATAGTAATCATGTTAATAGGACATGCGGGAAACCTAATGCTTGGAATTTTAGATCCAGGTCTCCAGTCCTTACGTTTACACTATGTTGAATTCTTTACAAAATTTTATCAAAGTGGTGGAAAACCATTTCAACCT
>CAZPML010000047.1:0-11051 GCA_964587675.1 uncultured archaeon
TTTTTCTTACTTGTTCTTAAAATTTTCAATTATGTTCAGAAAAAGTTATAAACTTAATCTTATTAGATTGGGGAAGGTGATACAAATGTGCGCTCCAGTATCTGTAACGCTGAGTGGTGGAGCCAGCCTTTCCGCAATACTCCCCCAGATATTTGCAATCATAGCGATGACCGTTGGAGCTGTCTGGTGTTTTGCAACTAGGAGGAAAACTGCGGAGGTGTGACTTTATGTGCGCCCCAATATCCGTAACCACCCAGGGAGCTTTGATCGTTTCATCTGCATCAAAAGCTCTCCTCGTAAATCAAATCTTGGGATTGAGTGCAATAATTTCTGTTCTCGCAATCAAGCTCGGGAAGGCAATAAAACTTAAGACTTAATGTTCATTTTCTTTTTTAAGCCAAAAATTTTGCAGCTAGAAGTCACGAACGACTGCAATCTAAACTGTAGAATCTGCATGAGAAATAAGAGTAGCAGAGAAGTTGGTTATTTAAGCTTAGAGGACTTCAAAAAACTCCCATTAGATAAATTTAAGGAAGTTGCCTTTCACGGATGGGGGGAACCACTTCTCCACCCAGATCTTATCAAGATGATCTCTCACGCATCATCAATTGGCTTAGAAACGAGCCTCATAACAAACGGCACTCTAATTGATGAGAGGTCCGATGAGATTTTTGAAAGCGGGCTTGATTCTATCGCATTTGGGATTTTCACACTGAAAGGGAAGGAGAAGGTCATTAAGAATTTGAAGGATTTTTTAGAGGAAAAGAAAGAGAGAAAGTCAAAAGTTAGAACATACGTCGATATAACAATCTTTAAAGATAACTTCGATGAGATAAAGGAGATTGCAAGGAAAGCAGATCTTTTTGGAGTCGATGGAATAGTTCTACATAGGATTTTCAACTTGCATGATGAATCGATTAAATCCCTATCGCTTTCGGAGGAGAAGGAACTTTTTAGAGAAATTAAAAATTTAAAACTTAAAACGAGAGTTTACTTTCCATTAAAAAAGACCTATCCATGTGCGGTAGCGAGAAATTGCATCTACGTTACTTGGGATTGCAAACAAAGTCCTTGCTGCTTTCTTTGTGAGTTGGGATACTACTTGGGAAATGCTCATGAAGAAGGAATTTTTGAGAGGCATGCAAAATTTTTAGGGGAGGCTAAGAGGAATGAGGTATGCAGAAGATGTCACTGGTGAAATTCTTAAGCTTTCAGCCTCCTTTGGCCTAGCTCTAATTAGCTTTCTTGCCTTTGCAACCTATCCTGCTAGGTTCCTGTCTAAAATAATTGGGATTGAGAACGTACCATTTCTTGGAATTGCAGTCCTTGGTGGATTCCTTTTCGTCTTCTGGGTATCACTTGCATACAGAATTCTTGGTAGGAACTACGGTATCTTAACTGCAGTATTCATAGCCTCGATCTCTCTTTTGGTAACCCCATGGTTTGGAATCATCGATCCTCCTTGGTTCGGGGTTTTTGGGATTATATCCTTCGCAGTTTTGGGATTTCTTACAGAAAAGATAAATGGGGGAGTTGGAAATTCTGCATGCTTAGCCATAAACTGGATTGCTCTAGCAGCCTTTTATCCGATCTTCCCACCGCTTATACTAGCTTTCGTGTTCCTTGTTGTATCGTTTTTCTCTGGGCTTCTAGGAGACGTTCTTGCGGGGATAGTTTCGAGGTTTCTACCTTCTCTTCAGGAAGTATCCAACTAGGAATCCTACAACTAGTCCTGCGCAAATCCCCGCACAAATCCAAGTCCAGGTCCAGCTACTTCCCTTCTCTTTTATATATCCTTTTATAAATCCAAGTTCTTCGTAGGGATTCACTCCAGCTGTGTGCAGCTTGTAGTGCTGATCCGCTGAAAGGTGAAACGTTTTTACGGTTGAAACGAATTCCTCCGGTTTATCTAAGTAGCTCATGAGGCATATGTTCATCTTTAGCCTTGCCCACCACCACTTGTAGCTCTTAAAATCCTTGAAGTAACTTCTGTTTACATCGCAAAGTTTTGCAGCCTTGTCCCAGTCAAATTTGAGAACGGCTGCATCTCCTTCCCCATAGGTTTTGGAAGTTCTGATGTATATCCCAGCAAAGTTTGGAAGCGATTTTTGTTGCAATTTGCTCAGCTGCTTTACCGACATACCCCTTTTTCCAACCGTTGAATCCAGCATTATTTGGATCGCGTCATCCTTACACCAAGGTGGCGAAGCAATGATCTGGTACTTCTCTCCCTTCCTAAGCGGTAAATTCTTCTCCAAATATTTTGCAATCATGTACCCGCTAATAAGGCCTGGGCAGATGTGATTGTGGAATTCAGCAGATTTTAGCAAATGATAGGGTGCACCAATTGCCCAAAGACTTGAGATGGTCACGATGCTGAATTCGTTCCCATGGAAGACTTTTGATTTCATCTTTTTCTGCCATTCCTCGGGATTGTTGAGTAAGAGCTCAGCCTTGATATTTCCCTTTGAAATGTACTCTTCTGGAGAGTATTCAATGTAAACGCAGTCTCCTGTATCTTTTCTGAAGAAAGCAAACCAAAGCGGTTTAAGTTCATTGTTGTGGACGAGTATCAGGTTCTCTTTCCCAATGGTGCACCCAGTACTGTCCGAAACTCCATCTATTGCCAAAACTGTCTCTTCAGATTCAATAGTTGAGTATCCGGCGTTTGTTAGTACAAGCAGGTTCGGGTCTCCTTTCGATATATTTAGATATTCAAGACCTTTTTTTCCAGCATCGTAACCAACTGAGTACATGTCCATTGCATAGACGGGCAGAGCTGCTAGAATTAGGCATAAGATCGAGCTTACAATAATTCTCCACCTCATAATTGGAATTAATCTGAATTTTTTTAAATTTTTTGTTACTTAATGTTACAATGAAAAATTATATTAAGAAAAAATTGAACAGAGTTCTATGGTCAATGCTAGAGTAGTTTTTGGAATTATCCTTCTCATCGGTGCATTTCTAGCAGCGGCTTCGGCATATACAACTTGGCAAAAATTGAGGCTATCGGAAGAGTACAACGAACTAGGTCTGAAGGCAATGGAAGATGGGGACTACGATAAAGCGATCGAGTACTTTACGATGGCGATAGATGTAAATCCAAGCTATGCGATTGCTTACTACAATAGGGGCAATGCCTACGGCAATGAGGAGCAATTCCATAGGTACTACAAGTTGCCTGGACAAACGTTTGTTGAAGCGGGTTTTCCAGAAATGCAGGAGAATTATGAAAGTGCTTTGAGGGACTTTGAAAAATCTATGGAGCTCGATAAGAACCTAGTTGCCTTGGCTGAGTTTGGGATAGGCAACATAAATTTCCTTTATTACTGCGGTTATGAGAACAGGGAAAAGGAGGTTTTACCTCATTACTTTAAAGCATTGGAAAATAAAGATAAAATCTTGGCTTATTCTGGAAAGGAAGGACTCGCTGCACTCTACGCCAACATCGCAAGGACTTACTTGGCGATGGCAGAACTTGATAGAGCATACGAATACTACAAAATGTCGATAGAAACTTTTCCGATTGACACAGCTTATGAGCACCTGGCTTGGGTTGAAGTTGAGCTTGGAAATTTTGAAGATGCATACAAAATAGCCAGGGATTATCTGAAGCACGAGGATTGGGAGACCGATTTAGGCTTGATGCCTGCAGCGATATCTGCATACCACCTCGGTAAATTTGACGAAGCAGAAAGATACTGCATGGAGATAATCGAAAAGTTTCCAGATTCTGCTTACCTTGGAGAGGCTCACAGGATTCTTGCTCTAATCTACCAATTGGAGGGAAAACATGACATGATCCTTAAGGAACTGGAAGAGGATGTTGAGGTTTGTAGTGAAGTCATCAAAAACCCGGAAGTTGTGGGTGATTTGCCTGGAGCATACTACGAAAGAGGAGTAGCTTACTTCTTGCTAGGGAAGTTTAACGATTCGATTGAGGATTTCAAGTGGATCATCGAAAATCCTAGGATTACGAAGAGAGAAGTGGCGCATGAGAACTACTACTTGGAAGCCCACGTTGGTCTTGCGTGTGCCTACTCTAAGATTGGAAAGTTTGATGAAAGTCTCAAAGTTTTGGGGAAAATCAGCACTGAAATCGAAAATCCAGAGTTCAAGGGTTGGAAAAAATTGGTTGGGAATCTCATCGAAAAACTAAGAAAGGAGATTTCAAAGGGCGCATCTGTTGATATACCACTAATGTTTTCAGAATTATCCCATTAAATATTTTTTATTTATTTTATTTAAAAGCGTGAGAAAAGTATTAAATATCAAACTTGCTATTTCGAGTACGTAATTACACCTATCGATATTTTAAAAATCTACATTTCAAATTTTCTTAATTTAAAATTTTTCAGATTAATACTTCCTAATAATATTTAAATATACTAATTATTATCTCAATTTGGAGGTGTTGGGATGAAAGTGCCCTTGAAGGCACTTCTCCTTTCGGTTCTTGTCCTCCTCGTAACTGGTGCTCTGGCAGCCCCAATAAACCCGAACGACTGGAAACATCCCGAAGCTATGGCCACTCTTGACGAACTCAAGAAAGCAATAGGGAATCCAGACTACGTTATAATTGATGCAAGCAAGCATAAGCCAAGTAAAACTGTAAAGGGAGCGATATGGATAAGTTGTGCAAGTGTTAGGCAAGCTTCCGGCCTTTTGAAAGGAATAAAGGGGTACCCATCCGATCCAGCAAAGGACTTCGATCCGAGCGAATTGCAGAAAATATTCAGGCAACTAGGTGTGAGCAACGGCAAGACTGTAATAGTCATTTCTAGGAAACCTGTTTGGGATGCCGGAGTTGTTTGGACCTCCCTTTACTTCTTGGGATACGACAAAGTCAAGCTACTTCCCGTAAACTACACTGCGATTGGGGAGGAGTACTTGGGACCAGTTGAAAAGTCTTGGAGCCCTGATCTACCTGAAACCGGTGACTTCACGGTAGACAAGAGCAAAATAAGATATGACATGTATGCAACTAGGGAAAAGATATTAGGTGCAATTGAAAGTGGAAACGTTGGAATAATGGACTGTAGGCCTGAAGCGTGGTATAAAGGGGAGATAGCGAAGAGCGTTAGGGGAGGACACCTGAAGGGTGCGAAGGATGTACCAGCAGAGAGCTTCTGGGAAGACTCGTATCAAAAGGAGCTAAAATCGAAGTCTGAAATTGAAAAATTGATAGAAGAAAAATTCCCAGGAGTGAAGAAGATACTCACTACATGCAACACGGGGCATAGGGCAACCGTTGGATACTTTGTATGGCAGCTCGGCTATGAATGGTTGTACGATGATGCTTCATGGAACATCCATGCGTACGATGCGAGCATGCCTGCTGAAGACATTCACGTGCTTATAAGTTACAAGGATTACTCTAGTTTGAAGAAGACCGTTCAAGAACTCAAAGAACAGATATCAAGCTTGCAAAAGGAATTGGCCAAAGAAAAAGCTTCGAAGAAAACAACAACTCCGTCTAAGAAAACTCCAGGATTTGAGCTAGTAATAGCCATAATTGGAATTGCCGCAGTTGCATACATTGTGAGAAGAAGGTAAAACTTTATTTTTTTCCACCTATCCTATTTTAATGCGGATTTTCTTCGTTGTTGATATAAAAAGCGGAGTCGTCGTTGCGGCAAAAAGGGGGGAGAGGGAGAAGTACTTGCCTATTCACCAAGAGAGCGAAGTGGTAGATTCTAGCAATCCGTTGGATGTTGTGAGGAAAATTAAGCCGAGATACCTTTATTCCGCTGACCTAGATAGAATAGAAAAAATTGGTACGAACGAGGGGATTTTGTCAAATCTTACGTCTTTTGTTGACGAAATGATAGCGGACTGCGGTTTTAGGGAGCCTGAAGAGCTTAGAAATCTACCTTACAAACCGGTGGTTGGAACAGAAACCTTTGATATAACAGAACTTAAAGGTGGCTGCTATGTGAGTCTAGATTTTAGGGGAGAGTTCTTGGACGCTTCTGGAAAGTTTGGTGACTGGAGAAGTGCGGTCGAATACTTAAACACAATGGACTTGGAAGCTTTAATAGTACTCCCGATTCATTCGGTGGGAACTATGAGGCCCGAATTTGGCTTGGTAGAGAGAGTTCTCGAGATTTCAGAAAATCCGGTCATGCTTGGTGGAGGTGTTTCTGGGAAAGAAGATCTAGAAATCTTGAAAGACATGGGTTGCGATGGGGTTTTGGTTGCAACAGCGGTTCACAGAAAAAAAATACCTCTTTACTTAATCAGAAGAGGAAAAATTTAGCGATACATCAAGTTGCTCTCAGAATAAGATCCAAACAACTTCTGCATAGTCCAAATTATGAACAACATGCACCTGTAGACTTGCTTGACCGCATCCATAAAGACGTTTTTGTTTAATCCGTCAAAGTAAAGTTCCCTGTTGAACTGGAATATCCTGGGATCTTCAGAGTTTGGAAGTATTTGAAATCCGGTTTCTAGGAATAGAAGTTTGAACCTGATCTCCCATAGCAATTCCTCCTTCTTCTCCTTGCTCAGGGAGATTAGGGATCTGTAGTGTTCCTCACTTAGCTTAACTCCGGCCGCAACAACAACCATGTCGTCCCTGTTCTTCGGAAATATCACGTCTATGTACCTTCTCGAATTCGGAGGAAATTCTGCGACAAAATGGTAATCTGCCGTGGCATCTGCGACCTTATCTTTGTAAATCCCATCCTCCACTAACCAGTCTCTAACCTTTTTTGCAACCTCGTCCTTCGCACTCATGGTATCTTCATGAGCCTAACATCAAACGTTTCCGTATCGAAGATTGCATACCTTCCCCAAGCGATTGGGCCTGGGTTTATGGCGAAAACTTCCCCCCTCTCCACACCATGTGCTTCATGTACATGTCCGCAAATGATCACGTCAAATCTACTTGCGTACTTTCTCACAGCTCTACAACCAATGTGCTCACCAGATTTCGTTAGATCTAGGATTCCGTAGGGTGGGCAGTGGGAGATTAGGATGTTCAGATTTGAATGCGGTTCTAATTTTGAGAGCATCTTCTCGAAGTAGCTGTCTGGATACTCGGATGGGGTTTTGAATGGAGTGGGCCCGGAACCACCCACGCCATGGAGGGTGAACTCATCTAGCTTGGCGGTCATTCCGTGAATAAACTTTATTGAATCAAGCTTCATTTTTAGAACGATCTCAGGATCGCAGTTCCCGTGGACCGCATAACATTCTGGGGCATACTTTGAAATTATTTCGTCGGTCCTCTCGATATCTATTGCCCTGAAGTTAGTAATATCACCGGAAATTAGAAGCAAATCGAACTCAACGTCTCTCAAAATTTTTTCCAGGTTGTGGAATCTCGAATGAATGTCTGAAGTCACCAGGATTCTCATATCACGAATATATCACCGTTTTTCGGTGCATAAGCTTCAATGCCTATTTCCTCTCTGATCCAATTTGCAAATTTCTCAGTCTCCTCTCCATGAACTGTAAATGCAACCTCAGCTCCCCTGTCGGCTGCCCTTTTAACGTACTCCTTTAGCTGCCTATCATCGGCATGGGCCGAAAAATCGTACTGCTCAACTTTCATCTTTAGCTTTACGGTCTTATTTCCCAGGTTTATCATTCCTTGGTTTAATGCTAGGTGGCCATTTGTCCCTTCGACTTGGTATCCAGTTAGAATTATCTTTGACTTCTCATCGTTGTAAAGCTTTGATATGTAGAATAGGGCGGGTCCGCCGTTTAGCATTCCAGCGGTCGTCACTACAACTGACGGCTCCTCAAGAACCCTCTCCCTTTTCCTCCATTCAACGGGTATTGCCTTCTTCATCGCTCTCCTCAGCTTTTTCGGACTCTTTATGTAATCTGGATACCTCTCAATTATCTTCGCAACCTCTTTCCCCAATCCATCTACGTATGCTGTTATCCCATGCTTTTCGAGGATCATGAGGACTTCCTGGGTTCTTCCAACTGCGAAAGCAGGAACTATTGCATGTCCACCCATGTCGACTGTATCAACCACGCTCTCGACAAATGCCTTCTCCAACTCCCTCCTCTTTGGATGCTCAGTACCAAAGTATGTGCTCTCAACTATAAGGACGTTAGTTGAGGGAAATTTCAGATCAGCTTTCTCCAAAAGCAAAGTCTCCTCGAGTTTGATGTCTCCAGAGTACAGGATGTCCACCTCTCCCCTTAGATGCACACTAGCGCTCCCGGGTATGTGACCGGCATTGAAAAACTCAACTTCGTATTCCGCAATTTCAATCGGTTCCTCGTATTCTACTTCCTCCGTGTTGCTCTCAAACTGTCTTAGCTCCCTTTTTGTGTATGGAGGGGGGTTCATTATGTTCATGGAATCCTTGAGCAGAACCATAGAGAGATCGTGGGATGGAGGAGTCATTATTACTTTAGGATCGTAGTACATAAGATTTGGAGCAACACCAACGTGGTCGAGGTGGCCGTGGGATATTATAACGGCTTTTGGTGAGGTACCATCTAGGGGGAATTCTGGTGGATCTGAGGGCTTAACTCCATAATCTAGAATAAGTGAATCAACCATGATCGCAGTTCTCCCAACTTCTCTGCAACCACCGAGAAACTTTATTGTAGCCATTCCCAATTCCTCGAATCATCCTGAATATATAAGTTTTGCCTGTAAAATCATTACTAAACTTTTGGAATTACTCGTACCTAACAACTTCGTTATCGCCAAGGTAGTTCTCCTCATAAATTCCCTTCAGTTTCTTACCGCAGACTGGGCAGTCCTCTCTCTTTGGAATCTTTATTTCAAAAAATTTCATTGTATCTAGGTCGCCACGCAAGATTTTACCTTCCAGAACTTCTCCATATCCTGTTATAATTTTTAGAGTCTCCATAGCTTGAAAACATCCAAAAACGCCTGTTGAAACTCCAAGTATAGCTCTATCCAAGAAATCCCTTGCTTTTGGTAAGTAACATCTGTAGCATGGGGGAGATTTGAAGACGCCGACCTCCCCCTCGGTTTTGTAGACCGCTCCATGAACAAACGGTTTTGAGAGGATCGCACAGGCATCGTTTAGCAAGAACCTAACATTAAAGCTGTCGGGACATCCAACTATCACATCGTAGGGTTCCAGGATCGATAAGACGTTCTTTGGATTGATGCTGTAGGGGTAGATGTCAACGACAACGTCTGGGTTAAGTCTTTCAACAAATTCAGCGGCCGATTCCGCTTTATTTTCACCTATCTTTCCGGCATGAATTATTTGCCTTTGAAGGTTCGACTTCTCAACAAAATCCCCATCGACGATGCCCAACCTCCCGATTCCAGCTGCAGCCAGATAAGCTATTGCAGAACTCCCGAGCCCACCAGCTCCAACTACAAGAACGCTTGAGTTCGAGATCTTCTCTTGTCCCTCCGATCCAAAAACTTCCAGTTGCCTCTTGTACCTCTCAAAATCGAAGCTATATGTCAAGGTTCCTGACCTCCTTCGAATGTTCCATTATGAACTTCTTCCTGCCCTCGACATCTTCACCCATAAGTACTCTAAAAAGTTCGTCGGCTCTCTTCGCATCTTCTAGGGAAACTTGGATTAGAATTCTGTTTTCCGGGTTCATAGTGGTCTCCCAGAGCTGATCGGGATTCATCTCTCCAAGCCCCTTGTACCTCTGAACTTCCGCCTCACCCAGTTTTTTAAGGATTCTTCTGAGCTCATCATCGCTGTATGCGTAATAGACTTTCTTTCCCTTCTTGATTCTGTAGAGTGGGGGTTGGGCAATGTAGAGGTATCCTGCTTCAATTAGGGGCCTCATGTAGCGGTAAAAGAATGTGAGTAGCAGAGTCCTGATGTGGGCACCGTCAACGTCGGCGTCAGTCATAATAATAATCCTCCTGTATCTTGATTTCCCTACATCAAAATCCTTTCCCATCCCAGCACCTATTGCGGATATTATTGCCTTTATTTCCTCATTTTTCAAAATTCTTGCAATTCCAGACTTCTCAACGTTTATAATCTTACCCCTTATGGGCAAAATAGCCTGGTATCTTCTATCTCTAGCCTGTTTCGCAGAACCACCTGCAGACTCACCTTCAACAATGAAAAGCTCTCTTTCACTAGGATTCTTCGATGAGCAGTCCGCCAGCTTCCCGGGAAGGGTTGCGAAAATGCCCTCTCTTCTCCTTACAAGTTCTCTTGCCCTCCTAGCAGCCTCTCTTGCTTTTTTTGCTACAATAAATTTATTTATTAACTTTTCAGTTTCAGTAGGATGCCGTTCAAACCATTTTAGGATCTCTGAATATACTGTCGATTCAACGGCTGTTTTTACTTCGCTGTTGGTCAACTTAGTTTTGGTTTGCCCTTCAAACTGTGGATTTGGTACTTTTACGCTCAAAACAGCGGTCAATCCCTCTCTAACATCTGCTCCAGATAGGGATTTGAACCTCTTGATGTTCCTCCTCCCATACTCATTCACAGCTCTCGTTAGGCCGGCCCTAAATCCTACAACGTGGGTTCCCCCTTCCACAGTGTTTATGCTGTTTGCAAAAGCTAAAAGGTTCTCTACGTCGCTATCTGAATACTGGATTGCTATCTCGATTTTTACGCTGTTCTTTTCTGTTTCGAAATGGATGACATCGTGAAGGACTCTCCTATTCTTGTTGAGCGATTTGACGAGACCAACTATCCCCTCGTTGAAGTAGAATTCGGCCGACTTGTCCAGTCTTTCGTCTTCGAGCAGTATCCTTATTCCCTTGTTTAGGTATGCAAGCTCCTTAAGTCTTTGGTAAACGATCTCGAACTTGAATTCTGTCGTCTCGAATATTTCATCGTCTGGTTTGAACCTGATCCTCGTCCCAGTCCCGTCACTCTCTCCAACAATCTTTACTTCGGTAACTGGATTTCCACGCTCATATCTTTGATAGTAAACTTGACCATCTCTCCTAATCCAGACTTCAAGCCATTCTGAGAGAGCATTTACAACTGAAAGCCCGACGCCGTGCAAACCTCCAGAGACCTTGTAAACTTTGTTGCTGAACTTTCCACCCGCATGAAGCATAGTCATAACGATCTCTAATGCTGGTTTTCCGAGCTGGTGCATCT
>CAZPML010000048.1:0-10889 GCA_964587675.1 uncultured archaeon
TAGTGGGCCCAGACTTGGATGAGATGGAAGAGGGAAAAACTTACCCCTATGCAATGATTTACTACATAGCTGGAAAACAAGTCGAGGTAGACTTGGAACCTGTAATAGAAAGGAGAAATCACGATTTCCAGAACTACATAGAGGGTTACATGCACCTTAACCAGAGGTACGATATTTGGATCAGAATTGGCAAGGGCGCAATGAAGAAAGGTCTTAAGAGTTTAATCCAAATTGCCAAAGCTACAATGATGTTGTTTAAGAATGAGCTGCCATTTATAGAAAAAATAGAAGCCGTGTACGTCACAGATAAGGATCTAGTCGAAAAATTGCTTAACGATTTGGCAATGCCAATTTATGAGGAGAGAGATAAAAGAGTCGAAATGCTCCATGACGAGGATGTTGATGAATTCTATTCATGCACCCTATGTCAGAGCTTCGCTCCTACAAATGTTTGTATAGTTAGTCCAGACAGACCATCGCTTTGCGGGGCAATTACATGGTTTGATGGTAGAGCCGCAGCAAGAGTTGATCCAGAGGGACCAAACAGGGCGGTTCCAAAGGGTGAATGCCTAGATCCAATTAGCGGGGAGTATAGTGGTGTAAACGAATTTGCAAAACAGGAAAGTGGAGGAGAGTATGATAGAATTAAGTTACACAGCTTCTTTGAATGTCCACACACAAGTTGCGGTTGTTTTGAGGTTATAGGATTCTACATGCCAGAAGTTGATGGAATCGGTTGGGTACATCGCGGCTATACGGGCACCGCACCAAATGGTTTAACGTTCTCAACAATGGCTGGCCAGACCGGTGGCGGAAAGCAGGTCGTTGGTTTCTTAGGAATAGGAATTGCATACTTTAGAAGCGAGAAGTTCATTCAAGCTGATGGAGGATGGTACAGAGTAGTCTGGATGCCCAAAGAACTTAAGGAACGCATCCTAAACTATATACCTGAGGATGTAAGAGATAAGATAGCTACCGAAGAGGAAGCACAAACATTGGAGGAATTGAAAGAGTTCTTGAAGGAAGTTAATCATCCCGTTGTGACTGGTGTTGTTAGACCAGTGGATGGGAAGCAGATTACCGAAGGTTGGAAGGAGGAGGTTGAGGAAGTGGTGGAGGAGGAAGCTCCGGCCGAAGCGCCAGCAGAAGCTCAACCCGTAGCTCAACCTGCTCCAATGCAAATGCCACAGATGCCACTCCAGCTACCAATGCTCCAGTTACAGCAACCAACCCAAACCGGAGCAGCTCCAGCAGGAATCAAGCTGGTAATAAAAGATGCAAAGATCGTCATTGACAAGGTAATTATTAGAAAGGCCGAAAAGAAAGGTGGAAAGTAATGGAAGAGAAAAAGAAAGTTAAACTAATATTTAAAGGGGCAAGGATACACGTCCCAGAGCTTATTATTGAGGAAGAGGAATGACAGTTATAACGGTGGCTGGAAAGGGAGGTTCTGGAAAAACTCTGGTTTCGGCCTTCCTCATACATTTTATTTCCGAAAAAAACAGCAGAGTCTTAGCTGTTGATGCTGACCCCGATAGCAACTTACCTGATGCTTTAGGTGTATCAGACGAAGTTTTCAGGACTTTAGGTGATGTTAGAGAGCTCTTCCAAGTAAGTAGAGATGATATGGGAACTTTAAATAAGGAGCAATGGATTGAAGGCAAAATATATGGCGAAGCTATTTGTGAATGCGAAAATTATGATCTCTTGGTGATGGGACGGCCAGAAGGAGAAGGTTGCTATTGTTATGCTAATTCGTTGTTGAGAGGAGTTTTAAGGAAATTATTGAGACACTATGATTACATCATCGTTGACAGTGAAGCTGGGCTCGAACATTTCAGTCGAAAAACAATAGATACAGCAGATTATGTAATTATCGTCACAGACACGTCTAAAAAGGCGCTCTCAACTGCTAAGAGGATTAAGGAACTCTTGGCTGAGCTAAAAATGAATCCAACTCTGTTTCTAATTGCAAATAAAGTTTTTAGCGAAGAGGGTGAGATGAAAATAAGGGAATTCGCTAAAAATGAGGGAATCAAAATACTCTCAGTTCTCCCTTATGATGAAGAAATTGTAAAACTGGATTTGGAAGGGTATCCCGTTACTAGCCTTGCAAATTCATCACCCGTATTTAAGAAAATGCGTGAGGTTGCAGGATTTTTCTTGAGTATTAAAGCTACTACTAGTTGATGGGGTGATTGATTTGGCAAAAAAATTTACTCTTGAGGAGTTTTTGGAAATTCTCAAAAAGTATAATGTTGACGAGTTGGAAGGAGTAAGGATAGAGGGAGACTTAGAAATTGAACTTGAAGGATCGGCATTGGATCTGTCATCGATAGCTCCTCTTTACACACTACTGTCCGAATTTGGAAACTTTCTCTACCATGCAAATATGGCTCTCAGTTATCTGCAAAGGTTGTCAACAGCTTTGGGAATTCCAACTCCATTTGCAGTTGCTCCTCAACCACAAGTCCAGCCCACCCCTCCCGCAATTGAAGAAGTGAAGAAAATTCCTGAGAAACTTTTAGAAGTTAAATTTGAACCTACAAAGGTTGAATTCACCACAGCAATCGAAGAAGTTGTACTTGGAGCTACTAAGTCCGATGGTGGGTCAAGGGAAAAAACGGTAAAGGTAGGAGGTCAGAAAAGTCTAGCCTTCTACACGTTTGATTCCGCTCAACCAAATCTTCCTGTTATTGCAATAGATGTTTTTGATAGGCCACCCATGCTTGCGAAGGCAGTTAGGATGCACTACCAGGATGTACTTGAGGATCCGGCTGAATGGGCAAAAAAATGCGTTAAGAAGTTTGGTGCAGATTTGGTAACTATTCACCTAATTAGTACCGACCCACTCCTCGAAAACAAACCAGCAAGTGAAGCGGCTAAAACGGTCGAAGAAGTTTTGCAAGCTGTAAAAGTTCCTGTTATAGTTGGAGGGAGTGGTAACAAGGAGAAGGATCCAGAAGTGCTAGAAAAAGCGGCAGAAGTTTCAGAGGGTGAGAGAGTCATGTTAGCTAGTGCAACACTTGATATGGACTGGGAGAGAATCGCAAATGCGGCGAAGAATTATGGCCACGTGGTACTAAGCTGGACTCAAATGGATATAAATAATCAGAAAACGCTCAACAGATACCTTCTGAAGAGGGTGGGAATGCCCAGAGACAGCATCATTATGGATCCAACGACAGCAGCCCTGGGTTATGGTCTCGACTATGCGTACACGAACATGGAGAGGATAAGGCTAAGTGGCTTGAAGGGAGATACAGACTTAAACTTCCCGATGTCAAGTGGAACAACAAATGCTTGGGGTGCGAGAGAAGCTTGGATGATCGACTCACCAATTGAGGGAGACACACCTTGGGGCCCAAGGGAACTTAGAGGTCCGATTTGGGAAATAATTACTGGACTGACTCTTTCCTTGGCGGGTGTAGATTTGTTCATGATGATGCATCCAATCGCAGTAGCTGTTCTCAAGGAAATCTTCAGCACTCTTTCTGGTAACGTTAAGGAGAGTATTGAGGATCCAGATGCTTGGCTAACGATGGAGGGTTGAAGATGAAAGTTAAGAGCCCACTTGAGATTTACAATTACTTGCCAAGGACAAATTGTGGAGAATGCGGATATGAAACTTGCATGAGTTTTGCAGCGCATGTAATAGATAGATCAGCAAAAATAACCGATTGCAAACCACTCGTTGAGGAAGCTGAGAAAGATCCTAAAGCTAAGAAGAACTTAGAGAAGTTGCTTGAACTTACCGCACCAGAAATCGTTGAAATAGTGGTTGGAACTGGGAACTCAGCTGTTAAAATTGGAGGTGAAGAAGTCTTACATAGGCACGAGCTAACTTTCTTTAACCCCACGGCATTCTTTTACGATGTCTGGGATACGATGGACGACAAAGAAATTGATGAAAGATGCAGTAAGGTCGTAGAGTACAAAAAATTCTATGTTGGAGAATTTCTAACGCTTGATGGAATAGCTGTTCGCTGCACGTCAAACGATCCTAAGAGATTCAGGGAAGTTGTAAAGAAAGTTTCAGGATATGGAAAACCAATGATCTTGGTTTCATTGGATCCGAAATGTATGAAATCCGCTTTGGATGAAGTGGCAGATAAGAAACCCCTTATATATGCAGCAACTCCTGAGAACTGGAAAGATTTCTTAAAAATGGCTCTGGATTATAAAGTCCCAGTCGTCTTGAGATCTAAAGACCTTCAAACCTTAAAGAGTATGGCCAAGACTTTCAAAGAGGCTGGAGTAACAGAACTCGTCTTAGATCCAGTAACTGAGCCAATTGGCGAGGGACTTAGATCTACCTTCGAGCGGGTGATCCAGATAAGGAGGTCTGCTATTTCAGCTGGAGATAAGGATCTAGCTTATCCAATAATGGTCACACCTATCGTAGCATGGCTAATAGATGGAGACGATGTAAGCAAGGCGTACTGGGAGGCTGTAATTGCTAGCACGTTTATAGTAAAGTATGCTGATGTAATGATCTTCAGAAGTCTAGACCAACACGTTGTGATGCCTACCGTCATCTTGAGGTACAACATCTACACGGATCCAAGGACACCAGTACAAGTTGAATCGGGTTTAAGAATGATAAACGACCCATCTCCCGAAGATCCTGTTTTCATAACAACCAACTTCGCTTTGACTTACTATACGGTAGAGAGCGACTTAACCAGCGGTAACATAAAGGGTTGGTTACTCGTTTTGGATACGGAAGGACTTGGCGTAGAAGTGAGTGTAGCTGGTGGTCAGTTTACAGCCAGCAAAGTAAAGGAATTAATTGAACAAACGAAAATCTCTGAAAAGGTAAATCACAAGTATTTGGTTATCCCAGGACTTGCAGCAAGGTTATCCGGTGCAATTGAGGATGAAACGGGATGGACGGTTTTGGTAGGTCCGCTGGACTCTGGAAGATTGAAGGGTTGGTTGGAGAAGCACTGGCCACCAAAGAAGTAACAAAACTTTAAATATTTATTTTTTCCAATGATATTGTGTTTTGTGGAATTGACGTTGGAATAAAAAGGTGTTCAGCTGCAATAATAAACGACGAGCTAACCTTTGTGGGAAATTATGAGGATATTGATTTTAGCAAGGTAAAAGCTGCAGGGATCGATGCACCACTTTCTCTGCCTAATCAAGGCTCTTTAAGAGAATGCGAAAGGATCTTACTTA
Organism: uncultured archaeon; assembly: GCA_964587675.1. Classification (GTDB taxonomy): domain Archaea; phylum Halobacteriota; class Archaeoglobi; order Archaeoglobales; family Archaeoglobaceae; genus CAZPML01. The sequence goes on from CAZPML010000048.1 coordinate 5,185, forward strand.
GGATGGGAATAAGATTATTCCCATCTGGAGCTCTTTTTTTCAGAAAAATTGTTGAAAGGGGGATTGAAATAGCAAAAGAACTCAGATCAAGAGGTATTAAGGTGTTTGAAGTTTATCCTTACGCAACGAGGGTGATATTAAATATAGCGCCTCGCGAAAAAAAGAATAGGAAGGACGGTCTCAAGAAAATAGTGAGCGATCTCTCTAGGTATATAGAAGTGCCAGAACTAAACCATGACGAGGTAGATGCGGTAATAGCAGCTCTAACTGTGAAGCTTTATTTTAACAAGAAGGCAATTATCCTAGAAGGGAGTGATGGATCCATTTTAATCCCAAAAGCCGAAGTTCAGCAAACATTAATTAAATGGGAAGAGCAAAGTTAATATTTCCAGTAGTGGATGGGTCTAGATGAGAATATCACCACTATGTCCCTCGTGTTTACTTAATCGCGTGTACTATGAAGCAAAACTAGTTACGGATAACTATGAAACTATATCGAAGTGTATTGAGGAAGCGCTAAAATTGCTCTCTGATAACTACCCAAAGAAGCCGGTTAACGCGCATCTTGCAACGATTATACATAGGAGAGTATACGAAATCATAAACGATCCCGACCCATACACAAAAGTGAAAGTTGAGGCAAACAGGGTTGCAAAACGAATCCTCCCAAAAGCATCTAAGCTTGTGGAAGAATCATTTGATCCATTTAAATCAGCTGTTATTGTTTCTATAATTGGGAATACATTTGATTATGGTGTTATGGGCCATGAGGTTGGCGGTAAGAATTTTATATCCTATTTTTATAAAAAATTAAATGAGGGATTGAAGGTCGATCATGTCGATGAAATTAAGAAGTTGTGTAGTGGAGGGAATGTGGTTTATCTTACCGATAACGCTGGAGAAATATTTTTTGATACTATATTAATGAATAAAATAAAAGATATTTGCAGTAGGCTAACGGTTATTGTTAGAGGCAGACCAATACTAAGTGATGCAACACTCGAGGATGCTAGGTTGGCTGGTGTTGATAAAATAGCCGATGAACTCTTAACGAATGGAAAGGGTGCCATCGGTATTATGGTTGAGGAGCTACCGGAACTATCATTGAAAAGACTAGAAGAGGCGGATATCATAATTGCTAAGGGAATGGCCAATTACGAATGTTTGTCAGAAGATGAACTGGAATTTAAACCAATAGCCTTCCTTCTAACCGCTAAATGCGAGCCAGTTGCAAAAAGCATTGGAGTTGGTGTAGGGGACATGGTCGCTATGGTGGTGAAATGAGAGAAAGAGCGCTGCTAGGTCTATTTGCATCAATTGATTCTCCTGCAGGTCCAATATACGAGTGCAAGTACTATCCATGTCATTTTAATGGCCAAGACTGTTCATTTTGTTACTGTCCCTTTTATCCGTGCTTTCTGTATAGATTAGGTGGGGAACTGATTTTGAGGTCGGGCAGGTACTATTGGAGTTGTAAAAAATGCAGTTGGATCCATAAAAAAGAGGTTGTTGAAGAGGTTGTACTTTACTTTTCGTCGATACCACGTCAAATTTTAGTTGAGGCCGATTGGATGTTCTTCAATCGTTGCTTGCAGGAAATACTCTTTGGCAGAGAACTTGGTAAGAGAGTCGGGAACGTGTATGACCTTAGTCCTCCAAACTTTTATGGACTCGATTGTAGAGATGTTGAAAATTCCTCTTCGCTCCTCATAGAACTTGAGGACTTTTCAATAAAAAAAGTGATTCGAGTTGAAAGGCCAAATGACTTGAATGGCGGAATCCTAATTCCAGAAAAAATGGGTTCAGTAATCAGGGGATTTCGAGGATCAGATTGTATTGAATGTAAACTATGATACTTACAACTTCTAGGAAACCTAGTAGGAAAACTAGAACTTTGGCAAAGGTTCTAGCAAAATTTTTTAATTGGGATTACGTAAGCAGGGGTAAGAAAAATTTGAACGAATTTATGGAGCTTGACGAATTTTGCTTGCTTTCGGAGATAAAGGGGAACCCGGCTCTTTTACATTTTTACAAAAAGGGTAAAAAAATTTTGGAGATTGGATTTAAAACAAGTAACATTAAGAAAGCTAAGCTGGATGGAACTCCTCCAGTTTTTATTGGAAAAGCTCCTTTTGACCCACTAGTCTTTGGAGCGGTTCCCCAAAATAAGGCTGGATTAAAGTTCATGAGAAAGGTCGATTTAACTAAAAAAGTTGTTGTTAAGGGAAACACCTTATTTTTCACCTATAGAGAACTAACTCTTTTCCATTGGAAGCTATCAAAAGTTGTCTCTTACATGACTTGACTGAAATCAACGAAGTCTGAGGGTAATTCGTCGCTCCCGGCCTCATCAAGAACTCGTCCATCAACAAAAATTGGGCACGAGAGCCTTATAGCAATTGCAATACTATCGCTCGGTCTAGCATCGACTTCAATCGTTCTGTCATCATGCCTTATCACAATTCTTGCGTAAAATGTGTTATCAATTAGTTCATCTATTACGACCTTTTCTATCCTTGCATTTAGCCTCGAAATCATATCAACTATTAGATCGTGAGTCATTGGGCGTGGTGGAATTTCACCCCTCAAGGCCGAGTATATAGCCATCGCCTCTGCAAGCCCTATGTATATGGGCAAAATTCTGCCATCTTCTGCTCTTAAAACTACTACAGGAGATAAACCAAGTACGCTTCTGGCAGCGAAAACGCCATATACTTCAGCTACGAACACTAGTCAAGTACGTTTCTTCCCTTTAAAAAACCTTCGTATCATTTGTCGATGTTATCAAGAACGTAGGAATAAAGCATTGGTAGGGCTATTGTAGCGTCACAGTAAACTGTAACAGCTTTGGCATTTGGTTTGAGCTTACACCAGCTTTTTGCCTCCTCTAAACTGGCGCCGCTCAATCCTCCCCACTGGGGTGAGTCTGTGGTTATTTGGATGGCATAGTCAAATCCATCCGATAGGAGCATTGCTTGAAGCGCAAAGTTCTTTGGCACACCTCCACCGATAATGATTACTCCGACTTTGTCGTTACAACAAAGTTCGAGGATTTTCTGGATATCCTTGAAATAATCGATGTTGAAATCCTTACTTCTGTAAACAAAAATATGTAATCCCAAAATTGAGTCGTGAAGGGTTGGACAGAATATTGGAATCGATTTTTCATAAGCAGTCCTCAGAAAAGATTTATCGAGAACTTCCCCAAGTTTCCACACGAATTCGTAGCTAGCGTAGCTACCACTTAGGTTAGTGACAATTTTAGATACGAAAAATTCGAGTTCTTCAAATGCTTTTTGATGAATGAAAACGTCAAAGATCCTATTTAACTTGGTTTTTGCTAATTCAACGTCGTCAACGCTTGTACTTCCAATTTCATGGTTGAATCCAAGAGCTTCTATTACTTCATGAACTACGTTTGCTCCTGTACTAACAATCGCATTGATTAAATCCCTCTTTAAAAACTCATTGATAATATTCCTCATACCGCTTGGTATCATCGCACCAGCCAATGTCAGGAAGATGAAAGCCTCTCCTTCTATCATTTCTTTAAAAATTTTGGCAGCCTCGCCAAGGCGTCTAGCGTTAAAAGCAGTCTTTGAGTACATCTCAACCAATTCTGAAATTGGCATTTTCTTGTGAATTCTTGGACTTTCAATTTTCATAGCGAAATATTACCATGGTTGCTTAAATTTCTTTCAAAAGAAATAAATACAATTGTAATTGTCATGCAATGATGAAGGTTCTTGTAAGTCCGAGGGATCTTAGCGAGGCGATCGAAGCATTGGAAGGTGGTGCGGATATTATCGATGTTAAAAATCCTGCTGAAGGTTCTCTCGGAGCGAATTTTCCGTGGGTAATAAGGGAGATTTCCGAAATCGTTAAGAAACATGGTAAGGAAGTTAGCGCTACAACCGGCGATTTACCTTTTAAACCTGGAACAGCAAGCTTGGCCGCTTTAGGTGCAGCGGTGTCAGGTGCAGACTACATTAAAGTCGGTCTTTTTGGAGTTAAAGATTATTTACAAGCCATCGAAATGATGCGCGCTGTTGTTAAGGCTGTTAAGAACTTTAACAGCAAAATAAAAATTGTTGCAGCAGGATATGGAGATTATTACAGGATAAATTCGGTTTCTCCTCTTGATCTCCCAAAAGTTGCATCGGAAGTTGGGGCGGACATTGTAATGGTCGACACAGCAATAAAAGATGGGACAAATTTGTTCGATCACTTGAAAGTGGATAAAATTTCCAAATTCGTCGAAATAGCTCATGATAATAGCCTAATGTGCGCTTTGGCAGGAAATATCGGTTGGAATCACATAGACATATTAAAGAAGCTAAAGCCGGATATTATTGGAGTAAGAACGATGGTGTGTGAAAATGGTAGAAATACAAAAATAAAACGGGAATTGGTCAGAAAACTCATGACAGCTGTGCGGGAATAGCACAGAGCTTCAATAGTTCATTCTCACCTTCTCTTGTACCCTTTGCTATCAGTAAATCCCCTTCAAGAATCATGGTACTTGCCGTTGGCTTTGTTACCCATTCGTTCCCGCGTTTAATAGCGACGATGTGCATTCCTGTGTTTGTTTCGACTCTTGCTTCACCGAGAGTTTTGCCTATTAGGGGAGAATTCTTCTCAACGGAGACTAAAGTCAGTATCTCATCTGTTTCACGCATGGCTTCACGAAATATTGGTGGGATGTCCATTTTGCTAAGCAAGACCTCGCAAATATCCCTCGCAGCATCCGCAATCTGCTCTGAACAGTAAGCGATCTCTAAAATAGCCATGAGTGGCTTATAATTCTGGAACTTCTTACTTGATTCGAGTATAAGTCTTTCAACTTCAAATTTCATATTATCTATAGTTTCTTCCAGATATACCACTTCAAGAGCGAGATCTTCGTTTCCATAGATGAGAGAGGAGTAGGCCAAATCAACAGAAAGTTCAGACAAATTTTTTATTTCAATGAGTAAGTCAACGGCCCTATCCAACTCCTCAATCTCAATCTCCTCAGGTTTTTCGGGAGCATCTATGCTTTTGCCGGTCACCACCTCAAAGAATTTGGGGATTGTTGAAGGATCACCTCTTGCGAAGAGGATGTCACCCTTTAGAACCTTCGTATCTCTATCTGGATTGAAAATCCAACTAAACTCTCTTTTTATTGCTATTACTCTCATTCCGGTTCTCGTGTGAAGTCTGGACTCTTTAAGCGTTTTTCCGGCAATTTCTGAAGTTTCAGGAACTTGAACTTTCACAGCAGTCTCCTCTGAATGGTAGAGAATTAGACTGATTATATCTCGAGACAACTTGAAATTCCTCAGGACAAGGGAGGAGATATCGCCTGCGGCACTACTTATTTTTTGCCCGGCATTTGCGATCTGTAATATAGAAGAAACCCTTTCGGCATCTTCAACTCTCCTTGCAGCTAGTATTGAAACGACCCTTATTTGCTTTAATTGTTCTAACACCCGTTGTTCAAGATCTAAGACCTCTTCTGCGATGTCCTCATTGTCATAGAGGATTGCAGAATAGGCGAGGTCTAGCATCAGTTCGGTTGTATCTTTAATCTCTACAAGTAGGTCTTTTACCGTACGACGCATCTTGGGAAATTTCATATCTTAAAGTATATTAAGGTTCTTCAACGACCTCTAATTCGACTTCTTCACCTCTCATATTATAGCACTTCCAGCAGTCAATGTTGA
>CAZPML010000049.1:0-10695 GCA_964587675.1 uncultured archaeon
CAGCTGTAACTACGGGAAGGTTTATAACGTGATCGGCTCCGGCTTTGTAAAGCTTCTCAACGTATTCTGAACTGTTGCATCTTGCGTATATCTCTATATCTTTATTTTTGTTCCTTATCATCAGCACACAAAATACGGAGTGTAAGTCTTCGGGAAGAGCTACAACAACTGCGTTAAATCTTGAGAGATCAAAATCTTTCCAGAAGCTTTCTAAGGTAACATCTCCCCTGATAAACTTTATTCCTTTCGTAGGTTTTAGGTCTCTAATATCAACTACCACCACCTCTATATCTTTTGAGATCAATTCCTCTGCAACGTTCCTACCAACATCACCGTATCCGAGGATGAGAACCTTCACAGATAATCTCCCTCAATGTTTTACTTTTACCCGCAAGAAGAATTACACAACCTTTCTCTAAAATTTTATTCTTGGAAGGGTTAAATTCAAGTTGGCCCGCTTTGCAAACAGCAATAACTTTGGCTCCTTTCTTCTCAAGGTCCTCTACCTTCATTCTCTTGGGTGCTAGGATTTCTGCAGTGTAGAAATCCTTGAATATCTGTTCAAGTCTACCTATTTTAATCTCTCCTTGGATGGACCTAGCTATTGTAGTTGCAATGAGATTTTTTGGAAGAAATACTTTTTTAGCTCCGGCAAAAAGAAAATAGCGGGTGTACCTCTGATCCCCATGGATGACGTATTTTCTAACATTGAAATCCTTTATCGCTAATAACGAATCAATTACGTTCTCAACGTTTTCCCATGCGATGATAACAGCTATGGCACTTTCTATACCATTATTTTTAAAAGATCTTGGAGAATTATCTGTGAGAATGCACTTGATTCCTGATTCTATAGCCTCTTTAACTTTTTCCGAGCTTACTTCAAACACTACATATTTTATCCCAAACTCTTTTAGTATTTCACACAGTTCCCTTGTAAATCTGTTGTAACCACAGATGATCAGATGCTTTTTCATCTTAGCTTCAGTTGGAAGAATGAGCATTAGCCTTCTCTCTGCCCACGGCACAACTACATAGGGTAAGAAGAATCCAAAGAAAAATAGAACTCCGCTCAACATTACAAAAATTGAGAATATCTTTCCTGCTTCAGATTTAAAATGGATATCACCGTACCCGACGGTTGTAATTGTTGTGAGAACCCAGTAAATCGCATCTATAAAATTGTGTTTCTGTCCTTCTTCGGACATCAATATTAAAAAAGTAATTGAATATAAAATTATAAGTATAGAAAAGGTAAATAAAGAAATTATGAATCTCTTCCTCATTCAGGTTTAACCATTAGTTCAACTTTCGAAAGAACTTTTCCATCTCTTCCGTGAGGAGTTCGATATACTGTGTCATTACCTTTTTCGATTTCCCTTGCTTCATCAGCAAGCATTGCTGCAATCCGCATCATCTCATGCGCGGATGTTACTAGTGGGATGTACTTTTGTGGATCTTTCTCTATAAAGCATCCCTTTACGTCTATATCAGCAACTTTTTCGGCTATGTAAAACGCGGCCATGGCTTTTGCCTTTGCATATGGGTTGCTAAATTTACCAGCTTCAACGGCTCTTTCGGCGGTAACAATAATCTGTGGGAGGTCAGGTTTTTGCCCTGCTTTTAGCTGATCTATAACGTTGTCTACGGCTTCTTGCACTAGCCTGAAGGCTCCCGTAGCTGCAAGAACCTTAACTACATCGGCATTGAATAGGGCCATTTCAGTTGGATCTAAGAACTCTCTCCTAGCACCAATCATTGAGTCAGCGTTAATCAATATATATCCAAAACCTTTCTCTTTAAATTCATCTTTCGCTTTCTTCGCTGGAGCATCGCTTATAACTATAACTGGTTTGCCTTCGAAAGCCTCTCTTGCAGCCTTTGGACCTGGAAGAGCTGCATTCGGTGATATAACAATTATCAAGTCTGGATTAAACTCCTTAAGTTTTTCCGCTACTTTGGCCTCATCTGGTTGCATTTTTGCACCGCTTGTGACGACTCTCACTTCAATGTCTTCTCTATCAGCTCTCTCATCCAGTAAATACTCAAGAAGAAGTGCTGTACCAATTGCTCCCATTTTGAGAACACCAACTTTGACTACCATATTATCACCATGCTTAATTCAATTGTTAGTTTATAAGTATTTACAAAAACTTAGCTAAAATTATTTTATATTGAAAATTACATTTTAGTCATTTTTGCTACAAAAAATGTAAATATGACTTCCGTGAAGATTAGGAAAGATGAAATTGAAGGGAATTGTTAGCGTTAACTACTTATTGAAGTGGAATCTCATAGGGCTCATCGTAGGTATCATCGCTGGGATTGGAGCCATAATATTCTACACTCTTCTTGAATTATGTACTTATACATTTCTCGGGCTAGGTGCTGGTTTTTTTCCTCCTAAACCTGGAGTAGAAGCAATTAGCTGGGTTCAACCATCAAATCCATTGAGATTAATTGGTATAATAACTTTAGGTGGCTTAGTCTCGGGATTAATGGTATATACATTTGCTCCTGAAGCAGAGGGTCACGGAACTGATGCAGCAATTAGAAGTTTCCATAGGGAGGAAGGGAGAATTAGAGCTAGAATTCCGTTACTTAAGACCATCGCATCTGCTATAACAATAGGGTCCGGAGGTAGCGCTGGTAGAGAGGGTCCAACAGCACAAATATCCGCTGGATATGGAAGCATAGTCGCCAGCATCTTAAAATTAAATCCTAGGGACAGAAGAATAGCACTGGCAGTTGGAATAGGGGCTGGAATAGGTAGTATATTTAAATCACCTCTTGGTGGAGCTCTCCTATCTGCGGAAATTTTGTACAGGAGAGATTTTGAGGTCGAGGCTTTAGTACCCGGTCTTATAGCATCGGTTATAGGTTATATTATCTTTTGCACCTACGATGGATATGAGCCAATATTTAAGTTCCCCGTGGTGCATATTTCAGCTTTACACATTCCATTTTTTATGGTTGAAGGTGTTGTCTGTGGTTTTTTTGGATTGTTGTATGTCATCTCCTTTTATAGAGCACACGAAGTCTTTTCACGATTGTTCGAAAAATTAAAATTGCCAGTTCATTTTAAGCCAACCCTAGGCGCACTCATAACGGGTATATTTGTTGTGACCGTAGCAAAGCTTTTCAACCCCATAGTTGGATATGGAGCACTCGGAATGGGTTATGGGTTTCTTCAGATGGCTATGTTCAATCTACTTCCACTTGAAGTTATGTTAACCCTCGCAATAGTGAAGATCGTTGCTACTTCCCTAACGATAGGGTCTGGTGGAAGTGGAGGTGTCTTTGCGCCGGGATTGGTCATTGGCGGGATGGTTGGTGGCGCAGTAGGAATGCTTATGCACTCTCTCTTTCCAAGTGTTGTTACATTGAGTGTTGTGCCAGCCTTCGTAGCCATCGGGATGATAGCTCTATTTGGAGGTATTTCTAAAGCTCCAATCTCCGTTTTGATTATGATTTGCGAAATGACTAAGAACTATGAACTGCTGTTTCCCGGAATGGCTGCGGTAGCGATATCGTATATGATAACTGGAGACCACACGATATACATCGAACAAGTTGGAACTAGGGCGGATAGTCCCGCACATAGGATGGAAATGTCAGTTGATATACTTAGAAAGATCAAAGTATGGGAGGCAATGATCCCCGCTGAAAGGGTTATGACCGTCTCACCGTCCAATACTGTTCTGGAAGTCTTGGATCTCATAGAAAAAACAGGTTTTATGGGTTTTCCAGTTGTAGAGGACGGCAAGTTGGTTGGTGTAATTACTTTTCAAGACTTGGAAAGCGTCTCAATTGAGAAACGGGCTGAAACAAGAATTGATGAAGTAATGACGAAGAAAGTTGTGGTCGTTTATCCTGACGATACGCTCGAAAGCGCTCTTATAAAACTAGTGGAAATGGACATCGGTAGACTTCCAGTTGTCGACAGAGGGGATGAAAAGAAGCTAGTCGGCTTTATAACTAAAGGTGATATAATAAAGGCACATGCAAGAGAGGTAACGAAATTGTTGGAAGTATGAAGATTTTAATCGTTACAGGTAAATTAGCTGAGAAAACGGTGAGGAAATATGCACCTAATGTGGATGTCCATGTTGTTAATATCGATGTCGCCGCTTTTATAACACCAGCGGATTTGGAACCTCTAGATCTAGATCAGTACGACCTAGTTCTAGTTCCGGGTCTAACAGCGGGATGTAAATGGAGGGATCTGGAAAAAAGAAAAAAAACCAAGATTAGGTTAGGACCGATCCACGCATTCGATTTACAGTTCGTTTTACCCTACATTGATAAGTTTGAATTGTCCCATGAAGTACCGGCGTGTAAGCTAATTGAAAAGGTAAGGTACGATGAACTGATTAAACAGGTAAATTCTCTGGAAAATGACTTTAAGTTTAAGATAAGAGATGTCCCAATTGGTGGTAATTCAAGGATTAAAGTCGTTGCTGAAATTGTTAACTACGAAAACATTGACGAACTTCTGGAGAAGCTGGATTACTATGTTGAATCGGGGGCAGATATTGTAGATATCAGTATTCCGTTGGAATTTGAAAAATCATTTATTAGGAAAGCGATAAAGAAGGTTATTGACTATTCAGAAGTTCCCGTTAGCATTGACACATTCGACAAGTCGGCAATAAAGTTGGGCATCGATTTGGGTGTTGACATGATAATGAGTGTAGGTTACGAGAACTTTGACGTTATGAGTTTAGTGGAAGATCAGGCTATAGTTTTGGTAGATAAAGATCCAGTCAAATTGAATAAATTAGTAGAGAGAGCAGCTAATTTCTCTGACAAATTGATAGCTGATCCTGTTCTCGAACCCCCATTACACCTTGCTAAGTCGATAGAGAGGTATATAAAATTCAGAGAAATAAATAAAAACATTCCGGTATTATTCGGTATTGGAAATGTGACGGAATTATCTGATGCCGATTCCGTAGGGATAAACGCAGTATTAACCTTCATTGCCGAAGAAATTGGTTGCAATCTTTTATTTACGACAGAAGCGAGTCCAAAGACAGCTGGATGTATCAAAGAACTTCATCAAGCCGTGTTTTTATCGAAAATTGCAAAGGTGAGAGAAACGAATCCAAAAGATGTTGGTATTTCCCTTCTAGTTCTAAAAGATAAAGTAAAATACGAAACGGAATCATTTCCGGAAAAATTTGTTATTGCTAAAGAAAATAAAAGGTTTGTTCGAGATCCTTTCGGAGATTTTATAATTTACTTAGCTGGAGGCAAGATAGTTTGTAAGCATGATAAGCTTGTAATTGTTGGTAAAAGAGCAAAGGAGATACTTGACACCATAATTGAGTATGATCTAGTTTCTAGATTGGATCATGCAGCTTACTTAGGTAGAGAACTGAAAAAGGCAGAAATAGCCCTAGTATTGGGAAAAAATTATGTTCAAGACAGAGAACTTGAATTTGGAATTTATTCAAAGATTAGATCAAATTCCTCCTAATTCTTTCTAAGAGTTCTTTGGCATAGTCCATCCTTATTTTCCCCTCTGAAACCATGATTTCTGTGAGCTTATCTATCTCTTCTTCAACAGCTCCCGCCATTATCGCTATGTTCCTTGCGTGGAGTTCCATATGCCCTCTTTGTATACCTTCAGTAGCCAAAGCTCTCAAAGCAGCAAAATTTTGCGCTAAACCAACCGCAGCAGCTATTCTAGCTAGCTCTTCGGCCGTATTTATCCCCAAAATTTTTAGACATACTTTAGCAAGTGGATTTACCCTGGTCGCTCCTCCAATTGTGCCGGCAGCAAGTGGAAGTTCAATTGTTCCTATTAAGTTTCCATTGTGATCAACTTCGTATCTTGTTAAAGGCTTATACCCTGTGAGTGCTGCGTAGCTATGTGCACCAGCTTCAACTGCTCTAAAGTCGTTTCCTGTAGCCAACATTAGTGCAGATATTCCGTTCATAATTCCTTTATTGTGAGTTGCACATCTGTAGGGGTCAGATGAAGCAAAGGCATAAGCTTGCATTATCCCTTCAACTACCTCTTCACCTCCTATGACGTTCTTCTTGAATTTGGCCTTAGCTCTAGCGAGTCTGTATTTAGCTAAATTCGATATTATCCTCAAGTACACTTTTCCACCAGTTATTTTTTCAATGAGCGGAGCAACTGCCTCACACATAGTGTTTACGGCGTTTGCACCCATAGCATCCTTGACATCAACTAGTAAGTGTACAATAAGCATCTTACCGAGTATCGTATCTATAACTCTAACTTCCACATCCTTACACCCGCCACCCAATTTTACCAGAACAGGATCGCATTCGTTTGCGGTCTGGATTATTTTGTTTTTTTCTGCTTCAACTTCAAACTTCGCTGAAAATGGATCTCTAAGCTTTGTGACTTGGACCTGACCAATCATGATTGAACCCGAATAGTTAGTTTTAAATCCGCCGCCCTCTCTTGCCATTTTAGCTGCATTACTTGCAGCAGCAACAACACTTGGCTCCTCTATTGCCATTGGAATTAGGTAATCTTTTCCATCGATTAGAAAATTTGTAGCAACCCCAAGTGGGAGTTCAAATGTTCCTATAACGTTCTCTATCATCCTATCTGCTATTTCAATTGGCAATCCTCCGGTTGATAGTAATAGCTTTGCATCATCCTCCGTCAAATTGGAGAATTCAGACACTTTTTGCAATCTTTTTTTTACGTTCAGCTTGTAGAATTCGGGAATCCTCGAGGATTTCCTAGTCATATTGCATCTTACTACAAGGGGAGTTTAAAATTTTTCAATGTCATACAATTATATATCTTATTTAAATTAATCAAATAAATTTTACTCCAAGCCCCTCTAGTTTGTTGTTTGAACATAGGTTGAGAATTAATGGTGTTAGAGCCTCGACCAAATATGAATTCGATAAAGGTCCAGCATCTAAAGGATTGAAACCCATTTTCTTGGTAATTTCAAATACGATCTTTTTGGAATCATCGTCATCTCCACAAATTGGAACATCCCAATTTGGGAGTTTTTGGAGAGTAGAAATTTTTCTGCTAGGTAAAGTGTGGTAAGCGGAAACGATTCTGCTTTTTCTCAAAATTCTGGCAATTTCTTCAGCAGCAGAACCCCCTTTTGGCCTATCGTAAATGAAGTAATTACCAAATCTTTTTAATGGAACTACGGGAGAAATGACAATTTTTCCCTCTAATTCTAGCTTCAAATCTTGAACAAGCTTCAAAGAATGTTCCCATGGTACAGTAATTATTACGATTTCGCATTTTAATGCTGCTTCGGAATTATCTTCAGCCCCGATTTTTCCATTTTTGACCACGTTTAGATATTCCTTGGCCTTTCTCGTTGCTTTATTTTTATCTCTAGATCCTACTACAACATTGTATCCGCTATGAGCCAATCTAATTGCTAAACCTTTTCCCAAATTTCCCGTTCCACCTAAGAGTGCTATCTTCACACCTTCCACCTTCTGGTGGAAATCTAATGAGTCCATGGTCTATAAGTGTTCTTATTTTTTCTTTGGCACCATGTATCAATTTTCGGATTTCCGCACATAACTCCTCCTCGCTAATCCTTCTTCTTGCTATTCCCAATTCCATGGCTTTTAATGCAACTGCTAATGACACATCGTAGTACACATCAAAATCTGCCATTCTTGGGATTATGTATTCATCTTTTAGACCTTTTTTCTTTACAAAATTCGCTAAGGTCTTAGCTGCAGTTATGCATAAGTCCTCATTTATGATCCTAGCTCCAACGGAAAAAACTCCACGGAATATGCTCGGGAATACCAGCGAGTTATTGATCTGGTTTGGAAAATCACTTCTCCCCGTTCCGACGATTCTAGCACCCGCTTCTTTCGCCTCCCATGGCCAAATTTCAGGAATTGGGTTGGCCAATGCAAAAACTATTGGTTCTGAATTCATATTTTCAATCCACTCCTTCTTAATTATTCCCGGTCCAGGTCTGCTGGCAGCTATAATGACATCAGTTTTCACGATAGCTTCAGCTATACCACCAATTCTTCTTTCACCATTTGTTTCCAGGCATAACCTCCATTTGTAGGGGTTGTAATCTTTTTTGTTCTCTAGATCTTTCCTGTTTGGATGAAGTATTCCCTTGCTATCCACCACGTACATATTTTTTGGATTCGCTCCCGCATAACTTAGTAGATTAATAGTAGCTATGTTTGCTGCTCCAGCCCCAATAATCGCAAATTTCGTATCGCTTATATCCTTTCCAACAATTTCTAGGGCATTAAATAGTGCGGCAAGTGTAGCTGTTGCGGTGCCCAGCTGATCATCGTGCCATACTGGGATATCTAATTCATTTTTTAGCCTATTTAGTATGTAGAAACACTTGGGTGTAGATATGTCTTCCAAATTGATACCCCCAAAGCTTGGTGAGATGGATTTTATTATCTCAACAATTCTATTGGGATCTTGCTCAGATAGAACTATTGGAAAAGCGTCGACACCTCCAAGATACTTAAAAAGTAAAGATTTACCCTCCAATATTGGAAGTACTGAAAGAGGGCCAGTATTCCCCAGTCCTAACGTCCGAGAACCATCACTTATTATAGCAACGGTATTCCATTTGTTAGTCAACTCATAAACTTTATCAGGGTTGTTTCTTATCTCTATACTTGTCTCTGCAACACCGGGAGTGTACCAGATACTGAAATCGTTTGCGTCTCTTATTATACATTTGGGTAGAATTTCAATCTTGCCACCATAAAACCTGTGCCAACCAAGAGCTACATCTTTGTAGTTATAGTAATTTTCTCTGTTCATATGTATTCTATTAGTTAGCCATATATATTATTTCCTACCGTCTAAATGAAATTTGTATATAAAAGCAAGTTTAAAAGGATAATTTAATATCGTTGAATTTTAATCAAATTTATGGACATAGTTTCAGAGATTCTCGACATACTGTCTGAGGGAAAGCCGATGAGTTCTAAAGAAATTACGAGTGAATTGAAATATAGAGGTATAAATCTAGAGGACAGAACCGTTCGCTATCATTTAAAGAAGATGGAAATTCGTGGATTCCTAATAAAAACATCGAATGGTAAAAGAATTATAACTAATAAGGGATTAGAGGAACTAAAGCAAGCTAGTGTTTCAGAGAGACTTGGAGAATTTTCGGAAAGAATTGAATATAATGCATACTTTTGTAATTTTGATTTATATAGCTTGAAAGGACTTGTACCGACCAATTTAGCTATTGTTAACAAAGATAAGTTTGACGCAGTTATTGATGTGCTCGTCCAAATGGGGAAATTTCCATTTTTAATTTCTGACCTAGTAGCAGTTTCAGATGAAGGAGAAACTTTGGGAAATTTAAAGATTGCTGAGGGGAAATTTGGAATAGCAACAGTCTCCAATACAATATACGATGTTATACTGAGATTCGCGGGTGTTAGTGTAACTCCAGAGTTTGCAGGGCTTTTAAATTGTAGGAGATATGAGCCTCAAGGTTTTACCGAATTAATAAGCTATAGGGGTACGACGCTAAGCCCCGGTTGGTTGTTTTTGAAGTCGGGCCTTACATCAGTCTTGAAGTGCTTGAAAACTGGTTATGGTAAAATAATAACTGCAGTGAGAAGTTTTAGTAAATACGCCCTTGACACCGTTAGGGGTGAAATTAAAATTGCTAAATTGAAGGGCTTTGGTGGAATAGTGGGCATATTACATCCTTCTAGCAGGCAATTCAGTTTACCACTCAGAAATAGGGCGAGGTTAATAGTTTCTGCAGGATTGAATCACATAGCTCCTCTTCAAGAATTGGGATTTAATCCAGAAATAAGAGTAAATGAGGTCTTTGTGGAATTCAGTGAATTAAAGAGAGTTGACAAAGTTTACTAGTTGGAAATATTTTTCCGAAAACTTTATCTAGTATATTTTTAACGTTTCATCATCCCAGGTGATGGTTATGATCAGAGCAGTCGATTTTTACAATATTGATGAACTCCTAACGGATGAAGAGAGGCTCGTGAGAAATTCTGTCAGAGAATTTCTTGAAAAAGAGATAAAACCCCTCGTTGCCGATGCTTGGCATGAGGAGAGACCGTTAAACTTCAGAGAGATTGGAAAGAAGTTTGGACAACTTGGAATGCTAGGTCCGTTTATTCCAGAGGAGTATGGCTGCCCCGGTGCGACATATACAATATTCGGGCTAGTTTGTCAGGAAGTTGAGAGAGTTGATAGTGCTTTACGTAGCTTTGTTGCAGTTACTAGTGGCTTAGTTATGTTTCCAATTTGGAAATATGGTACTGAAGAGCAAAAAAAGAAATATCTGCCAAAATTGGCAAGGGGTGAATTAATTGGTTGCTTTGGAATGACTGAACCAGATGTTGGGAGCGATCCAGGAAGTATGAAAACAAGCGCTAGAAAAAACGGAGACGAGTGGATAATCAATGGTACAAAGACATGGATAACCGAGGGGGATCTGGCTGACATTGCGATAATTTGGGCCAGGGATGTCGAGGATAAGAAGATTAAGGGTTTTATAGTTGAAAAAGAAATGGAGGGATTTCACCAATACGCGATCACCAAAAAAGGATCTATGAGGGCCGGTGGCGTAGGTGAAATCGGCCTCGTCAACTGTAAAGTACCAGAAGAAAATAGACTGCCTGGTGCGGTTGGTTTGAGGCCGGGTTTGAGTTGTTTGGACCAAGCAAGATACGGTATTGCGTGGG
>CAZPML010000050.1:0-10579 GCA_964587675.1 uncultured archaeon
CGCCGTGGAAATAAAATAGTCAAGGGCCTTGAAAGAAAGGAGGAAATTCATGGAATGGCTTAGGAAAAACGGTATCAGGATAAACCACCTTCAAGCGTTCATCGCATCAAGAACCTACAAGGATCACAGGCGCACGATAATATAATTTTACCTCCCTATTTCCTTGAGTTTACCTAGCTTATACCACTTATCAGATACGCCATCACGATGCGCAACTCCGAATATCTTCTAATTCTTTTACAATATCAGTAGTCCTTTACATCCCGACTGCTGGAACAATCTGCTTATGCCCAAAGCTAATACAGTTTTTGGATTTCGTGGTCTCGCCTAAAATTCCGACCCGTTCGTATTTTGCAGCCTTGTCCATCACAGCCTGCTTCCGCAACAACTCGTCCAGCAATTCGGCTAGATCCTCTGCAAGCTTGACGTTCGAAGCAAGACTGTGATATGTCGAATTCACGACCTATGGCCCAGGTAGGCCACAAGTTTCGCAGCCGGAAACTTTTGGGATACTGGATTCATTGTTACACACAAAAAATTTTAATTTTTTTTAGTGCTTAACAAGTTCAATGCTTGAGATGTCCAATTTTGAACTAAGCAGGGAACAAGAGGACATCAAGAGAGCTGCAAGAGAGTTTGCCGAAAATGAGATACCGAAATACGCTAAAAGCTGCGATGAAAAAGAGGAATTCCCTTGGGAACTATGGAAGAAGGCTTGCAAAAATGGCTTTGTTGGAGTTTTTATCGACGAAAAATACGGCGGAACGGGCTACGGTTACCTCGAAAACGCACTAATCTGGGAGGAATTTCACAAGGTTGATCCAGGTTGCGGCTTTGCTACGTTAGGGACAACGATAGGAGCCGAAACGCTGCAACTGAATGGTAAAGAGGAGCAAAAAGAAGATTTTCTCACCCCATTACCGAAAGGAGAGGCTATCATGGCGATAATGATTACAGAGCCACATGCTGGAAGCGATGTTGCGGGTATAAAGACCAAAGCCGTGAAGGAGGGCAGTTACTGGGTAATAAATGGGACGAAGACCTTCTCCACCAATGGGAGTATAGCGGATTACGCTATAGTATTGTGCAGGACTGAAGATGAGGGCGAGAGGCACAGAAGATTCAGTACGATCATTGTCGATCTAAACTCCGATGGAATAACGAGGACAAAACTGAGGGGAAAAATAGGTATGCGAGCCAGCGATACGGCGGAGGTTCACTTTGACGATGTTCATGTGCCAGAGGAGAACCTTATGGGGGTCAGAGGAAAAGGATTCTACCACATCATGGACTTCTTCAACAGAAGCCGAACTTGGGTCGCTGCACAAGCTGTGGGGTCTGCTCAAGGAGCTCTCGAACTGGCAATAAGATACGCTAAGGAGAGGAGGGTATTTGGGGAATCGCTCTCCCATTTCCAAGCTATCCAGTTTAAGGTTGCCGAAATGGCAACTAAAATCGAAGCTGCAAGGTGCTTAACCTACAAAGCCGCACTTGCCATCGACAAAGGCAAGGTTAGCCCAGAGTTGTCAGCGATGGCCAAGTGGTACGCTGCAAGAGTTGCGGTTGAAGTCGTGGATGAATGTTTGCAGATCCATGGCGGCTATGGATATTTCAGCGATTACGATATTTCAAGATTTTACAGAGATGTCAAAGTTCTTGAGATCTACGAAGGTACGAAAGAGATTGAAAAATGGTTGATTGGTAGGAGGATTTTGGGTGTGAGAAAATGAGGTGGTGGTATGGCCAAGTTTCAGGACATAATCTACGAGAAGAAAGATAGAGTAGCTAAAATAATCATAAATCGGCCGGAGAAGCTGAACGCTTGTACATCGATTACGGTACACGAGATATGCAAGGCCTTCATAGATGCTTGGACGGACAAAAAAGTGGGAGTCGTCGTATTCACGGGTGCGGGCGATAAGGCCTTCTGCGTTGGTGGTGATCAGAGCATAAGGGATTTGGGTGGCTACAAGTATTCAGAAGAACTCGAAGGAACGATCGCCGCTCTTCCACTCGAAGTTGGATGGCAGATGGTAACTTTCCTGATAAGGCACATACCAAAGCCCGTAATTGCGAGGGTGAACGGCTACGCTATCGGCGGTGGCCACGTGTGGCAGGTTAACTGCGATTTATCGATAGCCTCAGATAGAGCAAAGTTCGGTCAGGCAGGGCCGAGGGTTGGCAGCTTTGATCCCGGTTTCGGAACCGGAGATCTCTGGAAGTGTGTTGGGCTGAAGAGAGCTAAGGAGATCTGGTATCTCTGCCGCATTTATTCGGCCGAGGAAGCTTACAGGATGGGATTGGTCAATGCCGTCGTACCCCATGAAAAATTGGACGAGGAAGTTCAACGATGGTGCGATGAGCTACTAGAGAAGAGTCCTACTGCGCTGAAAATGTTGAAATACGCGTTCCTTGCTGAGATGGATGGATTAGCGGGCATCACTGAGCTAGGAGTTGGAGGGCTAAGCCTTTATTACTCAACTGAAGAGTCTTTAGAGGGTAAGAAGGCATTTTTCGAGAAAAGGAAACCCGATTTTTGGAAGTTCGTTGAAAGGGGTGGTGGGGATGGGTAAGTACATGTATGACCCATCTACTTTTAAAGAGGTTTTTGAAAAGGAATTTGTGTACATAAAGGGAATTCTGAGGAATGCTAGGAGATTTGGAGAAAAGCCCGCCCTGACTTGTCCGATAAGGGAGAGAACTTGGACGTACCGTGAATTGAATGGAGAATGTAATAAATTGGCAAACGCACTTTTAGATGCTAATGTTGGGAAAGGCGATGTAATAACTTACATGTTTCCAAACATTGCGGAATTCGTCTTCTTCTACCTCGCTCCTCAAAAAATTGGTTCGATCAACAATCCCATAAATTACAGACTCGCTCCAGGCGAGGTCGCATACATTCTGGATGAGAGCGAGCCCGTCGCGTTCGCATTCGAGTCGTCAGTGATGGATACAGCTATGAAGGCTGTAGAGATGTCAAAGCATAAACCGGAAACCCTGATAATGGTAAATGTTGAGGGCGAAACGTCACCGCCAAATGGTGTCGTTGATTACCAAGACTTCGTTAAGGGAATGTCTAGGAGAGAACCGCTGGATGAAATACCCAGCACGGCGTTCGACGAGACGACTCGTCTATACACATCTGGAACTACGGGCTTACCGAAGGGTGTTCCGATAAACAACGTAAATGAGATCTTGAGTGCACACGATGTCATAATGCACTTCCCTCTATCGCCATTGGATAAGACCATGAACATGACACCGTGGTTCCATAGAGGTGGATTGTACTCTGGCGGCCCGAATCCCACACTCTATATTGGTGGAGAAGTTATTGCCCTCAAGCGTTTTGACCCCGACCTCGTCCTGGATTACGTTGAAAAGTACAAAGTCACCTACCTAATTGGAGCTCCAATAACCGCAGAGATGATCTGCGAAGCTCAGATCAAGAAACCAAGAGATCTGGGTAGCCTAAAAGGTCTCTGTACAATGGGTTCACCGCTTGAAAGGAGCGCGTGTTTAAGGTATATGCAAGTGCTAACGCCCAACATCATGAACGGATACGGTACAACTGAAACCTTCTGGAACACGTTTCTCAGACCTTTTGATCTGCCAGACAAAGCGGGGAGTGCGGGGAGGAGCTGTACAGATGACGACGTAAGGGTTGTCAAGGTTTTCGAGGACAGGTTGGCTGAGCCAGACGAGCTAGCCGAAAAAGACAACCAGGAAGTTGGAGAAGTCATAATAAAGTCACCGGCAAAGTTCGCCTACACTTACCTCAATCCAAAATTCAACGAGGGGCGAATCTACAAGGGATGGTACTATTCCAAAGATCTGGCCACATGGGATGAGAAAGAGTACATAACGATCATAGGCAGAAAGGATGACATGTTCATTTCTGGAGGAGAGAACATCTATCCCGTTCAGATTGAAGAGATCCTCAACGAACACCCAAAAGTTGCAGATTCTGTTGTTGTTGGAGTTCCAGATGAGAAATGGGGTAAAGTTTGCACGGCATACGTCGTACCCAAAGACCCATCACTTACGGCTGAAGAGCTGGATGAATACTGCAAAAACCATCCCATGCTTTCGAGATTCAAAAGACCTCGGTACTACAAATTCGTAAAGGAGCTGCCCCTCACTGCAACAGGAAAGAAGAAACACTATGTTGTTGAGAAAATGGCCTTAGAGGATCTTAAAGCTGGGCGTCTAATTTCTCCTAGAAGGTGAATAAAGCAGGAGAACATCTTGCCTTCACTCATTTTTTTCCTCTCAACGAGCCTCCTAAAGCCAGGGGGGTTCGGATAAGCCCAAAACCTCTTGATAATTCTCGCTCTCATCATTGCAACATCGTATCCATTCTCTTCGCAACTGGATTGCTCGCTCCAATAACTCCAACAACCATACATGGAACGAAACTCCACATGCAGACTTAATCGAGGCTTACCAGAAAATCTGAACAAATATGTAAACCGAAATATTCACCTCCAACGTCCGGAATCATGATATCTGATCTGGCTACGGCCGTTGAAAGAAATGGCAAGTTCTCAACCCTCGGCAGTGGGTAATGAGGATCTCACGGCTTTAATAGGCATTCGAGGGGCTTAAGGAAAGGGATAAAGCTTTTCTCAAAAAGTGGAAAGCTAGAAAGTTCTAGGCGATCCTTCCCAAGTCTCGTTGAAAAGGGGTGTGCCTTCTCTCCCAAGTTTTAGCAAATGGCTCTCAAGAATAAGTACGTTCGTGAAGAAAGACCACTTTTCTCCAAACAAAGCCCTACCGAGCCCTTCTCTGCTCTTTATACCCCTTTCAATCGCCTTCAAAATCTTTCTTTCCCTCTCCTCCAGCACTCTTCTCTCTTTTTCAACTCTTTCAATGCTGGTAACGTCGCCGTGCGAGGGAAAAACCGTCTTCACGTTTAGCCTCTCGAGCTTCGCGAGCGATTCCAGGTAGCCCTCAACTCCTCCACCGCCCGGCGAGTACCAAGCCATTATTTCCCCAAGCAGATCTCCGGAGAAAAGCACCTTTTCATGCTTAAGGTAAAGTGCTACGTGTCCTGGTGAGTGTCCAGGAGTCAGTATCGGCTTTATCTCGTAATCACCAAAGCCGATTTTCTCTGGTAGCTGCGAAGCATCGACTGGATGAATTGGACACAAATTCATGAAATACTCCACGAGATCGAAATCGATGTTCAGGATTCTCTTGACTAGATCGGCATTAAACGGCTCAGATAACAGCCTAGGGTTCCTCGCATATTTGACTTCAATTTCGTGAACGAGCGCGTTTGCTTTCAGAAATCTCGCTGCACCCATGTGGTCCGGATGAGCATGTGTAAGCACAACAGTCGATTTTTTAACTTCTTCATCCTTCAAGATTTTCTCTATCAGCTTCGCCCTTTCATCGAAGCCACATCCGGGATCTATTATCAACGCTTCACTGTCAGAAAGCAAGATATAAGTATTGGACGATGCTGGCCATTTTGGAGTTTTGGACTTTAGCATTACGATTTCTCCATAACGGATAATATCGGCCATCATAGCAACCGTTCAGCTGCCCTTTCGAGCTCCTCCCTTCTTTTCTTAAACTCCTCCTTCAACTCTAAGAGCTCCTTAAAGAAGTGTTTCTTGAACCATTCTCTGCTAAGCCACCACTTACCCTCCTTCAGAACTTTCAGCTCTTTGTCTAGCTCCGATAAACAGAGGGGACATATCAGCTTGTCATCAGCGTGTCTGAATACCGTGTTCAAGCATACGGGACACTGACCATTAGCAACGTACTTTTCTCCGCTTAAAAGTATCTTCGCTGCGAGATCAAGTTTCTCAACGTTCTCTTTCTTTGCAACGACTTCGGCTGGCAGAGTTGCGTGTATCTCCACATTGGCAAGAACGTTCAGACAAAAAGCTCTCGCAAGCATTAAATGCGTCGCGGATGCCCACCCCCTACCTTCTGCAAAGCCGTGGTGCGTTAGGACTACGCACTTTTTTCCGGAAAACGAATCCATGTATGGTAGGGCTAAAAAAGCCCTGTCGAGTAGGGCTTTCAGCTTTGATGTTGCATCCAAGAAGTAGACGGGAGAAGAAATTATCACCGCATCGCTCTCTTCGATTTTGGTTAAGATCTCATAAACGTCATCGTCGATCTCACACTTTTTACCATACAGGCATGCGTAGCAGGCTTTGCAAGGCTCTATCTTCATTTTCGTCAGCCTAAGAATTTCCAAATTTGCGTTCAGCTTTTTAGCTATGTATTTAACGGCGAGCTCGCTGTTCCCTTTTTTCCTATCGCTCGCCGTTATGGCGAGGATCTTCATATTCTTACTCCGTAGTTGTTAAAGGTTTTAAGCCTTATTCATCTCACGAATCTTAATTTCGAAACCAAGCCTGAATTCCTTTTAAGGCTATGTTCTGTAGCTCCTCGGCATGCCCAGAATGTGTTCTGCGATATAGTTTAGAGCCATCTGCTGCGTTATCGGAGCCAATCGCAGCAGATTAACTTCTCTCCACCACCTCTCAACGTCATACTCCTTTGCATAACCATACCCGCCAAAAGTCTGCATTGCCCAGTACACAGCTTTTATCGCATTTTCCACAGCAACAGCTTTCGCCATGTTTGCAGCATCACCGATCTCTTTGAAAGCTGTAGCCATCTCAACCCTCTTCGCCGGATCAAGCACATCCTCGCTCTTGAACTTCGTATCGTAGAGCCATGCGGCCTTGTACATCATCATCCTCGCACATTCCAACGCTGCATAAGCTTCTGCGAGAGGGAATTGCAGGCCCTGATAACTTCCGATTGGATCGGCAAACACTTTTCGCTGCTTCGAATACTCCACTGCCTTTTTTATTGCAAGCCTCCCTATTCCTATGGCACCTGCAGCAGCACTCATCCTTTCGGGATTTAGAACATCGAGCAGCAGATACCAGCCGAGATCTTTCTGACCAAGAACTGCATCTTCAGGTACCCTCAAATCCGTTATGCTAACCTCACATGTTTTAGAGAAATTTATTCCGTGCTTCGGTATTGGATTCCATTTCACGGCTTTGTTCGGCAGGTCTACGAGGAACAGTGTTATGCCAAAACTTTTCTTAGGTGCTTGATCTAAAGGTGTCGTTCTAGCAACGAGAAGCATGCCCTTTGCCCTATCTATCCCGCTTATGAATATCTTACTTCCGTTTATGACGTACTCATCGCCCTCCTTCCTTGCGAAAGTTTGGATTCTGAACGTGTTCGTTCCGGCATTTGGCTCGGTTAGTGCCATACAGAACTCCATCTCACCTTTCGCAATCCTCGGTAAATACTTCTCCTTCTGCTCTTTACTCCCGTAGCGAGCTATCGGCAGCGCACCAAAAATTTCTGTTAAAACGATGTACCACACACCTCCGACGCCGCAGCCATTAGCGCAAAGTTCTTCCATCGCAACAACAATCTCCTGCATCCCGTAACCAGCTCCACCGCACTCTTCTGGAATAACTATGCCCAAAAATCCAGCTTTGCTTATCGCTTTCCAGAACTCCTCCGCGAACTCACCATTTTCCTCTTTTTCACGCCAATATTCGGGCGGAAAATCCTTCGCTATATCTTTGGCCGCATCAGCTATCATCTTCTGTTCATCAGTAAGATTGAAATTCATACAACCACCCCACTTTCTTCTTTACAAGCTACTTCAAAAGTACGGCAAAACGATTCACCCTCAGGTTTACAATCATGGAATCGAGCGCTGCAAGAGTTTATCATAGCAACAACTTTCAGCGTATCTCTTAGAACCGATTTTAAGAACCTGAGTCCACCAACGTAAAATGCGTGTATCTCCTCGGCTTCTGTTAAAGTCTTACTGGTTGTTATTATTTCGTATCCGATTTTGAAGTCCACGCAATACCATCCCTTAAACGTTATCTGCACCACGCTCGATGTACGGTCTCGCAGCTTCCACAACCCTAAACACGGCATCAGGATTCATTATGCTGTCCAGGTTGACGGCTTTCTCGATCTCCCAGCCCATGAGGATCTTCTTTATCGGAACTTCAAGCTTCTTGTAGTTCAGAGTCGTCGGTATGTCGGGCACCTGAATTACGTGGTCGGCGACGAAATACGGACCTAGCTGCTCTATAAGGGCATTATTTATCTTCTTCTTTAACTCGTCCGTCAGCTGGACATCTGGCGCCAAGACAACGAAGAGGAAAATTTTCCCTTTCACTTCGACGACGAGACTGTTAACGACTTCCGGCAGAGACTCGACGACCTTGTAGAAGTCGAGAGTCCCCATTCTTACACCTTTCCTCTTAATCGTCGAGTCCGACCTTCCAAAGATTATTGCCGTCCCTCTGTCGGTTATCATCAGCCAATCCCCATGCCACCACACGCCGGGGAACATGCTGAAGTAGCTCTCTTTGTACCACTTGTAATCCGGATCGTTCCAGAAGTAGAGCGGCATGGAAGGCATTGGGAGTTCGACCACCAATTCACCCACTTCATTGATTACAGGCTTACCCTCGATGTTGTAAGCTTCAACTTTAACACCGAGCCATCTGCACTGCATTTCACCAGCCCAAACCGGTAGAATTGGACAGCCACCGACAAAGCCCGTCATGACGTCGGTTCCACCGCTTGCGGAGTTCAGCCATACATCCTCCTTCACGTTCTTGTAAACCCACTCAAATCCTTCTGGCGAGAGAGGTGCGGCGGTAGAACCGATCATCTTGAGGTTCGTAAGGTCGAACTGCGAGTCGGGTTCAAGTCCGGCTTTCATGCACGCATGAATGAAAGGCGCACTCGTACCTAGAGCCGTCAGCTTTTCCCTCTCGGCAACTTCCCAAAGGGGTTGCAAACCCCTGTACATCGGGCTACCATCGTAAAATACTATAGTTGACCCCGCAACAAGACCGTTGACAACGAAATTCCACATCATCCACGATGGCGACGAATACCAGAGATATCTGCTTTCCGGATTTAGATCGGAATGAAGCAAACACTTGAACATTTCGATAATTATTCCTCCATGCCCATGTACAATAGGCTTCGGAATCCCAGTTGTTCCGGAAGTGTATAGAACCCAGAGCGGGTGGTCGAATGGAAGGGGTTCGAACGATAGCTTTTCTTTGCTCTCAATCGTTTCTGCCCAGAGGTAAGTGGGTTTACTGAGTTTTATCTCCGGTTCGTCACTCAAGTTGGGGATGACGACGACTCTTTCGATTGACGGTATGCCTTCAACAATCTTTACGACATCGCCACCCTTGCGAAATTCTTTACCGTTGTAGTAGTATCCATCAACGACGAGAAGAACTTTTGGCTCGAGCTGCCTAAACCTGTCAATGACGGCTCTGGGAGCTATTTCTCCACCGACAGCTGCCCATATCGCACCAATACTTGCTGTTGCGAGCAGGGCCACGACCGCTTCTGGGATTTGGCTAACGTATGCAACGACCCTATCGCCCCTCTTAACGCCTATCTCCCTGAGCCAGCTGACGAACGATGAAACCTGCCTTTCCAGATCGTTCCAGCTCATCGATCTTCTCAGTCCATCTTCCCTAACATAAACGATTGCCTCATCGCCTCCCCTAGCCCTTCTGAAGGCATGCTCGGCGTAGTTGAGAGTGGCCCCCGTAAACCATTTTGCACCCGGCATCTTTTTTGACTCGAGCACTCTGCTGTAAGGTGCATGGCTGATAACTCCGAAGTACTCCCAAATCGATTCCCAGAATTGCTCGAGGTTTTCCACGGACCACTTCCAGAGCTCCTTGTAGTTTTCAACGTTCTTCAGCGGATCGTAAGAAACTTCGAATTCCAAATTTCTATTTTTCCCCAACCAATCTACATACTTCGTGATTTCGGTGTTCTCTATAAATTCCCGGGACGGGGTCCAAAGAATTTTTGGTTGCATCGAGATCACCTTAAAAAAATTATTTTGTAGCCTTGTAGAGATCTTCGTACTTCTCGCGGAGCTGATACTTCTGGATCTTACCGGTTGCCGTCTTCGGCATCTCGTTTACAAAAATGACTTTTTTCGGTACCTCGAATCCGGCTAAATGCTCTTTACAGTATTTTATCAGCTCGTCTTCAGTTAAACTCGGATCTTTTGGAACAACTACCGCTGTTACGGCCTCACCCCACCTTTCGTGAGGCAAACCTATTACCGCAGCCTCTGCAACTTTCGGATGAGCAAGTATTACACTCTCGACCTTTATGCTCGGAACGTTTTCGCCACCTGTCTTTATCATATCTTTCTTCCTGTCCACGAATTTGAGAAGCCCATCTTCATCGAAGAATCCAAGATCGCCCATGTGGTGCCACCCGTATTTCGAAGCTTCAGCAGTAGCCTCTTCATTTTTGAGATAACCCTCCATGACGTTCGGACCCCTGAGAACGATTTCGCCAATTTGATTTTCTGATAACAGATTTCCTTCATCATCCATGATCGCATGCTCCGTGAAGTAGCACGGGGTGCCCCAGTAGTTGCCCTCCTTCTCAAGCTGATGCTCAGGTCGGAAAATAATCGTAGGTGGAAAAGCCTCCGTCTGACCGCTGCCCAACATTATGGTCAACCCGAGCTCCTCTATCAGTCTCCTCTTCGTTCTCTCGTCCATGG
>CAZPML010000051.1:0-10095 GCA_964587675.1 uncultured archaeon
CACCTTGCGGTCTTTATCCCGTACCTTTCTAGGATCTCCTTCGATTCGTGTTCCATCAGAAATTTCATGTTTTAACTTAAAGAATAGGAATAAAATATTTTTAGAAATAGTAGTAGTATTCTCCAGCGGCCTTTTGTTCTCTATCCAACCTCGATCCAAGTTTGTTGATCCTTGGTCTTTTCGTCTCCTCGTCTCTTCTGAAGGTTATTCCAAGGTTAGAAAGGAAGAGGTTCATACCTTCCCTCATGTTCTTAGGTTTCCTCGCATAACCTCTTTTACCCACTTCTCCCTCAAAAACTAGTAACCTGTCACTTATCATATCGATGAAGTAAATGTCGTGGTCCACAACAAGTACGCTCTTTCCGCTATTTAATGCAAACCTCCTAATCAT
Organism: uncultured archaeon; assembly: GCA_964587675.1. Taxonomy (GTDB): domain Archaea; phylum Halobacteriota; class Archaeoglobi; order Archaeoglobales; family Archaeoglobaceae; genus CAZPML01. The sequence continues at coordinate 392 of CAZPML010000051.1, forward strand.
CCTTGCGACCTGGGTTCTCTGCTCAACATCGAGATGTGCAGATGGCTCATCAAGTAAATACAAATCCGCTTCCCTTAACAAGCATGCAACGATCGCAACTCTTTGAAGCTCTCCACCACTCAGATCCGAAAGATTTCTGTCCAACAAGATTTCGAGGGATAAGGGTTTGATGAACTCAGTTTTGTAGAAAGAAGTTTCGATGAGCGGATTAACTCTTTTTAAAAAAAGCTCAACTTTGTAATCGATGTCTGCCCGAATGTATTGGGGCTTGTAGCTAATTTTCAAATCGATCTTAACTTTCTTTTCATCATCCTCTAAAACTCCCGCTAAAATTTTAACAAAAGTTGATTTCCCAATTGCATTTGGACCAACAACTCCGAGAACCTCGCTTTCCCTTACTTCACCGCTCTCAACTTCTAATTTGAAATTTTTGAATGTTTTGGTAAATTTAGGATATTCTATGAGAATTTTCTCGCTCTCATCAACCCTTGGCTGGAAAACTTCGAATTCAATTGGTTTATCTCTAATCCTAATGTTCTCCTCGGCTAGGTACCCTCTTAAATATTGATTTATTCCTGTTCTTACCGATTTGGGTCCTGTAATAACGCCATAAACTCCTGGTTTGCCGTACGATATATGAACGTAATCTGCTAACATATCCAAAATGGCTATGTCGTGTTCAACTATCATCACCGTCTTCTTTGATGCTAGGTCTCTAATAACTCTAGCAACGTTCATTCGTTGGTAAATATCTAGGTAAGAGGTTACTTCATCAAAGAAATAGAAATCAGCATCTCTCAAGATGCAACCTGCAATTGCAGCTCTTTGCAGTTCACCTCCGCTAAGTTGGTTTAGGCCCCTATTCTTAACTTCGGATAAATCTAGCCTTTCTAATACTTCATCTAAAATTCCACGTTCATCTGTTTTTGAGAGAAGTTCATAAACTTCACCTTTGTAAACTTTCGGTATTGCCTCTATGTATTGGGGTTTTAGACTAACTCTTATTTTTCCGTTTGCAAGTTTTTTCAGGTAATCTTGAATTTCTGAACCTGAAAACCTGTCAAAGATTTCATCCCAATTTGCCTCGCTTTTTGCTAAATTTGGCCTGATCTGTCCAGATAGGATTTTAACGGCTGTACTCTTTCCAGTACCATTTGGCCCAAGAATTCCAACGACATAACCCTTTCTTGGTATTGGTAGGTTATACAGAATAAATCCGTTCTCTCCGTATCTGTGGACTTCTCTACCCTCTAGCTCTTCTGGTAAACCTACAATCGATATCGCACCCATAGGACATTTTTTAACGCATATCCCACATCCGACACAGAGGGATTCTGAAATAATTGCTTTGTCTTTAATGACTATTGTTTCATCCCCTGTCCTAACCTTTGGGCAGTATTTAACGCATTCATGTCCGCACTTCTTTGGTTGGCACCTATCCTTGTCTACCACTGCTATTCTTAGTGGCATTAGCTCAAATGAGCTTACTACTTTTAAAAAGTTTAATTAAATTCCATCGTCGAGTATCTTGAACAAGTGGTTGATCCAATTACGTTAAATAGCTTTGAGAACCAAAATATTGAGAACAAAAATATTCAGAGATGCTCCGAGATGATTAATTAATGTGAAAGATTAAATTCACCCTTTAACGACTTCTTCTAGCACATCTATTGCGAAGTCTACCTCCTCTTTTCCTATTGTGAGTGGAGGAACGAATCTCAGAGTATCTTCTGAAGTGGCATTGACGAGTAATCCCCTTGATAAACACTTTTCGACTATGGAATACGCGTTTCTTGCGTGACAACCAATCATAAGTCCTAACCCTCTAACTTCAATGAAAATTTCTGACAACTTTTTTCTGAAGTATTCTCCCATCTTCCTCGAATTTTCAATGAGGTTTTGGTTCTCCATTATTTCAATTGTAGCAAGAGATGCTGTACAGGCGAGCGGATTACCGCCAAAAGTTGAAGCATGATCTCCGGGCTCTAATTTTTCTGCCACCTCATTTGTTACAGCCGTACAACCTATTGGTATACCCGAACCCATGGCCTTTGCCATGGTCATTATGTCAGGTCTAACATTAAAGTGATCTTTAGCAAACCAGGAGCCAGTTCTTCCAAATCCTGTCTGGACTTCGTCAAATATCACGACGAAATCGTATTCATCTTTAAGCTCAAAAATCGCTTTGACGAATTCTTGAGTGGCTGGATAAACACCTGCCTCACCTTGAACCAGTTCTAAAATTACTGCGGCGGTCTCATCATCGACATGTTTGGAAAGTTCATCTGGATCGTTAAATTCACAGAAAATCACATGATCCAGCAGTGGTTTGAACGGTTCTCTAAACCTCTGTTTAAAAGTAACTGAGAGTGCACCGAAGGTCCTACCGTGGAAAGATCCTGTGAATGCTATAAATTTCTTCTTCCGTGTTACTTTCCTAGCAAATTTCAATGAGGCTTCAACGGATTCAGCTCCACTATTGCAAAAGAAGAACTTGTCCATGTTTGTTATTTCCCTTAATTTTTCAGCCAATTGAATTTGTGGAATTGTGTAGTACAAATTTGACGTGTGAATAAGCTTATCTAATTGATTTTTGATCTTCTCAATGAACAAAGGGTTGCAGTGACCTATGGATACCGTAGCAATTCCAGCAACCAAATCGAGGTAGCGTTTTCCTTCGGTGTCGTAGAGGTAACAACCCTTTCCCCTTTCGAGTACCACATTCTGTCTGGAGTATAGATTTATTAGAACTTCTTTTTCCCTTTGTATCCAATCCATAGCGAAACTGGGGTATAAGTTTAAACTATTTTTGTTGCTGAATTCCAAAGGTCTGAACAAATACGTTCTACTTTAATCCTAAAATCTGAATGAATTGCAAGCGTTGAAGTTAAGTTACCAACGTTTAAAGGAGTAATCACAAGTCTTAATGAATTGAAAGTCTCTAGCGGAGTTCACAATTGGTTACTAATTTTCTTACCCCTCTCAGAGGGGATGATCTTTATCTTCGCATTTTCAAATCCCAAGTCAAAAACAACACCTAAAACCTTTTCTAAAAAAACTGCAAGTGCTGCAACTTCGCTATGCGGTTGCGTCCCGATTGAGATGTTTAGATCGCAAAGTTCGAAGACTTCAGGTGGGACTTTTTCCGCTCCAACGATGACTAGCACTCTCTCGCTTTTTTTTATAACATCAATTCTTTTTGGGAGAGGTACGCCATACATGGTTAAATGAACTTTAAGACCTTGAAATTCTTTCAGTAATTTTCTCCAATTAACGAACTCTATGAAAAAATTTCCTCCCCATCTTTTCACGACATCTCTCACCTTTGAAAATAGTTTCTCGTCATATTTATCAAAGTAAATGCCCCTAGCACCGAAAGCTCTAGCCGTTAGAGCTACGTGAGTTGAAATTCTCTTATCTCTATTTGGCCTATGCCCAATTCTTAAAACGTAAACTTCGGGTTTTACCATAAAATCGAGTTTCATTAATTTTATTAAAATGTCCCCTTAAAACGAACCATGATCAACGAGATCCTCTGGTTCATCTTGATGCTCGTGAACTTTACCGGTATAATCATTGCCTACAAAATATTCGGTAGGATTGGATTGTTTGTCTGGGTAGCAATAGCAATAATCTTAGCAAACATCCAAGTTGCGAAGCTCATAAGATTCTTTGGCATGGTTACTGCGATGGGAAACATAATTTACGGAACAACGTTCTTAGCAACCGACATATTGACCGAGAGGTACGGAGTGAAAGAAGCTAGGAAAGCGGTGCTTGTGGGATTCTTTTCTCTTATCGCCACGACAGTAATTATGCAATTGACCCTAATTTTTGTACCAGCTCAAGAAGATACCCTAAGCCCCCATCTTGAAAAAATTTTCTGTTTCATGCCCGACGTGATGGTTGCAAGTCTTACGGCTTATCTAATTTCCCAATTTCACGATGTTTGGGCATTTGAATTTTGGAAGAGGAAAACGAAGGGGAGGTATCTGTGGTTAAGGAACAACGCCTCAACAATGGTTTCGCAATTAATCGATAACCTAACCTTTACAACGCTTTTCTTTGTAGTATTCAATCCGGAATTTGTGTCAGCTTTGGGATTTAGGGGAATATTTGAGATATTTATAACATCCTACATCATGAAATTTGTTGTGGCAATTTGTGATACTCCATTCATATACATTAGCAAGAAGATCTGATTAACCACTTTTCTTTCAATTTTGGGAAGGTCCCATCGCTTATCGATTCTCTTATTAAATTTACCAAATTTATTATAAAATAAAGATTATGATAGCTAGCTAATCTGAAGTACGTTAGCTCGTTTGATAAATAGAGGTGTCTGAGATAAGCGCGGCTGTAATCTTGGCAAACAAAACATTCACACCCATCGTCAATTGGCTTCCTGTCAAATTTAAACTTCGCGTTTTTTATATTAATTCTGAATTTGTTCCCAACTCTCCCTCCAGATGCAGGCGAGATGTAGAGATGTCCCCTCCTAGCCCACCTTGTTGGGGCTACGCAATCAAAAAGGTCAATTCCCCTCTCGATACAATTAAAAATATCTTCTACAGCCCCTATCCCAAGTAAATGTCTGGGTTTCTCTTTTGGGAGGATCGGAATAACCCATTTTAGGATATTTAGCATATCACTCTTGCTTTTTCCTAAAGAGCCGCCAATTCCGTATCCATCAAAATCTAGTTCAGCGAAAAATTTTGCCGACTCAATCCTTAAATCCTTGTATTCTCCACCTTGTACTATTCCAAATATGGCTTGTTTCTTATTGTAGTAGTTCAAGCACTCGATGGCCCAGTTGTGAGTTCTTCTTAGGGCTATTTCCGTGTATTTTTTATCGGAAAGAGGAGATGTGCATTCATCGAAGGCAAATATGATTTCTGATCCGAGTTTAGACTGGATCTCCATTGATTTCTTTGGTGTTAATCTAATCTTTTCCCCAGTAATTGGATTTCTAAAGGTGACGCCTTCATCATCAACGTATGCCCACCTCTCGCCTTTGTAATTGACGTTCTTTAAACCTTCTAGGAATATGTTGTCTGCGATCTTCCCCACTCCATGTTCCATGCCAAAACCAAGTGAAAAAGCTTGGAATCCACCGGAATCAGTTGCAATAACCCCGCTAAAATTCATAAATTTGTGTAGGCCGCCAAGCTTTTCGATAATTTCTTCCCCAGGCCTCAGATGAAGGTGAAACGTGTTTGCCATGATTGCTTTGACTTTAAGTCTCTTTAAGTCTCTAGCATCAAGGGATCTGACCGTACCAAGTGTTGCAACGGGTAGAAAAGCCGGAGTTTTAAATTTTTTACCTTTAATCTTTATCTCACCGCATCTAGCACTCCCAAACTCATTATCGATCTTGAATTTGAGCTTCATGGCTTAAAGGAAACCTCTTCTATCTTCCCTCTCGGCTCTTTTTCCTTAAAAATTTGACCCTCAAATCTATATACCTCTGCTCCAGACAACCAGCAGTCCGGTGGAAGACCCGCCTTCATGCATGTTTGGGTTAAAAATTCCTCCTCGTCAAAATTGTATTCCACAGCAACTTGGGGCAACAGCAAACCTGAAAATGGTCCCATTTTAACAATTAATCCGTGTTTCCCAATTTCGATCCTCTTGGGCAATTCTCTTGGTTTTGCATCTAACTTTTCCGGGGGCGAAAGTACCGTTACTTCAACTGTAATGTCGTTCATCTCGCTTAACCTAACGGGTTCGAATCGTGGATCATCAACAGCGGCGGAAACTGCAGATTCAATGATGGCCTCATCAAGACGTTTAATTGGATATGGAAACCCTATACATCCTCTCAATTCACCAAATTTTGTTAGAGTTGTGAAAACCCCTCTTTTCTCCTCAAAAACTCCAGTAAGCCTATCTTGGATTAACTTTCTCTCATCCAAGTATACTTCGATTGCTTTTCTTGCCAGTCTCACAGCTGTCTTACCTTCCTCAAACTTAAGCGGTCTTTGCATGAAGAACCTCTCAGTAAAAATTAGATATCTTTTTCCATACTTAGATCATGTTTCTCGGAATTGACATTGGTGGAACGTTTACGGACATGGTCATATACGATCGAAAGTTCGAGCATTACAAGACCATTGAATCATTTAAAATCAAAGACCTGAGCACAATTGCAGAAAATCTTAGGGTAAAGGCGGTTGGTATCGGTATTGCTGCATGGATTAAAATGGGCAGAATTGTTAAGGCCCCAAATCTTAGGATTCTTCCCAATCTGAGCTTTCAGGTTCCATATGTTATCGAGAACGATGCAAACTGCTTCTCTTATTTCGCGTCAAGGGTTTTAGACGTTAAGAATTTGTTTGGCATAACCATCGGGACTGGGATTGGGGGCGGTATAGTAATTGACGGTAAAATATATCGGGGTTTGGGAATTTCCGGTGAAATTGGACATATCTATGTTGGCGGAGGTAGGAAATGTAGTTGTGGAGGACGCGGGCATCTAGAAGCGTACTTCGGCGGTAAAGCATTTGGAGATGCAAAGTCACTGGTTGAGTCTGGTAAAGTCTACAAATTAAGAAGCTTTAAGATGTTCTGTAAGGTCGTTGGAGCAGCAATAATGCTTCTAAATCCGGAGGTTGTAGCTTTCGGAGGCCGTATTGGTGGAAGATTGAGAAAAGATATGCTTGAGAGCAATATATGTAAGTACATTTCGACCGAACATAAGCCGGAGTTCCATGTAGTTAGAGATGATCTTTCTGTTGCGAAGGGTGCAGCTCTGCTAGCCTCCTCCAACTTTTAAATTCATTCATTAATCTACACTTCTCAAGTAAAGTTAAAGATACTATGTATTCATCCTGAACCTCTCTTTTTGTCCCGACGATGATGTAGGTGTTGCCGTCTATTCGCTCCAACTGGCCAGAAACTTCTAGCGTTTCGTTTTTAAACACCTGACCTACAAATGAGTGTGTAAAGCAGAGTATGCCCTTGGCCACCTTACTTTTTATGGGATAGTAGGCCGGATAATCAAAGATTAGTCTGTCATCTTTTAACTTAGCTCGAAGCACGACCTTATTCAAACGTTCACCGGGATCTTCTGGAATCCCTTTTGAGATCTCGTTGTAGTCTCTAACATAAAGGAGATCGAAGTACGTATTACCAATGTACGCTCTGTGGTACTTTCTTAGCTCGTGGATCAAAAAAATTTCAAAGGGCAATGGTATTTTCCTTTTCTTGTAAATGTAATCCCACATGCTTTGATCTAAGTTCTCCAGTTCTCCTCTCCTTAATCCCCTCTTTATTTTTTCCCTAGCTATGAACCACCATCTTCCATACACTATAAAATCAATGTCAGACTCCTCTGAACGCAATCCGATCAGTCTAGATCCCGTGACACCCATCTTCCTTCTTGGTATTCCAGAAAAAAAATTCACGACCTTACTTACATCTTCATCGTTGAGAACTTCTTTGAGCCTCTCTTCCGGTTTGAAAACCTCATCTAAATCTTCCATTGGAACTCTGAATATTTTACCATCATAGTACTTTTTGGTGTACTCTACATCAACAGCTTCATCATGACCGACCTTCCTGAATTTAATCCCATTCTTCTCTCTATCTCCGTGTTTATTGGGAATGTATCTTAGAAAACATTTTATTTTATCCTGATTTTTATAACCAACGACGGAAAAGTAGTATTGTTTGACCCTTATAAAATCACGCAATCTTAGTGGCTTCGCCCTACTTGATGCACTTCGCATAGATCCTCCTTATTTCTTTTGCTCTTGCTTTACTTCTTTCTTCCCTGAGAACTCCACCTCTTATTAATTTGATTCTATGTATCTTAAAGGGCTTCCCGTTAATGTTCAGAAGTTCACCTACTGTAAACTCGGTTTCTCCATCCACAACCATCTTTAAAGGAGAAGTTATACTTCCCTTATGGAGGCTAAATTTTACCTCAACTTCTCCAACGTCTCTAAGCCAAATGGTTGCAACATCTTTTACGTCAGATGAGTCCACTCTATTTCCGTTTTTAAGCTCAATAGACGTAACTTCTCCAATTTTATGTCCTTCGTTGGTGTCTACAATGAGTTCGTTTCCAACCACAACTTTTTCGCGGTTCTTCAGTCGTACCAAACCCCTTTGTGATCTCGATCCCGTACTTATTATTGCCCGAATTTTCACCTCATTCTCTGGTTGAACCGAAGTGTACGTGCCGCATAACTTACACCTGTACAGATTTCTCTCTTTTCTAATCATTTCGTGGGGAGTCTCATTTTTACAAGTGTCGCAGTATATGTAAATATCCATCGAAAATTCAAAATACATCCTGAAGTTAAAGTTTGTCAAAACCTTTATTAATTCTCCTTAGTAGTTCATCCGATAGTATGGCTAGGAGGAGAAGAAGAGCAGCAAGGGTTAAAGATAAATGGACTCTCAAAAAGTGGTACACTCTACTTGCACCAGAGTATTTTGGAATGAATGAATTAGGTGAAACACCAGCAGATGATCCCAACAAAGTGATCAATAGAACAGTTGAGACAACTCTGTCAGATCTTACCGGTGACTACTCAAATCAGAATCCATACAAAAAACTGATTTTCAAAGTTTATAGGGTTGCTGGGGAGAATGCCTATACGAAGTTTCACAGATTTGAACTTACAAGGGAATATCTCAATAGCCTAACTAGAAGGAGGACGAGTAAAGTTGAGGATGTTATCGACGTCACTACAAACGATGGCTTCACTCTACGTGTAAAGCCCGTAGCTTTCACTATAAAGAGGTGTAAGAGTAGCCAGAAGAGAGCCATTAGAAGCATTATGCGAGATATCGTCAGCAGCAGGGGAAGCAATCAGAACTTCGTCCAATTCCTGCAAGAATGTGTATTGGGTAAGGTACCATCGGAGATCTACAAAAATGCAAAGAAAGTTTATCCATTAAGGAGAGTTGAAATAAGGAAGATCGAACTAATTTCGGAACCAAAAGTTTCAAAAGCTCTTGTTGAAGCTTCCTGAGGTGTTGCTCGTGAAGTCAATGTATGCGTACATTCGAAAAGCTTGGAAAAGACCATATGATGGTGTAATGGGAAAGGTCATGTGGGAAAGATTACAGAAGTGGCGAAGAGAACCCTCTATCCTAAGGATTCCTCATCCAACAAGGCTTGACAGAGCGAGAACCCTTGGATACAAGGCAAAGAAGGGCATCATTGTTGTCAGAGTTAGGGTGAGAAGAGGGGGAAGAAAAGCTACAAGGCCAAGTAGGAGGAGGAAGACGAGAAGGCAAATGGTTAGGAAACTTACACCGAAGAAAAATCTCCAATGGATCGCGGAGGAGAGGGCAAACAGGAAATACCCAAACATGGAAGTGTTGAATTCCTATTGGGTGGGCGAGGATGGGAGGTATAAATGGTTTGAAGTTATTCTGGTTGATAGGGCACATCCATCGATCCTCAATGATAAAGATCTTTCGTGGATTTCGAGGAAAAGAGGTAGAGTTTATAGGGGTTTGACATCCGCTGGTAGGAAGGCGAGAGGTCTGAGAAGAAGGGGCATGGGTGCGGAAAAAGTTAGGCCAAGCAGGAGATCAAAGCTCAGGAAATGAAAGGAAAAATCGAATGGATAAAGGTTTCAGCGGTCGTTCACTCAACTGAAGATAGGGAAAAGGTTGGGGAAGCAATTTCAACTTTATTTCCCTTTGAATTTACCATAAACGTCAATAAAGCTAAGGGTCATTTT
>CAZPML010000052.1:0-9936 GCA_964587675.1 uncultured archaeon
AAATTAATTTAATCGAAAAAATAATTGGGAAGAAAGTCAAAAAGGATGAACTACAAAAGATCTTTCACTTGTACAAAAAGGGCAGAATTGATTGCGACGACCTAAGCTACGAAGTAGCAAAGGTTCTTGGGATAGACGATTTGACCGCAATAAAAATCCTAGACGAATTTTTTCCGGAGTTTAGAGAATTGAAACCTACACCGTCAAATCTCACTCTGAGAAGTCATATGACCACTGGGTGGTTTATAACTCTTAGTTATATTGCTGATAAACTTCCTCTTCCAATCAGACTTTTCAGCATCGATAGGTGTTTTAGAAAAGAGCAAGGAGAAGATGCAACAAGACTCTATAGTTATTTTTCCGCTAGTTGTGTTGTGGTGGATGAAGATGTTGGAGTAGATGACGGTAAAGCTGTGGCAGAAGCACTTTTGAGGCAATTTGGCTTTTTAAAATTTAAATTTAAAAAAGATGAGAAGAGGAGTAAGTACTATGTCCCCGATACCCAAACGGAAGTGTATGCGTTCCATCCTAAGCTAGTTGGGAGCAAAACGAAGTACAGTGACGGTTGGATTGAAATTGCGACGTTTGGTATTTATTCACCAACCGCTCTAGCCGAATACGACATCGAATATCCGGTTATGAACTTGGGTCTGGGTGTGGAGAGGCTTGCCATGGTCATCTACGGTTACGAAGACGTAAGAAAACTGGTTTACCCACAGATTTATGGTGAAATAAAACTAAGTGACATAGACATCGCGAGGAACATTCAGATTAAAATGGTTCCAGAAAGCATCACTGGACTCAAGATTGCTAGAAGCATCATAGAAACTGCAGAGAAATATGCCGACACTTCATCTCCATGCAGTTTTTTAGCTTTTAGAGGGGAGTTATTCGGTAGAGAAGTGGAAGTTTTCGTTGTAGAGGAGGAAGCGAACACGAAATTGTGTGGTCCAGCTTATGCTAACGAAATAGTGGTTTACAATTCTAGCATTTATGGCATTCCAAGAAATGAGGAGTGGAAGAAGTATTTTGAAGAAGGAGTTTTAACGGGAATTAGGTACATAGATTCATTTTCGTACTATGCGGCAAGCAAAATAGAGAATGCGGTTAAGTCAAATTTAGAAACGCTGACGGTTAGAGTTAGAGTTGTGGAGGGTCTATCCGATATCAACCTCGATCTTCACGAAAACGTTAGGAGATACATAATTTGGCAGGGGGGAGAAATAGATGTCAGGGGGCCCATGTTTGTTACGGTAAGGGCCAGAATTAGATAGGTATGAGGAGTCTTACGTAGCCTAGATACGGTATTTTGAATTTTGCAACACCTACTATCCAATCGGTCTTTACGGGTTTGATCCTCTCCCCTGTTGGAGATAGGAATGAAGGAGCGAGTTGGTCTGGAATTTTGTTCGTTCTCTTATTATCCCCTTGGGTTATGTACCCCTCATCTTCGGCTTTTATGTTAGTCAGGACCAGTTTTCCATTAAGCAGAATTGGGATGTTATCGCCTTTGTGGACGTATGCTATTGCTCTATGTATTATGGGCTTTCCGTGCCCATTTGGTTTGTAGACAATAACATCACCAAAATCACCGAAGCTCTTATAACCCGTTAGAGCTCCTTCACTCCACGTTACAACTTTGTTAACTCTAGTGAGACCGAGTAGGATTACAACGTCACCGGGATTCAGATGAGGCATCATGCTCCCAGATTCGACCGCAACCATAAAAGGCCAAGTTCCTGTTAAAGCAACGCCTAGGCCAAGTACAACCGCAACGATAATTAATGTTGAGATCAAGTCTTTTATGACCTTAACAGCTCTTGAATCGGTTTCCATACGAAATGGAGGAGAGCAGATGGTAATTAAAAATATCGATCTGGCAACGATAGCAAAAAAGTTCTTAGTTAGGGGTATAAACATAAATCCAAAAGCCGCAGAGCTTCTTTGCGAATACAAAGACCTAGATGAAATCATTTCCGAAGTTTGTAAAATCGCGAACGGTAAGTTCATAATCGGTGAGGATGACGTCAGGAAAGCAATCGAGAATTTATCGAAGAAGCGAACTCAGGTATTGAACGAAGAACAAAGACAAGTTAAAAGGAAAGAGACCGAAATAAAAATTTTAAAGGACGTTACGGGATTGTCTGTAACTGAAGGAAAGATCGAAGATTTTATCTACTATTTTCAGTCAAGATACGAAAAATTGGCTCGGATACTACGTAGCAGGATTCCCAGCGTTCAAATTGGAAACATAGGCAAAATAAATTCGGAGGATATCAGCGTTATCGGAATGATTTCCAGTATTAGGGAGTCTAAAAACTGCTATTTTATTGAACTCGAGGATCCTACCGGAAGAATAACCTGTGTAGCAAGTAAAACTATGAAAGTGGTGGAAGAATTGGTTTGCGATGAAGTTATTGGAGTTACTGGAAAATTGCGTGGCAGAAATCTCTTCGTAGATAGAATATATTTTCCGGATATTCCAAGCAACGATAAGAAGATTAAAAAAGATTTTGCGATCGCTTTTATATCCGATACTCATTTTGGAAGTAGAGAGTTCTTGAAAAAAGAATGGAAGGTTTTCACTAAATGGCTAAATTGTGAACTTGGAAATAAAAAATCAAGAGAGCTTGCTAGTACCGTTAAGTACGTGGTAGTGGCGGGAGATATAGTTGACGGAGTTGGAGTTTATCCAGGACAGGAGAGGGACTTGGAAGTGGTTGACATTTACGAGCAATATGAACTGGCAGCATCCTTTTTTGAGGAAATACCATCAAAAATAAAAGTAATCATTTCTCCCGGCAATCACGATGCAGTGAGACAAGCAGAACCCCAACCTGCTCTTCCCAAGGAAATCCAGGAGCTTTTTCCAAAAAATGTTCACCACGTTGGTAATCCATCCTACATCGATCTTGATGGTGTTAAAGTGCTAGTCTATCACGGTAGAAGCATAGATGATATGGTTATGAAAATTCCAAGGCTGAAATATGAAGAACCGCATAAAGTTCTTGAAGAATTCTTGAGGAAGAGACATTTATGCCCACTGTATGGTGCAAGAACCCCGATTGCACCAGAAAGAGAAGATTATCTTGTGATCGAGGACATTCCCGACGTTCTTCATTGCGGTCACGTTCATACCTATGGTACGGGATTTTACAGAGGCGTCTTCCTCGTTAACTCATCAACTTGGCAGGAGCAGACCGAGTTTCAAAAGAAAATTAATTTAAATCCTATGCCCGGTAACGTTACGGTCTATGTTCCAGGCGGTGAGGTTGTTAGATTGAGATTCTACGGTGGTTGAATTGGAAAGATACGTGACCGTTAGCTGGAGTTATGTGGATTCACTTTGTAGAAAAGTTGCCTTTCAAATCATTGAAGATGGGTATAAACCCGAACTAATTGTAGCTCTTGCAAAGGGAGGATGGTTTGCGGCCAGAGTAATTAGGGACTATTTAGGCTGTGGAAGACTTGTTAGCCTTGAATTAGATGACCCGAAGTTTGTCAGGTGCAACTCCGCTTTGGTCGTGGATGACTTGATCAATACCGGGAGGACTATGAGCAATGCTTTGAAATTAATAAAGGCAAAACATACTAAGACCTCCGCATTACTAATGCTCCAAAATTCTGAGTTCATTCCTGACTATTTAGGTGATTACCTCTTGGATTACACTTGGGTGGTGTTCCCATGGAACTTCGTTGAGGATTTGTCCGAACTAATTTTGAAGTTACTGAAACTCAAAGTTGAGTTGGATCAGTGGGAATTGAAGTCTCTTCTCTTCACAGAATTCGGTCTTGATCCTTTAAATCTTGAGATCTCCCATCAGGGCAAATTGGATGACGTCTTGAAAGTTCTAGAGTTGAGGGGCGAGATCAAAAGAATTGAAAAAAGCGGGAGAATTTACTTTCAGTCGCTAAGAAGGCTCCGTAAGGGCGGAGATGAATTGGGGTAGGTAAATTTTCTATACTTGAACTCAGTATAAAGAATGTGGGAGTAAAAAAGACCATCAAGTGCAAGCTCGTAGGATTAACAAAGAGAAAGCTCGAGCTACTAAATCGAGAATACGACAATTTCCAACGCTACTTAAAGACGGGAGAAGACAGGGGAGTTTATTCAGCAACAAAGCAACAAGGGAAAAGAACATATTGGAAGATTGACCCTGAAAAAGAATACCTTTTCATAAGAAAAGACCTGATGGATATCCGAAAAACAGATAACAAACTCGCTGAGTTTTGGGCCCGCATTCCCATTTGCGGTGTTAGAGGAGGTATTAAAGTTGCACTTGCACACCAACCTTCCTTCGAAGAATGGGAAATTTGCGGCTCTAAACTCGTTAGAAAGAACGGCGAGTTCTACCTCCACGTAACGGTCAAAAAGAAGGGGGAGGTCACTGGAGGATAAACGAATGATAGGAATTATTGGTGGAACGCACATACTTGATTCGGAAATTTTTTCTGAGATGAAAAAACTAGACGTCAAAACACCTTATGGCAACGCGGAAGCCAACATTGGATATATTGGCGGAATCAAGGTGGTTGTTATCCAAAGACATGGTAAGGAAAAAAACAAGCCGCCCCATAGGATAAACCATTCAGCCAACTTTTATGCTTTTAAGTCAATGGGCGTGAATTACGTAATAGGAATGAGTTCGGTGGGGTCTCTTAGAGATGACATCTCAATTCCAGCAATAATAATACCGGATGACTACATTGATTTTTTCAGTGGAGTGACGATATATAACGATAGACTGGTTCATGTTACGCCAGGATTTGATGCATACCTTAGGGATGTGCTCATAAAATTTGCAAAGAAGAAGTCAAAGTTCCCTGTTTTGGAGAGAGGTGTGTATTTCCAGACCAGAGGACCTAGATTGGAAACTCGAGCAGAAATTCGAATGATAAAAAACTTTGCGGATTGCGTTGGAATGACAGCTGGAAGTGAAGCAACAATTGCAAAGGAGCTTGGATTGCGTTATGCAACAATTTGTACGATGGATAACTATGCACATGGAATAAAGGGAGCTTCAGTCGATTACGAAGAAATTGTGAGAAAAGCAAAACAAAATGCGGAGATTTGTTTAGATATCGTTGGTAGCGCTGTGAAATTTATTTGGGAAGACGAACTCAATTTTTAAAATTTTTAAATTGTTCAGCCGTAATTGTAGCATGATACTAATTAAGAATGGAAAAATATTAACAAGAAGGGGTGTTGTAGAAGGAAATTTGCTAATAGAAGAGAATAGGATTTCCATGATTGGTGACGCCTGGGACAAGTCAGATATCGTAATAGAAGCAGATGGGAAAGCAGTTATCCCAGGTTTAGTGAATTGCCATACTCACGCGGCAATGGTTTTGTTTAGGGGTTATGCTGACGATATGTATCTTCACGAGTGGTTGCAAGAAAAAATATGGCCATTGGAAAGAAAGCTAACGGAGAGGGCTGTTTATTGGGGAACAAAACTTGCGTGCATTGAAATGTTGAAGAGCGGGACGACCTTTTTCAACGATATGTATTTCTTTCCGGAATCGGTGGCGAGAGCTGTTGAAGAAACGGGGATAAGGGCATGTATATCATCAGCCTTTTTTGACTTTTTCAATCCGGGTTTGTTAGAGGAGGCTTTATCACGAGCAGAAAAGGAGATTAGGGCATTGGGCAATTACGAACGAGTTATTCCAGCAATTGGCCCTCATGCAGTTTACACAGTCAGTTTGGATGGTTTAGCGGGATCAATGGATTTGGCTAAGAAATACAATGCGTTTGTACACTTCCATCTAGCGGAAACCAGAGAGGAAATCCTAGAATTTGAGAAAAGATACGGGAAGGGAATAGTTAGGGCACTTGATGAAATCGGATTTTTAAACGACAGACTCATCGCGGCCCATTCGGTTTGGCTTAAGGACGATGAAATTGATTTATTGGCAAAAAGAGGGGTTTCTGTTGTTCATTGTCCAACAAGTAACATGAAGTTGTGCGTTGGCGGTGTTTTAAATTTTAGGGAGATGAAGAGGAGAAATCTAAACGTGACTTTGGGCACAGACGGTGCGGCTAGCAACAACAATTTGGATATGCTAGAGGAAATGAAATTTGCATCTCTCTTGCAGAAATTTTATTATGGCGATCCAACGATCATGAAGGCCGAAGAAGTTTTTGCAATGGCAACAAAGAACGCGTCAAAGGCTTTTAAATTGGATTTGGGGATGGTCGAGGAGGGATATCTTGCAGATCTTGCCATTGTAGACTTGAAAAAGGTTTTCATGAGGCCATCTCACAATCTTGTAGCGGATTTGGTCTACTCTGCCTCTGGATGTTGTGTTGACACGGTAATTGTGGATGGAAAAGTTGTCATTAAAAATGGTCACCATAAGCAAGAAGAGGAAATAATTGAAAGGGCTACGGAGGTGGCTAGAGATCTAGTGAATATTGAGTAGGATTGTCCATGAAATATACCAGCTAGAGAATGTTAAAAAGGCGTATCCGGCCCAATCTTTTGATTCAACCTTAATACCGAGCTTTGGGAAAATATATTTTTGAATATATATAAGAAATACTAAAATTATGATACCGAAAGCGTCTCTTTGTCTGAAGCTTCCCGTAACTAAGAAAGACAGTAATCCGGCAATAGCACCTAGAAGTATCGGAATTATGGATTTTAGCATCTCTTTTCTCATGTCGTATTCTTCCATTGCAAATCACCTGAACTTTGGTCGCAGAGAAAGTCTTTTTGGCAGACTCAGTGGCAAATACGGTTTGTTCTTACACTCCCTTTCTAGCATTTCGAGAAACTCTCCTAGGGTCATCTCCAGTCTGTAGGGTTTATCAATAGTCGATTTGGATCTTATTGTTACCGTCAATTTATTTTTTTCAACTTCCCTCTCTCCCACGACGATGACGTATGGTATCCATTCCGAACCAGCATTCCTTATTTTTTTACTCAACGTTTCATCCCTATCATCTATGTCCACTCTTATTCCCGCCGATTCTATTTTTTCTGCAATTTTAAGAGCATGGTCTAGTTGTTTTTCACTGATCGGTATTATTCTGACTTGAATTGGAGAAAGCCAAGTTGGAAGGGAGGGCAGCTTGCCGGAGTTCATTACCAGTTTTGCTTTTTCGAGCAAAGCGTACATGACCCTCTCAATTGCTCCACTCGCTGAACAGTGAAGGATTAGCGGGTATTTTTTGCTTCCATCGGAGTCAACATAGGTAATTCCGTATCTTTCCGCATTTTCTACATCAATTTGTACTGTTGAAAGTGCAGATGCCTTGTCTAAGGTATCGATGAAGTTGAACTCAAATTTTAATACGAAATAGAAGAATCTGTGGTCCCACATCTCAATTAGTATGGGTTTGTTGAGTATGTCGACCAAGCTATGTATGAACTCCTTGTTTTTCTCATAAAAATCCCTAGTAACTCGGATTGCAACTTCGTAATCTTCTGGATCTATTCCTATCTCTTTAAGGACTTCAATCGACAATTTGTATTGGTTAAAGAACTCCTCTTTCGCCTGCTCGATATCCTTTGCGATCGTATGCATATCTGGCATTGTGAAGGCTCTAAGCCTTCTAAGTCCTACGAGTTCTCCTCTTTGCTCCTTCCTGAATGAATATCTGGTGAGCTCATAGATTTTGAGTGGTAAGTCCTTGTAGGTTATTGTTGAGTTAGCAAGCATGAGAAATTGGCCAAAGCAAGCGGCAAATCGAAGGAAGAATTCTCTCTTATCTCCCTTAAGAATGTATTGTCTTGCAGGAAATCTTTCAAGATACCTCCTTAATGTTGGATGGTTTCTATCATACATTATCGGTGTTTCAACTTCCATCGCACCGTATTCGACGCATTTTAAAGTGACGAATTGTTCCAATAAACTCTTTACAAGCCTACCCTTCGGATAGTAGCACATATGGCCGCTATCACTTGCATTTTCGTAGTCTGCAATCTCTAACCTTCTCATAAACTCTACGTGTGGGGGTACAACATCTACGGCCCTCCTTTTTGCCATTTCATAGTATGCAAATTTTTTGAGGTTTTCGTGTGGGCCAAAGTCGAAGTCCTTAACTTCAATGAGTTCTCTCCCTGGTGTCAGGATATACCAGTAACTTACGACTCTCTCTTCCTCATCTCTTAGAGCCTTCGTTACTTCAGCCTCAACTTCACCACCAATTTCACGGGAAAGTTCGGAAAGAGGATGACCTTTACATGATATCTTAAAAGATTTGTACCATCCAAATGGTGCCCTATGAACGTCTAGATCCGACAATTCATTCTGTAAGGCTTTTAGCATATTAACTGCGGTTTCGGGATCGGCAAGATTTGATGAGAGGTGAGCATATGGATAAATTAGAACAGTATTTGTTCCAACTGCCTTTGCAACATCTCTTATCTCCCTAGCAGCTTTTGAAACAATCCGCTCGTTATCCCCCCTTTCAACTGAGGTAAAAACAACTAGGACCTCTTCAAGTTTCTCTCTTTTTTTTTCAAATTCTTCTGCGAACTTTGTTTTTTTCTTGATCTCGTATTCCATGTAATCAGCATGAATCAACAAGAGTTTCATGCATGAGCGAATATGTATGGAAAAATAAAGTTTTTTCTTAAACTGAAAATTGATTCCACAAAACTTCATTGATGAGTTAATCCAAATGCTTTTGCACAATTTACTCTTGTCAAAACGGAAATTTAATGAATCCGTAGGGTGAGAGATGAAATGTGAACAATAACAGATTGACTAGATTTAGTTTACTTGAAGTTTCAGAGTAAGTTCCTCATTGAGATGAGGGTTCAGAAATTTCTAGGTTTCTATTTAATTTCTATAAAATTTCTATCCAGTAAGTAATGTACTATTGTTATACACTGCTCTGCTAGAAGTGAAATATGCGAAACCCTTACAACTTTTTTCGCAAAACTTTTTGTTACTTTTTCTTGATCTTGTGTTAATCCATAATGGTCTCCGATTACAAAAAGAGGATTTTTAATGGATTTTGCAATGTTATGCAGGTCTTCCCCATTTTCATGTAAATAGTAGATTTCGTACTTGCTTGATAATTCTCTTAGGAGTTCTTCCAGATTTTTCTTGGCTATATAAACACCTGAGTGAACTTTAGACCAACCTTTGTTGGCGTCTTTTTTAAGTGCTTTTCTAAGGTGTCCAGCGATGTTCCTTTCGTCGGGGCTCATTCTCTTAACTTCATTTCCTACAATTTTGATTGCTTTCGGAGGATTTGGTGGGCCGAGAAGCAAAAGGTAGACTTCGACGTAATTTCTAATACCGTGTGATATAAAGAGTGCCTGAGCTACGCATCTACAAAGAATGTCGATTCTTCCAGCTCCAGGTAAATCATTTAGTTTGAATGGTTCTGTGTGGGCGTAGTTACCTATAACTAAGAAAGATCTCATGTAGATTGATGCAGTTCCCTAGTATAGATACTTTTAGATCCGCTTTACTTCGCTAAGATGCTCGTCCGATAGGTGCTGTTGGCTAAAAAATAATCTGGCATTATGTGGCAAGGATCCACAATAACGCCAAATTTATCTCCTGTATATCTCACCGATATCGAATTCAATCTCCTTGCTTATTACGTCAATAATTTCCTCAAGAATGGACGATAGTTTATTGTAAGATTCAATAAAATTTACGACGCTCTCTCTCTTATTTAGCTCCGATTGCAAATTTTTAAGCTCATTCAATAGATTTTGGTCAAATTCTCCGCTAAGTTGCATACTTACAAAATCCTCTTGCTTTTTTTGGAGTTCAAATATCATTTTTTGGGCTATACCATCTTCTCTCAATAATTTCTCCATTTTTAGGAATTCCCTATATTCATTAAGGTTTTTGATCGACTCCGCTAGAGCAATTGCTCTCTCTCTTGTCGTTTCATCTAACACCACATATCACCTCGGATTTTTCACCTCCGTTTACTCTTATATTAAACTTTCCCTAAAATCG
>CAZPML010000053.1:0-9930 GCA_964587675.1 uncultured archaeon
ATTCCAGATTTCTTCACTCCAAAATCTTGACCCCTTACCAAGAAATGCCGATATTATTTTTCTCAAGTTAAGATCATATCTGACGCTACAACTTGCAACACAGGTTCCACATTGCATGCAGGATGAGAGCGAAGAAAATGATGGCATGGGGATGGAGTTAATTGGTAAGATTAAAGCTTTAACTATTTTTGCTTCTCCCAAACTATTTTTCTCAAAAATTTCTCAACTTCTCTCAAATCCTCCAAGTTTTCGAAATAAAGAGTTCTAACGGAAAACAAACCGGCCCCATGTAGCTTGATAATTAGCCTATCTGCATCGACATCGTAACCTCTAATACTGCTTAGATCCGTTTTGAGGGGTTTATAGTGAACGGTGTTGTCATCTATGCGGTAATATCTCGGTTTTCCGAGCGTAATTATTCCATATAGGAATACGAAAAGGGTGAAAATCGAGATGGATAGAAGAGATTTTTTAACTGGGTATCCAAGCGACGTCTTGTAGGCCGTGTAAGCGAGTGCTATGAGGATCAAAAATGCTAAAAAGCATAGCCACTTTCTCCTAGCTACTGGATTGTTCAAAGCCCTGTACCTCCATATCACGTTCCATGCCTCCAGTCCGTTAAATACTCGATTTGCTCCCTGGTAAGTTTATCTATTCTTACCCCCATAACTTCAAGCTTCAACCTTGCAACCTTCCTATCTAATTCCTCAGGCATTCTGTACACCTTCTTATCCAGCTTTCTCCAATTTTCAGCGATGTGTCTGACCGCCAAAGCCTGATTTGAAAAACTCATGTCCATAACTTCTATTGGATGGCCTTCCCCAGAAACCAGGTTGACCAGCCTGCCTTCCGCAAGCAAGTACAGCTTTTTATTCCCCAAATCGTACTCGGTCATATAACTCCTAACATCCCTTTTGCTCCTTGAAATTCTTTCCAGAGCATCAACATCTATCTCAACATTAAAGTGCCCTGCGTTCGCTAGGATTGCGCCATCTTTCATTTCCCTCATATGTTCCTCCCTGATCACGCTCCTGTTCCCGGTTGCGGTGATAAATATGTCCGCAATTCTGCAAGCCTTGTCCATCTCCATCACTTCGAATCCATCCATTATTGCTTCAAGAGCCCTTATCTCATCGACCTCTGTCACTATAACGTTTGCTCCCATACCTCTGGCCCTCATCGCTATCCCTCTCCCACACCATCCATATCCGGCCACAACCACTTTCTTACCAGCCAGAAGCAAGTTCGTTGCCCTCAAAATTCCATCGATTGTAGATTGGCCCGTGCCATACCTATTATCGAACAAGAACTTCGTTAGCGCATCGTTTACAGCTATGACGGGGAATTTCAGAACTCCTTCTCTTTCCATAGCCCTTAATCTTAAAACACCGGTTGTCGTTTCCTCACTCGCCCCCTTCACCTCACCTGCATAATCGGACATTTCGCCATGGAGCATGAATATCAAGTCCGCTCCATCATCGATGACGATGTCCGGAGCGTTCCTGATCACCTTTCTCAAAGCCTCATAGTACTCATCCCTGTTCATTCCCCTTTTTGCATAGCAACTAATGCCAATCTCCCTTAGAGCATCGGCAACGTCATCTTGAGTGCTCATTGGATTGCAACCAGTTATATAAACTTCAGCCCCGCCATCAATTAGCGTTAAAACGAGGACAGCCGTCTTGGCTTCTACGTGCAAGGCCGCGCCAATTTTAAGGCCAGAGAGAGGTTTTTCTTTTCTAAACTCCTCTCTTATTTTTTCTATGACCTTCATATTCCTCCTTGCCCATTCTATTTTTGCAAATCCATCCATAAAATCACCTAAAACCTTGAAACTTCCTCCAATCTGTCGGAGAATTTAGACAGCCAATCAACACTTCCTGGCTTGTAGTTCTCGCCCTTTCCAGCTAGGATTTCCTCAATGGAGTTTGCAACTTCAAATACGGATTTACCGGTTGTATCTATTTCGTAAACCCTATCGCATGCATCCAACGATTCTATTAGAATTACATCCAAAAGCTCAGATTCGACGTTGTCCATGACCTTTTCGTAATCCCATCCCCTTTTGATCAGCCTTTCTTTCAAAATTTTTGGATCGCACCTCAATACCACAACAATTTCAGGATTTAGTAGGTGAGACAGGTGTCCCTCTACTATTCCATCGAATTCGACCTTAGCTAAGCTCTCCACATCGATGACTAACTCATCGTTTTCATCGATTACGCAACCATGTTCCTTCGCCAGAGACAATACGGACTTTACAACGTAGCCCCTTCTAGCGAGCTCTCTTCCCACTTCTGATTTTCCAACTCCCGGAGTTCCAGTTATTGCAATCATTTCAACACTTCTTTTAGAGTTTCAATAAAAAAGTCGTTTTCCTCTTTCCTCCCAATCGAAACCCTTATCTGATTGCCGCAACCAACGAAACCCTTGCAATCTCTAACAATTACTCCCCTTACCAACAATTCATCTGAAAGGTTTTCGATCGGTGAATCGAAGAAGATGAAGTTTGCCTGAGAGGGATAAACATTCGCAAGCTTCTTTATTTCCCTGTAAACTCTCTCCCTTTCACGTTTTATCCTTTCCAAACAGAACTCGAGCCAGTCAACATCCCTTAGTGCTTCGATTGCGGCGATTTCTGCGAGAGTGGAGATTGGGAAGGGCGTGGATGCCTTCCTGTAGTACTCAACCATCCAATCTGGAAGTCTTGCGTATCCAACTCTTAGATTTGCCAGGCCAAAAGCCTTCGAGAACGTTCTCGCAACAATAACGTTTTCGCCATCAAAGTCATATCTGAGATCGGAAAATTCGATGTACGCTTCATCTATGAATACGAGGCAATTTGAGGATTCGATGACCGATTTAATGATTTCCTCAGATTCGAGGTTTCCAGTTGGATTGTTCGGATTGCAGAAAATCACGAGCTTGGTTTTATCGCCTATAGCATCGAGAATTCTTTCATCCGATTCAAACCACTCGTTTCTCCTTACCAGCACTTCTCTAACGCAGTTTGATTTTGCAAGGATGTGGTAGTACGGAAAAGTTGGAATCGGAATTACAACTTCATCACCCGGCTCAAAAACCAACCTAAAAATCGTTTCAAGAATTCCATCGATCCCAGCGCCCACAACGATCCTTCGAGTTTCCCATCCGGTAAATTCCGAAATCGCCTCCCTCAAAGAATTGTAATCGGGGTTTGGATAAACGTGAAGATCCTTAAAATTTTTAATTGCTTCTATCGCTTTGGGGCTTGGTCCATATGGATTCTCATTTGAGGCCAACTTCACAACTTTTTCCAGACCGTATTTCCTTTTAACCTCATCAACACTTTTTCCTGGCACGTATTCGGCAAAGCTAGCGCACTTCTTAATCTTATCAGTCATCTAACCACTTCAAGCGATAGGATCTTCCAATCTTCCTTTACACCCCTTAAAACGGATACCATCGCCTCAATCGTTCTTCCAATCATCTTCATGACGAAGGGATTGAGTTCAATGTCTTCCCCATCGATTACAAGTCTCACCTCCATTTAACCACCCCGCAAACTTTCTTCAGGTCATCTATGAAGTTCATTATCGTTTCTTCATCGATGTGTGGCATAATTACGAACCTCAATCCGCAAGGTTTTTTGATCGTCGATACAACCCATCTCCTCCTGTACATCTCATTTTTTATTTCCTCCGCTCTCTCCGTTTTGAATGCGACCACATTCATTACCGGTTCTATTACTTTTTCGAATCCCAAGCTCTCCATTTCCTCAACAAGTACCCTTGTAATTTGCATGCATTTCCTCACGATCCTCCTCAATCCATCGAAACCCAGTGACTTTAGAACTGCATAGGCTGCCGCAACCCCAGTTCCCGGTCTGGTTCCGGTGAGAGTATACTGGGTTCTAGAAGTTAAATACGGAGTTTCGACCTCCAAAGCCCTCAAGTACTTTTCATCTTTAAATAGGATTCCGCCAGCGGGAATTGTGGCCATTCCCATCTTATGAGGATCTAGCGTTATCGAGCTCACGCCTTCGTTCCGAAAATCGAATGGATATGGGTTTTCCAAAAAGGGTATGACTAAGCCTCCAAAAGCTGCATCAACGTGTAGCTCGATGTTCCTTTCAACTGCAATCTCAGACAACTCCACAATTGGGTCTATCTGTCCCAACTCCGTTGTTCCGGCTATTCCAACTATAGCAACCGTTGAGTCGTCGATGAGTCTTTCTACCTCTCCAACATCAACTCTGTACTCATCGTCAACACCAGCTCTCCTTATTTCGAGATTCAACATGTCAGCAATTTTTTCAAATGAGAAGTGGGCCGTTTTTGGAACCACGATGTTTAGCTTACCTCTTTTCTCCTTTCTGATGTTTCTGGCAGCTCTAATTCCTTGAATGTTTGCCTCAGTCCCACCCGAGCATATGTAGCCCGTGGCATTTTTATTGTGAAGGATCCCACCGAGAATCTCAATAACCTTGGATTCAAGTTCAACTGTTCCACGGAAAATACCTGGATCCCCGAGATTTGTTTCTATGAACATCTGGTGCGCCTTAACAGCGATTGGATGTGGAATCGTGCACATAGAGCTCAGGACCCTCGAATAGGGTATGTCCCTGCTTCTGTAGTATTTAAGTTCTTCGATGATATCCATAACCGGGCTAAAAGAAATTGTAATAAATAGATAACTACCAAGACCGGAGAGTGAGGATTGCAGTGTTAATTGGTGGCAGAGGTAGAAGGATTGGAAAAGAAAAGGCCCAGATCGTGCTTTGCGGAAAGAAACTAATTGAGATCGCAATTAGGAAATTTTCAAACCACGACCTAATTTTCGTTTGTAGAGACGAAGATCAAGCAAGGGAATATTCGAAAAACTTCGATTGTATCTTCATCTTTGACTCATTTAAGAATGCTGGACCACTTGGAGGTATTCATGCGGCCTTAAAACACTTCAAAGAATGCTTAATTACCGCCGTAGACATGCCATTCATCAAAAAATCCCTAGCAAATTTCATTTTTGAGGAAGGGAGGAGGTTGGGATGCGACGCTCTGGTACCAACTTCGAGATTTGCAGAACCGTTGCTGGCTTACTATTCGTCAAGCATAGTAGGCGAAATAGAGGAAGTCCTGAGGAGAGGTGAGAGGAGAATACTGGCTGTTCTCCGAAGAGTGAACACGATCTTTTACCCAATGGACAAACTTAGAAAATTTGATAAGAACCTAATTTCCTTTTTCAATATCAACACCGTTGAAGATCTGAGAAGGGCTGAAAAACTATGCTCAGAGATAGATTTGGAAGGACGATAACGAATCTCAGGATATCCATCACAAACAGGTGTAATTTAAATTGCTTCTACTGCCACAGGGAGGGGCAGGAAGATTGCAAGGAAGAAATGTCCGCCGAAAGGATTGCAGAGATCGCTCGGGCTTTCTACAAACTCGGAGTTAAAAAGCTGAAAATAACGGGTGGAGAGCCTCTAATTAGAAGGGATATCCTAGACATAATCTCCCTTCTCCCTCCATTCAAAGAGGTTTCTCTAACGACGAATGGCACCTACCTCTCAGATCTCGCCTTCGAGCTGAGAGAGGTCGGTTTGGACAGGGTCAACGTAAGCTTGGACACCCTAAATCCAGAGAAGTACGAATTCATAACAGGTGGAGGAGATGTGAGTAGAGTTATAGAAGGCATCAAATCAGCTTGCGATGCGGACCTGACACCTGTAAAGATAAACATGGTCGTTATGAAGGGCATAAATGAAAACGAAGTCTATGATTTGCTTAATTTTGCAAATTCATTCAACAAGTTTGACGTTAAAGCAATTCTCCAAATAATAGAGTTAATGCCCATTAAGGGGCTTAAGAAGTACTACTTCGACATCTCAAATTTTGAGAGGGAGTTCGAGTCTAAAGCCTATGCCGTGAAGGTAAGAACCATGCATAAGAGGAAGCAGTACTGGACGAAGGATGGCGTTGTCGAGTTTGTAAGACCTCTAGGCAACACCGAGTTCTGCATGCACTGTAACAGGATGAGGGTAACGTGCGATGGGAAACTGAAGCCTTGCCTGCTAAGAAACGATACGGTCGACATAAACGGGCTTCACGGAGAAGATTTGATCGAGGCTATTAAAGAGGCCGTTAAGCTTAGAGAGCCTTACTTTAAAGAAAGGAAAGTACACTATTTCTGATTTTCAAAAATTTCTCGTAATTCCTTTCTCTTTTGTACGATTTTAAGATTTCAGTTGGAATCTCAACACCAAACTTCATCAAAAATGAGCAGAACTGGGTTAGGTTTGATGGGTTCCCAGCTATTACGCTTCTTTCGAAGTCAATGAAGTAAACCCTTGAATTTGATACCAAAATGTGCTTCCTTGGATTTGCCATTTCTTCCTTCTGAATTCCGATTGAGTCCAAAAAGTAGCAAATCCACAAGCACCTATCTATGACCTCTTTTTCAAATCGATCAACTATGTACTCCCCGAAAACCCTTTCCATAACTATCTTCAGATCTTCGAAGTCAATGAAATAAATTTTTGGAACAAAATTAAAAGGTTGGAGAAGCGTGAGAAACTTAGCTTCCTTGTAAAAGTTATATAGATATTTTCTATTGAAAACTTTTATGGCATATTTCCCAAAAAGAAAAACCTCAGAGTGCCTGCCCCTTCGCAACTCTGACAATCCTTCTAACTCTGTCTGCATCAACTACACCCCTCTTTTTAAAGTAAGTTCCGACTATGACTCCATCGCAGTAATTCAGAATTTCACCCACGTTTTCAGAGTTGACGCCACTTCCAACCAAAATTGGTAGCTTAACGGTTTCTCTCACTTTCTTCAAGTCCGATAAACGTACTTCCATTCCCGTCGCTTTTCCAGTAAGCACTACAGCATCCAAGAGGCTTCTTTCGATATTTAGAATGTAATCTTCAAGCCTTGCGAAGTGAATTGCGTGCTTGACTTCGATATCCCCAAAAACCATGGCGTCGCAATCTATATTCTTTTTATACCTCCACAGCTCAGCTGCTGTACTTTCAAGATGGCCTTCTGGAGTTACGCTCGGGAAAATCGATTGATTCACTCTAATAAAATCGGCTTTCACGGCTTTTGCAATTGCTAATGCTGCTATTGGATCGTTCCTTAAGACGTTGATTCCCAAACCTACCCCAACTTCTCTTCGAATTTCCAACGCAACGGCCGTCATACAGGCCACGGTTTCCTTTCCAACTTCTTTTAAGTAAGGCAAATCGCCATAATTTTCGATTATCAGGGCGTCAACTCCTCCTTCCTCCAGAGCTTTGGCGTCTCTAATTGCAGAATTTAAAACATCATCGAGTGAATTATGGAGGGGAGAGCCAGGCAATGGCTTTAGGTGTACGACTCCAATCACGACTTTTTCCATACAACCTCCCCTTCGTACCTAATTTCAAAAATCCTATGGTGGGGTATTGCTATTCCAGATTTCAAGTAAACGAACTTGTGCCCAACTTTCTCTATCTCCAGGCCCTGAATTTTCGAGGATCCCCTCGGCCTGTCAACGTAAAAAATCTCAACCTTAGAAATATCGAGGTCTGGATGCCACCTAAATCGATTTAGGATGTCCCTAATGCTATATTTCTTCATTTTTGGCCATTTCGATTAGTTGACCTTTCAGATTGAGTTTTAAAGATTTCTTCGCAATTGCCCTAATTAAAAGAGGATCGAGACTTAGGCTCCTACATATATGGGGAACGGACATTCTTCCAGCTTTTATTTCGCTCTCTATCAGCTTTACGTATTCTTCAAGTTCGTCATCGGGCATGAAAATGACTTCCAAGATCTTGTTAAGATCCTTGAGGGATATGTAGAAATTTGCGCTCACGTGCGTGTAACTCACATGGTACTCCTTTTCAGGTTTTCCCCCAGGATCTGCGGGCATTCTCCACTTAACTTCAAGCATTCCAGCGTTTTTAAGGATTCTAAGCGCCTCTTCAAAACCATCCCCAAACCTTTCGCGAAGTTCGGTGATTGTATACCACCCCTCAAGGAGAGCGTAGTAGACCTTTCTGTAGATTTCAGTTGACAACAGATGGAATACCGGTATTAGCTCAACGACGTCGTTAACAAGCTTCGCTCTTTTTACCATCCTTATTTTTTTTGCTCTTACAACAATTATATTTTTCTATCCAAATTTCTTAAACAAATCTAAAGGGGTTTTAAGCTATTTTTGAGGAAGTACAATAGATGTTCTGAACTGGAAAGCTGGTTTGAATATATTTGAAAATTTGAATTTAGGTTTTCTCCGTTTTACTTATCAATTTTTTTAATCTCCTTTCTATTTCTTCTGCGAGCAACTTGTCATTGGATGCGAGGTTGTAAGCTTCCTTCAACTTTTCTGGATCGCCCGTCTCTTCTCCCCATTCAAGCAACATCCTAGACATTTTCCTCTCTATTCCAGGATATACCGTTCTGAGCGAGGAGTAAATGTAGTAAGCTTTCTCATAGTTTCCAATGTTCTCGTAGATCTCTGCCATCGCCAGCTTTGCTTCGGTCGTTTCTTTAAGCTTTATCGATTCCTCTATCTTCCTTATTCCAGCATCTGGATCGCTTAGTGAAAGGTACTTTCCCCATTCAAGCAAGATGTTCGCTTTAGACACGATGACTTCATCTATGTTGGGCAACAAATCCAAGATTTTCATTGCCCTCCTGTAATCCCCGTCTTCGGAGACTTCGAGCGCAAAGAACAAAATTTTACGAATATAGCTCTTAAATCCAAATTCCTGAAACTCCATAACAAGTTTTGCAGCATCTTCATACTTTCCTTCAATTAATCTCCTCTCAATAGCCTCTTTTAGCAATATAAACATGTTTTGGATTATTTTCTTGTCCTTGCATTCCTTAAGCTGCCTTAAAGCTGACAAAAAAATGTTAAAACATTTTGATTCGTCTTCACCTTCCAAATACTTCGATAATCTTTCAGCAACTTTTGCCAAAAGATAAACTGCCGCTGGAATGTCTTTCAACAAAACAAGATACTTTCCCACCTTTTCCGGTCTTTCAAATATTCTTCTTATTGAATGAACTACAATGGGATCGCTACTTACGGCTTTCATAAGCTTGACGTCTTCTTCATCGAGGAAATTGCTGATAGTTTTGATGAATTTGTCCATGCTCCTTAAAATATTTCCTAAAATATAAAACTTTTCTAAGATGTTTGGGCGAGTTCCAAAATAAAAAAATTGAGATTATTTCTCAATTCCAAAATAATCGTACCATCCACCCTTGCTTCCGGGCTTAAGTTTCTTGTCTCCAATGTATCCTGAGAGAACCAGTTTCTTTAGCGTTATAGGTGGGGAGTAGTGGGGTTCCTTTGTTTCATTGTAAAGATATTCTGCGATATGGTACGCGGTATCCAGTCCAACTAGGTCCATGAGCTCAAATGGCCCCATTGGGAATCCAAAAGCGAGCTTGCACATTTCATCTATCTCCTTAATTCCAGCAACTCCAATTTCAAATAGCCTGACTGCCTCCACCATCCAAGAACCTATGAATCTGGTCGTGAAGAAGCCTGGGCCGTCTCTAGCCTCAATTGGAATCTTACCAAACTTCTTCGAGAGTTCAACCGTAACCTCATACGTTTCATCCGATGTTAGAGCCCCCCTCACGATCTCAATTAATTTCATTACGGGTGCTGGATTGAACCAATGCATTCCAATAAACTTATCCTTTCTCTCAACAGACGTTGCCAAATCAGATATCATTATTCCGGATGTATTTGAGGCAAATATTGCCTCCGGTTTGCAAATCCTGTCAATTTCGGAGAAAACCTTCTTCTTTAGATCCGGATTTTCTGGTATCGCCTCTATAATGAAGTCCGCATCCTTCAAACTCTCCAAAGAAGTGGACGTTTTTATTCTTGCCAAGCACTCTTTAGCCTGTTCTTCGGTCATTTTTCCCTTATCCACAAGCCTCT
>CAZPML010000054.1:0-9428 GCA_964587675.1 uncultured archaeon
CGTGAAGCTGGGGAGTGTGCAGGACATACCGCACTCCTCCCTTTTCTCCTTGTCTCCTATCTTCTTTATTGCTCTAAGCTTTTTCTCTCTGCCCAACTTACGCCTCAACCAGAAATACTTTCCCCTAACTTCCCTAATCCTCTTACCTAGAACTTGGGTTACTGGGATGCCGTACCACAGACGTTGGCAACCCATCTCGCTCCCATATCAACAGCTGTAATGGATGAGCTTTCTGAGTTCAACTTTCTTTTTGACTGTGACGTGCAAGAAAAATTCACCATTCTTTCTAACGAGTTTGGTGCAAAAAATTTCCCACTCCCGGAGTTGAAAGGTTGGTGAGATAAGGCAGCCTTAACACCTCCTCTAACTCCATAAATGGGAATTCTTGCCCAGCATTTAGCAAGCTTGTTATCTGCTTTACGAATGTCATCAAATCATTTCGAATGACGAGAGGGTAGTCCTTTTTGGGTGGTCAATCTTTCGATAAGTTCTTTTTCCTTGCTGTTTCGTTGCGGAATAAATTCCCTGTCTTCAAGTGGGATGGAAATTGTCATATTCTCGATTAAGCGGTTCTAACTACTGCTTTGTTAGTCCTATGAGCTTACATTTGATGGTCTTCGTTATTTCCATAATTCCTTACCCTTAACAAAACTTGCCCACTTTCCAGTTCATCTCCGCCCTCGCGGACGGGGCCTTCTTAGCAACTGAATGTGAAATTGGATTGTTCGTAAAACCTAAATTTAAACTTTAACTTTAGATCAACGAATTCGGAAAAAAGATTTACCAAAACGGTTCACTAAAAGCTGATGGAAACAATACTCGAAATGCGAAATATTACCAAAAAATTTGGTGACGTAATTGCAAATGACAACATAAGCTTAGATGTCAAGAAGGGTGAAATCCACGGTTTACTGGGGGAAAATGGTGCAGGAAAGACGACCTTAATGAACATTTTAATAGGTCTACATCAGCCCGATTCAGGAGAGATAATATTTGAAGGACGGCCCGTAAAGTTCAAAAGCCCTAAAGATGCTATTAAAGCTGGAATAGGAATGGTTCACCAACATTTCACCCTCGTCTCAAAATTAAAGGTCCTTCACAACCTTATACTTGGTTTTAAGACGCCCAAGGATCCTCTAATTTGTGAGGAATGGATAAGAAATAGAGTTAACGAACTCTCTTCGATTTATGGAATAGAAGTAGATGTTGATGAGCTAGTGATGAACTTAAGTGTTGGAGAAGAACAAAGAGTAGAAATAACTAAGTCTCTATTTAGGAACGTTAAGCTACTAATTTTGGATGAACCTACTGCCGTCCTAACACCCCAGGAGACGAGAAAGTTGTTCTCTGCATTAAAGGAAATGACAAAAAAAGGTCTCACGATAATATTCATCACTCACAAATTAAACGAGGCCCTTGATGTAACAGACAGAATAACGGTACTCAAACGTGGGAAAAAAGTAGGTACTCTCGAGACAAATTCCGTTACAAAAAGAGAGCTTGCAAAAATGATGATTGGAAGGGAACTGTCATCGAAATTGGAGAAAAAGAACTTTCCGCTAGAGAGGGTGGTATTAAAAGTTCGTAATGTATGGATACAGGATGATAGGGGAGTTATAACAGTAAAGGGCGTAACTTTCTCTGTAAACGCCGGAGAAATTTTCGGTATAGCTGGGGTTTCTGGAAACGGGCAGAGAGAATTGGAGGAGGCCATAGCTGGACTAAGGGATCCCATAAAAGGTGAGATTACGGTTAACGGGAAAAGCGTAAAACAATCAAGAGACGAGATAGCGTATATTCCAGAAGATCGAATTGGAGTCGGTCTAGCTCTCCAACTTAGTGTTATTGAGAACCTGATGCTAAAGGATTTCAGAAAATATAAAAAGGGTTTATCACTCGACTTCAAGAAGATGGAGGAAAAAGCGCTTAAACTTACCAATGAATTTTCAATCATTTATCCATCCCTCCACTCACCAGCTAGCACACTCTCAGGTGGAAATATCCAAAGACTCATATTGGCAAGAGAACTCTCTCGAAAACCTAAATTAGTCGTTGCATCTCAACCCACAAGAGGTCTGGACATTGCAGCAACCGAATACGTGAGAAATAAGCTTGTGAGTGAGGCCGAAAGAGGATGTGCTATTTTGCTAATTTCAGAAGATCTCGATGAGATCTTAGAACTCTGCGATAGAATTGCCGTAATCTTCGACGGCAAGATTGTTGGAGTGTTGCCAAGGAGCGAGTTTGATGTAGAAAGAATAGGCTACATGATGGGAGGATCGGCTGGATGAAATACA
The DNA here is from genome assembly GCA_964587675.1 of uncultured archaeon. Classification (GTDB taxonomy): domain Archaea; phylum Halobacteriota; class Archaeoglobi; order Archaeoglobales; family Archaeoglobaceae; genus CAZPML01. The sequence goes on from CAZPML010000054.1 coordinate 2,298, forward strand.
CGGTACACCTAGCATCGATAGTCGCTTCAATGGTTATTGTAGGTGTACTATTAATCTCAATGAACATTGATCCAATTGAAGCATACTCAATTATGTTTCAGAGGTCTTTCGGATCGAAGTTTGGTTTGACCGAATTGTTTGTTAAAACAACTCCCATCATACTAACCGGACTTAGCGTCGCTATTCCATTTAAAGCTGGTTTATGGAATATCGGTGCGGAAGGTCAATTGTACATGGGCGCCTTTGCAGCTAGTTTAGTTGCTCTCTATTCTAAGAATCCATATCTAACAATTCCCTTAATGTTCGTATTCTCAGCGTTTTTGGGTGTTCTTTGGGCACTGATTCCGGGAATTCTGCGTGCTAAATTTGGACTAAATGAAATTCTTTCAACTTTGTTACTAAATTACGTGGCAATTTACTGGGTTGAATACCTAGTTTACGGTCCATTGAAAGGAAAGAAAGTTTACAACTTTCCCTATTCCGATTTATTTCCAAAGTATGCAATTTTACCCAGATTGCTTGAGACCAGGTTTCATGTTGGAGTTTTTATAGCAATATTCCTGGCAGTTCTAATTTATTTTCTTTTGACGAGGACAGAGTTCGGTTTTTCCATAAGGGTTGTCGGAGCTAATCCAAAAGCTGCAGAATACGCCGGAATAAACAAAGATAAGATAATAATCTACTCAATGATGCTTGCCGGCGCCCTTTCAGGAATAGCTGGAATGATCGAGGTTAGCGGGATACATATGAGACTGAGATGTAACATATCGCCCGGCTACGGATACGCCGGTATCCCCGTAGCCTTACTGGCAAGCGGAAATCCAATAGGTGTCGTATTTGCAGCCCTCTTATTTGGCTTCTTATACGTAGGAGGTTCTGCTCTTCAAACAACTTATTCAATTCCCGTTGCAATCGTTTATGTCTTTCAGGCTATTATTGTACTGTTCATCATAGCAGGTGATGCGCTCAGGGGGAGAAAATTATGGAAATTCTTGCATCATTAGTGGCTTCATCAATCAGAGCAGGGACACCGCTTCTCTTCGCTACAATAGGCGAAATTGTAACTGAGAAAAGCGGAGTTTTAAACCTTGGGCTGGAAGGAATCATGATTGCTGGAGCCCTTTCCGCTTTTGCTACAACCATTGCCACCGGTAATCCTTGGATTGGGATTTTGGCTGGAGGACTTGCGGGAGCGAGTTTAGCTTTTCTGCATGCTTTCTTCTCCGTTACGCTTAAGGCAAATCAACCGGTTACTGGATTGATGATAGTCATTCTTGGTTTGGGGTTGACTAGTTTTTTTGGTAGAAACTATATCGGGAAAGTTGCAACCTACATAAATCCCATCGACATCTCTTACCTATCCTCACTTCCATTCCTTGGCGAGGCTATTTTTCGGCATGACCCGCTCGTATATCTGGCATTTGCTACCTCAATAGTGGTTTGGTTTGTGATGACCAAAACACGATATGGTATCGAAATAACGGCCGTAGGTGAGAATCCCGAGGCCGCAGACACGCTAGGAGTTAATGTTGACGGCATCAGATACATATGCACTCTATTTGGTGGATTTTTAACCGGAATTGCTGGAGCGTACCTCAGTCTTGCCTACGCAAAACTTTGGACGGATGAAATGACCGCTGGAAGAGGCTGGATTAGCCTAGCACTAGTAATTTTCAGTGGTTGGATGCCACAAAGAGCAATACTCGGTGCATATCTGTTTGGGGGTTTAGATGTCCTCTCGTTTAAATTACAAGCTGCGGGGATTGGAATCTCATATCATTTACTTAGAATGATTCCATATGTTGCAACTATTTTTGTTCTATTACTTGCAGTTTCAAGGAAAAAAGAGGCTTTTGGTGCACCCTCAGCTCTAGGGAGACCATACATAAGAGGAAAAAGGGATTAATTTTGCATATTTTATTTTAAATTAAAAACAAAAAACTTATCTTTTTCTAATCCAAAAAGCCATATGAGATGGGCTACGGCCTTAATTCTCCTTGCAGTTCTTACAGTTTCACTAATGGGATGTGCACAGCCTACAGAAAAGCAAGCTGAGAAGCTAAAGGTAGCTTTTGTTTACGTCAGTCCGATTGGAGATGCAGGTTGGACCTACATGCACGACTTGGGAAGACAGTTCATTGAGAAGAAATATGGCATAAAAACAGCTTATTCGGAATCCGTTAGCCCAGCTGATGCCGAGAGGGTTATCAGAGAGTATGCAGAGCAAGGATACAAGATCATATTCACGACCTCATTTGGATTTATGGATCCAACTATCAGAGTTGCCAAGGATTATCCTCAAGTTGTCTTTATGCATTGCAGCGGTTACAAAACCGCCAAGAACGTAGGAACGTACTTTGGAAGGATGTACCAAGCTAGATACCTGACCGGGCTTGTTGCCGGATCCATGACGAAAACGGGTAAAATAGGATACGTTGCTGCCCATCCAATTCCAGAAGTCATTAGGGGTATCAATGCTTTTGCACTAGGAGTTAAGAAAGTTAATCCAGATGCAAAGGTTTACGTTGTTTGGACCGGTGCTTGGTACGATCCAGCTAGATCAAAGGAGGCTGCTTTAAGCTTAATTGACCAAGGATGCGATGTTATTGCGCAACATCAAGATTCGCCAGCTCCACAACAAGCGGCTCAGGAGAAGGGCGTTTATTCGATTGGTTACCACAGCAATATGTACAAGTTTGCTCCAAAATCTCATCTAACTGCTGCGATTTGGAATTGGAGTGTTATTTACTCCTATGTTGTCGAACAAGTGATGAAAGGTAGGTGGAAGTCTGAAGAAATATGGTGGGGAATTGATAAAGGTGTTGTGGACATTGCACCATTCAATCCGATAGTGCCAAACAAAGTGAAAGAACTCGTTCTTGCGGAGAAGAGTAAATTCCTGAACAAAGAAGTTCCAGAGCAGTACCCATTCGTTGGTCCAATTTACGATCAAAATGGAAAGCTGATAAAGAAAGAAGGGGAAGTTATGTCCGACAAGGATCTCCTATCTATGAGCTTTTTCGTTGATAACGTTGTGGGTGAAATACCAGCACCAAGCAAGGTAGAATAATTTAAATTTTTAAAATTTTGATGTATCGAAATGAGAACCGAAGTGATTGAGAGACTCAGCGAGATGCTAAAAGGAAGAAAAATCGTAAGCAAAGATGAGTTAGAAAGACATACTTTACGAGCATTATTGGAAGTTGCTGGATTGGAGATCATAAATATAAAAAGGGAGTTCGTAGAAGAGATAGTTAGAAGCCTAATTGAATACCCTATAACCATCAAAAGCCCATACTATTCCGAAGAATTAAAGATCGAAGGAATTACATTTTACTACCCACACACTGAGACTCCAGGAGATGAGGACTTTAAAATAGCCTACACTGAATACATCAAATCGAAGAATTTGGTTGGCCAACTCGAAAATTTAATCCAAATTACAGATGGTTTCTTTCAAGGCTATCAGAACCGCGGAAAAATAGCTAGACTATACACCAAAAACAAATTTAGGTATCTCGTTATTTATTCAATAATCGACGATTTGTTCAATGATTTTGAAGTTCACAAGGAATTAAAGTCAAATTTCAGCGGAGAGTACGTTATAGTTGTCCCTACTGAAGACGACATCTCAAAATTTTATAAATTTTATAAAAAAAGATCAGAAGATGCGAAAAGAGCAGAAATAAAAATTTGGGTTGCAAATACAATAAAGAATTCAATAAATCCGTTTATAGGATATCCCAAAGATTTTAAACTTATTAAAGGATTTGAAAATCCCAAAATCGCAACTGTTATTGGATCTTTATGGAGAGTGAACGTAAAAGATCTTGACTGAATCAGAAAGTTTTAATATTCATACTGTGTTTTGAATTTGAAATGGCTGAAAACTCCTCAGATTATGAATATATAGTCATAGGATGCGAGTCGGCTGGAATAGGAATTGTGAGGGAACTTGTTAAACAAGGCAAAAGCGTTCTAGCCCTTGATCCAACCCCAGAAAAGGTTGAGATCCTCCAAGATGAGGGATATTACGCAATTCTTGCGGACCCCACTGACAAAGATACTTACAAGGAACTGAATTTTGAAACGGTGTCAGCGATACTCGTTTTAAGTTCAAAAGACGAAATTAACTTAAAAACTATTAGGACGATTAGGGAGATCAGCAAGAGAGTTTTTATAATTTCTAGAGCTAGTAGCCAAAAGGTAAAAGAAGAGATAGAAGGTATCGGAGCGGATATAGTAGTCCTAACATCTGATGCCATTAAAAATTCAGTACTTGAAAAAATAAAGAAAGTCGAAATCTACCGGAAGATAAACAAACTAAAGAACATTCTAGATGGGATTAAAGGTAAAAAACTCGGTATTTTCACCCACGATAACCCAGATCCAGATTCTATTTCCTCCGCTTATGCTTTAATGGTAATTGCAAATCACTTTGATGTGGAAGCCGACATACTATACTACGGTGACATACTCCACCAGAAAAATAGAGCTATGGTGAACTTACTGGAGATACCCATGCAAAGAGCTCAAGAAGTTAATTTATCAGATTATGCAATGTTTGCATTAGTTGATTCTGCAGGCCCGGGAGTTAACAATTCAATTCCCCAAGACGTAAAAATATCCATAATAATTGACCACCACCCCGCAGAAAAGATTCTGGCAGATTATGTAGATTTGAGGGGGAACGTAGGTGCTACTGCCACAATTTTGACTGAATACATCAGAGAACTAAAGATTACTCCAAGCAAAACACTCGCGACCGCTTTATTCTTTGGTATAAAAAGTGAGACCGACGAATTCAAGAAAAACACACGTACTGCGGACTTCATAGCTGCTGCATTTTTGTATCCATTTGTCGACCACGAAATGATTGAGAAAATGGAGGGTCCAGCTATCTCCACAGAAACTCTAGATGTGCTCGGTACAGCGATCAAAAATAGGAAAATATATTCAAGTCTTCTCATTAGCTTTGCGGGGTTCATCAACGATCGCGACGCGTTGCCCCAAGCGGCCGATTTTCTATTAAGGCTGGAAGGGGTCTCAACCACAATAGTTTTTGGAGTTATTAAGGACACCGTATACATCTCCGCAAGAAACAAGGATGTGAGGATCAATATAGGGGAAGTTCTTAAACGCGCATTTAGTGATGTTGGAAGTTCCGGTGGTCACGCGCATGCCGCAGGTGCTCAGATTCCTTTAGGGATATTTGGCGATGTTGGTGATCGAGATACCCTATCAAAGCTCATAACGGAAGCTATTAAGAAGAGATTACTAACTACGGTTGGGATAGAGGCCCATTGAAAACGTGTGATAAGATGAAATTGAACATAATAATAGTTGGCGTTGGTGGTCAGGGAGCTCTCACAACTGCAGGAATTTTAGCTAGAGCTGCAATGAGATCTGGATTGAACGTAATTACAGCTGAAACACATGGCATGGCCCAGAGAGGTGGGAGCGTAGAAGTCCATGTCAGAATCGGAAACGTAAGAGCTCCGCTAATACCGATAGGTGCGGCAGATATCATGATTGCTCTAGAGCCCAGCGAAGCTCTGAGATACGCCAAATATCTAAACCCTCAAACAACCATCATTCTAAATACGCGCAAAATCATTCCGCCTTCAGTTACAACTGGAATTTCCACCTACCCCAGCCTTGAAAAGATCATTAGAACATTGAAATCAATAACAGATAAGATATTTGCGGTAAACGCATCAGAAATTGCGGAAGAAGCTGGAAATATCTTAACAAGTAATGTGGTAGTACTAGGGGTTCTTTTAGGTATTACGGACATCCCAGTAGATTATACCGGAATAGAGGAGACAATTAAAGAGGTTATGCCTGCACCGGTCGTAGATGTTAATCTCAAAGCTCTTAAATTAGGTTATGATTACTCTAAATCAATCCGGCCCTCTGTAGTATGAGTAAGTCCTCCGTTTCTATCTTTTCACCTTTCTTAAACATTTCGTATATCTGCTTAGCTCTTTTAAGTAGTTCTTCTCTCTCTTTTTGTTCTTTAGTCTTGTACTGCCTCGACTTTAAAGCCTTGATAACTTTATCAAGGTCTCTGATGTCTCTCCTTCTTTTAATCGCTTCCGCATGACATCTATCGGCTTCCTTCTTACTTTCAATAAATTTTTCATGCATGTCATCAGCTTTCTTCCTCTTTTCATCTACTTCGGAGAAGATTTTTACGAGCTCCTCATGATACTTATCCGCCTCCTCAGCGAATTCCTTCATTTGATTCAATATTTCTCTTGCACGGTCCTTTAAATCTCTAATTTTAGTTATTAGCCTTCTAAATTCCTCATGTTTTTCGAGCTGGGCCTTTCTTTCTTCCAACTCCCTTCTCAACTTTGAAATTCTTTCAACAAGAGCTCTCTCCTTTTCTATTGTTAACACAACGGTTTGCTGTCTAAATTCAAGTCTTCTTATCTCCCTTTCAATTTCACCAAGTGGTCTACCACCCCTGTCTATCGTTTTTCTCAACTTATCCAACTCTCTATAGAGCCTATCGATTTCACGATAAATTTCGTTCTTTTTTTTCTTTAGTTCTCTTGTTTTGGAATTATATTCATCTCTCATGGTCTTTATTTCCTTTGCTCTATTGAGTAGTTCTCTAACTTCTCTATTTAGCTGATCTCTTTTGCCTGCAAACTCTCTAGCCAAAAGGTTGAGCTCATCCCTTTTCTTAACGAACTCCTGAAACTCTTTTTCTAGCTGTTCTTTTCTTTCCTCTAACTTTTCCAGCATCATGCTCCCACAACAGAACCCCTTTTGAAGAACTCTGAATTTGCTTAGTTTGGGTGAGCTTAAAGAGATTTAAATTTTTTTCTGTGCTGCAAATTTTCACACTTCCAATCTCAATCCAATAGCCTTGGATTTATCTTCAAGCTGTCTTCTGACTTGGGTTTACCAGTATAGCGGGGTGGGTTTGCTGCGAAAGTAGCGGGGCGTGGATTTGAACCACGGATCTGCGGGTTATGAGCCCGCCGGGATTACCTGACTACCCCACCCCGCTTCAGAAACTTGTTGATTTCATTTGCTATTTAAGTTTTGAGGTCATTCGCAGAGGAGCTGTCAAGACAACAATAAATTATAAATAGCAGAAATACAACTTGTGAGACC
>CAZPML010000055.1:0-9392 GCA_964587675.1 uncultured archaeon
AAATTTTTAAATTAATATTCTTTTTAATATTAATATATCTTCTAGCATAAAAATTTCTAATTATTAAATTTTTAAATAAGAATATTAATAAAAATTAAAATTCATATTATTCTATTTATTTGTTAATTTGATTACAAATTTTGTGGGATAAATTCTAATAATTTTAGCAGGGTTGCCCAGTTCTGGTATTGTCATTGCATGTAACCCCCCTTACATTCGCTGTAATTCCCATATTCATACAAATTTTGGAACAGAAAAAGGATTCAATTTTGAAATTTTTAGGCTTACCTAAACTTTTATTCCACTATATTTTGTAATAGTAGTATTATCAACTTAAATTTTATTTTGTTATACTATCCTCTTTTTAGAATACTATTTAAAAGACATTTTTAAAATTAAAAAATAAAAATGAATAATTTAATAATAAAATTAATTTTAGGAATTTATACTAAAATATATTTTTCTTCCTATTTTTCTCTTCTTGAGAATCCTCATTTGGGTTAACATGTTGAGATAGTAACTTTCTGTCGATCTATTTCTTCCAGTTATTCGGGCTATGTCTTGGGCTGTTGCTTCTCCAAGTTTTAAGAGCGATAGAATTGTTTTACGTAGGTTCTCTGGTAGATCATCTATCATAAGGTTTTATCATTCACAATAAGTTTAAACTTTTCCAAACAAGGTGAGTGATGAAGAAGAAAATTTAGGTTTATAATTCTTAAAAAAGCATTTTCTACTGTTTAATCCATTTAGAAAATTAGCATATTTTTTGATCAACCATTAGCAGCGAGAATTCAATCTAACCGATAAATTAAAATATCTACTTTTATCACTAAACGAGTCTTAGGTAAAATTCCGTAGGAGGCTGTAGCCGTTCGACTACGGGGTGATAGGGTTTGATAGTTAGTAAAGAAAAACTTTCGAATGCGATAAACGAAGCGATAAAAAGAGCGAAAGATAGGAAATTTGTAGAAACCGTTGATATGGCAGTAAACATTAGAAATGTCGATATGAGGAGACCTGAAAACAGAATTGATGCAATCGTGACACTTCCCCATGGTTTAGGTAAGCCTAGAAAAATTGGTGTTTTTGCTAGGGGAGAAACGGCCGTCAAAGCCAGGGAGGCCGGTGCAGACATTGTTTTGGAGCCAAGCGAAATTGAAAATTTGGCTAAGAATAAAAGAAAGGCTAAGAAACTCGCGAGTAGTATAGATTTCTTCATTGCAGAAGCGCCACTCATGCCTGAGATAGGAAGGAAACTAGGACCAATCCTCGGTCCAAGAGGGAAGATACCTCAGCCAATCCCTCCACTTTCTGATCCAAAACCATTTATTGAGAGATTGAGGAAATCAGTTAAAATCAGAACGAGGGACAAACCCACTTTCCATGCCCCTTTGGGAACTAAAACGATGAATCCAGAACAACTAGCTGAAAACGCTTTGGAAGTTCTAAAAGTAATCGAGAATAAATATGAAAACCCAAGTCAGGTTGTAAAATCTATATACGTAAAAACGACGATGGGACCATCTGTAAGGGTGGTATAAAATGGCAGCAATCAGAGGAACACCACCTAGATGGAAGATTGAAGCCGTTGAAGAACTAAAAACCATGCTAACTTCAAACCCAGTAGTAGCTTTAGTATGCTTTAGAGGAGTACCAGCTAATCAAATGCAGAAAATAAGGAGAGAATTCAGACATTTTGCTAAAATCAAGGTTGTTAAAAACTCCCTTTTAGAAAGAGCTTTAGACAAGGCAGGTGGTAATTACACCAAACTAAAAAACTACATTGAGGATCAAATGGCTATAATTGTCTGCAATGAAAATCCATTCAGGCTATATAGGAGAATCGAGGGCACAAAGGTCCCTTCACCTCTAAAACCAAATCAAATCTCACCGGTAGAAGTTACCATCGAGGAAGGCCCAACTCCAATTCCACCTGGCCCAGCGATGGGTGAACTTCAATTGGCTGGAATTCCTGTTGCCATTGAAAGGGGAAAAGTTGTAGTTAAGGCAAAGACAACAATAATTAAACCTGGAGAAGTTGTAAAACCGGAAGTTGCCAGAGCTCTCAACAAATTGGGAATCAAACCGATAAAGATTGGGTTGGATGTAAAAGCGATCTACGATTCTGGGGTGATTTTAACACCGGAAGTTCTCTCTATAGATTCAGAAAAAGTGAGTCGGGAGATACAGGAAGCGCACTCGATGGCACTGAACTTGGCTTTAAATGCTAGTTACGTTACCAAGGAAACATTACCTATCCTTATCCAGAAAGCCTATTTTGATGCACGAAATCTAGCTATCAACGCTGGGATATTTGCTCCCGAGATTATGGGCGATCTCCTCAGGAAAGCTCATTTAGAAATGCTGTCATTGGCCTCACTTTTACCTAGTGAGGCGGTTGATGAGGAACTCGCTCAGATAACGTCTACTCTCGGAACTACCGTTTCAGCGGAAAAAGCTGAAGAGAAAGTTGAGAAAATTGAAGATAAAGAGAAGAAAGAAGAGGAAGAAGCAAAAGAGGAAGAAGCAATCGAAGGATTAGGAGCTCTGTTTGGTTAAAGGAGGTGTTTGGTATGGAGTATGTATATGCTGCGCTTCTCTTACATTCTGCCGGTAAGGACATTACTGAGGGGAATGTAAAGGCAATTCTCGAAGCAGCTGGAATTGAAGTGGATGAGGCGAGAGTTAAAGCTCTAGTCGCTTCATTGGAGGGTGTTAATATAGATGAAGCTATACAAAAGGCTGTAGTTCCCGTAGCCTCTGCACCCGTAACAGCAGCTGAAGCACCTGCACCGGTAGAGGAAAAGAAGGAAGAGAAGAAAGAAGAGGAAGAGGAAGAAGAAGCAAAAGAGGAAGAAGCAATCGAAGGATTAGGAGCTCTGTTTGGTTAAACAAAGTTTTATTTCGGAATTCCGGCTACTTTTTTTATAATTATTTTGCATTAGAATTATAAATCCTACATTTTATCACGTCATTGAATGGTACTTCTATCTAAAATTGACAAGGTTCATCAACTTCTATAGCTAGACCAAACAACCAGCATCACCATGAGGCAAATATGATGGCTCTACTGGAAGTTCAATAGAAAAGTATATATATATCTAATACAAAATCTCATAGCGAAAAGAAGTAGGAGGTGTGTTGGATGGCTGAGTTGCCCATGGCTCCTGTTGACAGGCTTATTAGGAAGGCAGGTGCGGAGAGGGTAAGTGCGGATGCAGTGGAAAAGATGGTAGAAGTCCTTGAAGACTACGCTCTGCAAGTTGCAAAGAAAGCAGTTGAAATTGCGAAGCACTCTGGAAGAAAGACGGTTACGGCAGACGACATCAAGCTTGCCCTCTCTATGTAAAATTCCTTAATTGTTTTTATTTTATTCATTTTATTTTTAAGCAATTCTTGAACAAATCTTCATTTTTGTGGGGAGCTGTCAAGAAGCTAAGCCTTCCAATGTCATCAACTAGGTCATACATTTCTCCGCTTATGTTTAGTACATTCACCGGTTTTGCAAATTTGAGGTCGGGCAGTTCTGGGTATCTAGGATTCCCGATCCATTGTTTGTTAACGTAGTAGTAACACGCCCCCCTCATTCTTGTATAAGGTTCATAAATTGATGAAAATTCTCTACAAACCCAGTTAGACATTTTCAACGTTTTGTTAGAGGGATTGATTGTTACATGACCATAATTTGGGGGTATTATCACCACATCTCCTCTCTTAGACTCAACAGCAATGCAGTCGGCAACACGATCCCCTTCGACTTTTTGAAGTAAGTATATGGCCTCTCCCTCAAGCACTTGGTAAACTTCTGGATAGCTCATACCTGGATGGACTTCAGGATGATAGTGGCCATAGGTTTTTATGCACTCTCCCCCGATTTCGGCGGGTGGTATTATTGTATAATCGTATCTTAATCTTGCATCAAGAATTCTCTTCTGTTCGGCTTCATTTCGGTAGATGTCCCTGAACATGTAATAGGCATCAAAATCTTCGGTCAACTTCTCTGGATAAGCCAAAACTGGCTTCAAGTCGGAAGCTCTCCTTATAGAAGCTTTGTATTTTTTTCCAAAAATCTCTAGCTCCATGATCTCGATTGAATTTAAGAAATAATAAAATTTTGTTTTCCAAAAAGTTTTATTTTTTAACGATTTAAAAAAGCTTGTGGACGTGGAAGAACTGGTAGGTTACCTCCCCAAATATGCGATTGACGTTTTAAAGGAAAGAGGGATAAAGAAACTTTTCCCACCACAGGCCAAAATAATCAAGGACGTTTTTAAAAAGAAAAATCTTCTCTTGGCCATGCCAACGGCCTCTGGAAAGACTTTACTCGCAGAGTTTGCTATGATTAGGGAAATAATACTTGGTGGAAAATGTCTGTACGTTGTACCCTTAAAAGCGCTTGCAAACGAAAAGTTCGAAGAGTTTAGCAAGTGGGGAGAAATTGGAATAAAAGTCGGGATTTCAACCGGGGATTTTGAATCGAGAGAGGAACATCTGGCAAATTGTGATATTGTAGTAACAACTTCGGAGAAAGCAGATTCACTGGTAAGAAATTCAGCGAGATGGATAAGAAATATAAGCTGTTTAGTGATCGACGAATTACATCTGCTTGATTCAGCGGACAGAGGTGCTACACTCGAAATACTGTTAGTAAAAATGAAAAAAATCAATAAAAATTTAAGAATATTGGGCTTATCCGCTACAGCCCCCAACATTAAGGAAATAGCTGATTGGCTTGATGCAACTTACTTTGTTAGCGAATGGAGACCGGTACCCCTCTTTGAAGGCATATTATGCAGAAACAAGGTTGAAATGTATAAAGATGGAGAGAAAATTTTCGAGAGAAGATCTAGTTTTGTCGATCTGGTTATCGAGTGTCTCTCGCAGGGTGGCGGAGTACTCATCTTTGAACCAACAAGAAGGAATTCGGAAATTACAGCAGAAAAATTGGTAGAGATATCTAAGAAATTCGTTTCTGGAAATGACCAATTATCTAGCGCAATTTTGGAGGAGAACGATGGCGATCTTAGTCAAAAATTAGCAAGATGCGTAAGGTTCGGTACCGCATTCCACCATGCCGGCTTATTGGCGAGTCAGAGAAAGATCGTGGAGAAGGGGTTTAGAGATGGTAAGATTAAGATAGTTGTCTCGACCCCAACTCTTGCGGCAGGTGTAAATTTACCGGCCAGGAGAGTTATTATAAAGAGCCTTTATAGATATAATGGATATTCTAGGAAAATTAAGGTCGCCGAATACAAGCAGATGTCGGGAAGAGCAGGTAGACCGGGTCTCGATGAAGTTGGAGAATCGATTGTTGTGATCAAATCAAAAGATAGAAAGCTTGTCGTGGACAAGTATTTGGGCGGTAAGGTTGAACCAATCACTTCCAAACTTGGAATAGAGACTAATTTAAGGTTTCATACTCTAGCACTAATTTGCGAGGGACACGCTAAAGATTTTTATGAATTAGAGTCATTTTTTAAGGAAACGTTCTTTTATAAGCAAACCAAAATGTCCCTGAGATTCGAGTTGGCGAGGGTTGTAAATAATCTCATAGAGTGGGGGATGGTAAAGGAAGATTCTGGGTTGATATTCCCAACAACTTTGGGGAGTATGGTTTCCGGATTATATATTGACCCCCTTACGGGATACTTATTTTATGCTGAACTCCGAAAACACATGAGCGATATAGGACTGCTTCATTTAATATGCAGAACTCCTGATATGGAAAGATTGTACATTAGAAGTGGGGATGATTGGGTTGAGGAGGAAGCTTTTAAACTTAGAAACGAGCTTAGTTATTATCCTTCGACATTTTCGGTGGAGTATGATATTTTCCTAGCCGAAATTAAAACAGCCTTATGTTTATTGGATTGGATAAACGAAGTAGATGAGAACACCATCTGCAAGAGGTATTCGATTGCCCCGGGTGACTTGAGAAGAATACTGGAGACGGCCGAATGGTTGGCACATGCGTTGAGTAGAATTTCCGAATATCGGGGTTTGGGGAGATTGGAAAACCTGGCTTCAAGGATTAGATACGGGGTAAGAGATGAGTTACTACCATTAGTTAAATTGAGAGGTGTTGGGAGAGTAAGAGCTAGAAAGCTGTTTAACTCGGGATTTAGAACCCCTAAGGACATTTTGGCGAAGAGAAATCTAGCTGAAAGAATACTTGGACCAAAAATAGTTGAAAACCTAATGGATCAATTAGATAAAATTAGGTAAAATCCTCCATTAATTTCTCGGCAATTAGCCCAGCAACGCTCACATGGCTTATGGGGCTTGGAATCGTATCTGTCGAAACAATTTCTTCGACTCCCGATTCCAGCATCCTTATTAATGCATCTGAAGCAAGTATTGCATGAGTACATGCGGCAAAAACTTTATCGCATCCGGCTCTCTTAACTATTCTTGCAGCTTGGCAAACTGTAGCTCCTGTGGATATTATATCGTCAACAATTATAACATCCCCGCTAATTCTTGTATCGATGGGTTGAATGACGACATTTTCTGCATCAACCCTGATCTTCTTCAAAACCTTAACGTCCTCGATACCAATCTCATTTGCAAATGCTTTAGCCCAGGAAACTGCATGTTCGTCGGGAGCAACGATTGTGGGATTCCTACAAAAATTTTCTTTGCAAAAATTAGCGAGTAGTCCCATCGCAGAAAGATCGACAAACTCAACTCCAAAGATGTTGTTCTTTAAGTGGAAATCTACCGTGTAAATGCGGTCAATTTCTGAATTTCTAATTATTTTTGCAACACTCTTAATCGGGACAGCTTCACCTCTCAATCCGCCAAACCTTGCGTATGCGAAGTACGGGAAGACGCAGCTTACCGTTTTAGCACCCAATTCTTTAGCGGTTTCTGCAATTAAAATTGTCTCTAGCAAGATTTCATCTGGATTTGGGTACATTGAATTGAAAATTACTATGTCCTTATTCTCAACGTCACATGCAAATCTGAAAAATTTTTCACCATCGGGATGCTTGGAAAGTTGTGAATAGCAAATCTGAAAACCTGTAATTCTTGCCACCTTTAATGCAAGTACTCCATTGGTCCCTATTACCATTAATGGCATGCGCATGGTTAAATCGAAAGTAATAAAAATCTACTCCCAGTATGTATCGTTCTCGGCCCAATTATATTTAAAAACCAAAATCCTAAGCACGTTATCACTATTTTCAACCCAGTGTACGTCCTTGGGTTTGCATAGATATACTTCTCCGGGCTTAACATCATAAACTCTATTGCCGATCCCAATTTTTGCATACCCCTCTAAAATTACGAAAATCTCGGTTTGCTTAATGTGAAAGTGCTTCCCAACCTTTTTATTGGGTACGACTTCCACTAATTGGACAAAACTCTCCTCAGAAAGCTGATATAATTTTGCAGTTCTGTAACTTTCTCTGTTCTCCCAAACCTTTGGTTCAAGTCTCATGAGAAAATATTGGAAAAATAAATATTTATGAATTGGGGGTTGAACTCGATATTTGAGGATCTCTCATAAACCACCGTTTGGTATGCGAGTACTGAGAAAGGGGAAAATTGTGGTTGGGAAAGCGAGATGTAATTTTGATTTGGCTTTGCCGTCAAGTAATTTTTAAAGGATCTGGAAATATCCTAAGCGGCTTGAAATCATCGAAGCAAGTTGGATCAAATGTATTTAGAATCCAAACGACTAATTTGGAGAAGCAGAAAATTATTAATCAGTAATTTTAAGTTTCTTCAATGCAAAATTTTGAGATCATAGATAAGGATGTTATGGGAAGAATTTGTAGAATATATACCAATCATGGTAAATTGGAAACTCCTGCAATTCTTCCAGTTGTAAATCCAAATATACCACTTGTAGATCCCGTTGAAATCGTGAAAATTGGTGCTAAGGGCATAATTACAAACGCCTACATAATTTTGAAAACGATGAGGGATCAGGCAATTGAAAAGGGAGTTCATAGAGTTTTAGGTATCGATGTACCAGTAATGACTGATAGTGGAAGTTATCAACTCATGGTTTATGGGAACATCGAAGTGTCCAATTCGGAGATAATTGAATTTCAAAATCTGATAGGATCGGACATTATAGTCCCTTTGGATGTACCAACACCTCCTGATGCTGAGAGATCAACGGCTGAATCGGATCTGAGGATGACAATTGAAAGGGAGAGAGAAGCAGCCAAAAAGAGAAAAAACTCTCTTTTAGCTCTGCCTATCCAAGGTTCTACTTACATTGATTTAAGAAAACTCTCTGCGAGGGAAGCAAGAAAAATTGGAGGGGACATTTACCCAATTGGAGCGCTTGTACCATTGCTCGATAGCTACAGGTTTGCTGAACTTTGTAAAATAATACTGGAGGTTAGGGAAGTAATAAAAGTTGAGCCGATTCATCTTTTCGGCTGTGGTCACCCGATGCTTTTTGCATTTGCCGTTGCTTTGGGATGCGATCTCTTTGATTCTGCAGCTTATGCATTATATGCAAAGGATGATAGATACTTGACTCCATTTGGTACTAAGAAACTCTCTGAAATGAATTACTTTCCGTGTAGATGTCCCGTTTGTAAAAAGTACGAACCTCAAGAATTGAGAGAGATGAATAAATCTGAAAGAGAAGAAATTTTAGCTAAACATAATTTATTCATAAGCTTTCAGGAGATAGATGCTGTAAAACAGGCTATTAAGGAAAATACCTTATTTGAATTGGTTGAAAGTAGAATTAGATCCCATCCAAATTTACTCGCAGGTTGGAGGAAAATTAGGGAGTATAGCGATCTAATAGAGAAATATGACCCCAAAATTAAGAGGAAATTCTTGTATTGTGGGATAGAGAGTATATATAGGCCAGCAGTAAAAAGGCATATCAGATCCCTTGTCAACGTGGAGTTTGAGGGAGCTGAAATTCTAGTCTCCAGCGACTTTGGTATGTATGCTGATATTTATCTCAGACCAGTTTTTGGGCCGGTTCTGTATCAAATGAACGAAGTTTATCCAGCGGGGCATGCTGAAGTTCCAGAAATTTGTGAAATAGAGGAGGAAGCCATAAAGCTTGCAGTTAAGAATCTGTACGTATTGATGAGAAAATTCCATGATAAAAAGTTTAAAATCTACGTTTCTAAAGAATGGGCTAAGTACATGAAGGATATACCAGAGAATGGTGAATTGCATGTTTTATCTTGAAAAAAGAGATGGAATTGCAAGAATTGGGAAGCTCAAATATAAGAACATAGTTTTTGAAACTCCTTACTTGATTAATTATCTGGATGAACCCAGCATAGCGAGGGAGTTGGATTTTGGTAGGGCTGCTACGGCCACCAAATATGTAATCCCCGAGTATCTATATGAGGATCTCAAATCAAAGTCTGATGAAATTAATTTCGTTACTGGTTTGTCAA
>CAZPML010000056.1:0-9287 GCA_964587675.1 uncultured archaeon
TGAAGGCTGGTGCAATTCCAGTTCCGCTAAATCCAATGTGGGCCAAGAAAGAAGTCGTGCATGTTTCAAACAATGCAGAGCTCAAAGCCATCTTTGTAAGTGGTGATGAAAGGACATTCAAGGCTGTTGGAGATGCGGTACCGGATTTAAAAACGGTGAAAAACGTCGTTGTCTTGGACAAAGAGGAAGGAGAGGGGATATACATTCCATTTACCGATGTTTATACCGAGAGCGCAAGTTTCGATCCAATACCGCTAAAACTTGGAACACCGGCGGTAATCTTATTTACATCGGGTACAACCGGCTTGCCAAAGGGTTGCGTACACTTTGTTGAAAACGTCCTGTCTGCAGTTTACTTGGTTGGGAGGTACGTTTGGAAATTAACACCAGATGACGTGATAGGCGGCCCAGCTCCAGTTAGTTTTGCAATGGGATACGGGAATGGGTGTTTGATACCCTATTTCCACGGTGCAGCAGCAAGTATATGGCCGAGATTCACTGTCGAAAACTTCTTTAAATACGTAGAGGAGCATGGAATTACGGTGTTCTCCTCTCTCCCTACTGCTTATAGGATGATTCTTGCAGATCCAAAGCTTGGTGAATACATGGAAAAATATGACATCAGTTCTCTACGAATGTGCAGTGGCGGTGGAGAGGCTCTTGGTTATGAAACTGCGAGGAAGTGGAAAGAAGTGTTTGGAATGGACATCTATGAATCTTTGGGTGCTACAGAAATGGTTCATGTGTGCATATCAAATGCATGTGCGCCAAGCGCGATGGCGGGAAGCATAGGTTTTCCAGTTCCAGGTTACATTACTAAGATCGTCGATCCAGATACGGGTGAAGGATGCAAACCTGGAGAAGTGGGAAGCTTGTACATTAAAGGACCAACTGGAATTAGATACTGGAATCACCCTACAAGACCTCTCAGCGAAAAGCAAAAATCGAGCGTTAAGGATGGTTGGAATGTTCTTGGAGACTTCGTCAGGAAAGATGAAAATGGATACATATACTTCGTATCAAGAGACGATGACTTAATTAAATCAAGTGGATATAGGATAGGACCTGAAGAAATAGAGCAACCTTTAAGTCAGCATCCAGCGGTTGCCGAATGCGCCGTTATAGGTGTTCCTGATCCAGAAGGTATTAGAGGGCAATTAGTCAAGGCAATCGTTAGACTTAAGGAAGGTTATCAACCAAGCGAGGAGTTAAAGCAGGAATTGTTAAAACATCTTGAACAGAACGTTGCAAGGTATAAATTGCCCAGGATTATCGAATTTACAACCAAACCACTTCCGAGAACAGCTACTGGAAAACTTCTGAGAAGACTTCTCAGAGAGGAGAAGTGAGAATGAAAAAAATAACCATATTTTTAATCATCTTTTTAGTGGTAGCTATATTCGGGTGTGTGCAGCAAAAGGAGGAAATTAAAATAGGCGTACTGGTCCCAGAAACCGGAATATTTTCGAATGTCGGAGTTGGTATGAAAAATGCTGCAAATCTTGCATTAAAACACTCAAAAGATCTTTTTGGAGGAAAGTACAAGGTCAAACTCATTTTTGCTGATTGTGGATCGACGCCTGAGCAAGCTAAAGCTGCATTTATGCAATTGGCATCTAAGGACGTCGTGGCTATAGTTGGTGCATATAGTAGTCAGCAAGCCATAGCATGCGCTGATGCAGCAAAGGAGACTAAGACGGTTTACATCGCTACAGTAGCGTCAACAAGGCAGTTAGAAAAGAAAGTTTTGGAGGGAAATAGATTCGTCTTTAGGATCTCGTACAACTCCACTTACTGGGGCGTACTTGCAGCAAAATTCCTTAACATCGCAAAACCCGATCATTTCTGTTTTGTGGGATATGATCCACTGAAAACATTTAATCAAGAAATGCTCAATGCAATAGAAGAAAGGACCAGTATTGAGAAAGCCTGTGAGTTTTATTATAAATCTCCAGCAGTATCTCCAAACGACGTTAAAGTTGTCGCCTCCAAAACCGCAAAAATTATTGGAGATAGGGGCGTTCTGATTCTTGGTGACCCTGGAAGGTTGTCGATCTCATTTTTGAAGGAGTACAGGATCAATGGAGGAAAGGGGATAGTTTACTCAGTTGGCGGAACTTTAGCTTTACCTGCGACACTCAAAAAGCTAAAAGCAAATTATACGGCATTCCAAGCGGCAGCTTTGGATAAATCTAAGAAAAATGAGATAACCGAATTGTACTTCAAGGATTATAAGATGACGTATGGAGAAGAAGCCAACAATTATGCATCTCTCTTGACCTATGACTCGGTTCTCATTCTAATCCAAGCTTTGAGTAAAGATGGAGATCTCATTACGACTCTTGAAAAAGGCGAGTTCAAAGGTGCTGCTGGTATTTACAAATTTACAAAGTCTCACACTGCGATGTGGGGGACAAAAGAACTTGAGGGCGTCTTAGCAGAGTTTGTCGGCGACATCGAGATCTTGTATCCGCCAGAGTATGCTACATCAGAGGTGATTTGGAAATCTTAGCAGTTATTTTGCATTCATTTTTTATAGCACTTTTTGCCTCCTCAATAATCCTGAACTATAGAATTGCGAAGTTTCTGAACTTATCTTTGGGATCGATGTATACTTTGGGAGCTTATGTTGCATACTTGCTGTCAAAAGACGTCATTACTGCGATCATTGTTTCTGGTCTCGTAGGTTTTACAGCGGGTATTGTACTTCGCTATCTAATAAAATTCTTATCAAAGAACACCATTGAGGCGACCATAGTCTCCTTGGGGTTTGGAATATCAATAGAGGAAATTCTACGAATGAGTTTACAGACCTCCTACTTCTTAGTTGTTGAAGTTAAGGAAACATTCCTAAATATTTTCGGTGAAAAAATATCAATTTTACAATTAACGCAAGCCGGAATCTCCCTTTTATTCTTTATCTTATTGTTTGCTTTGTTTAAATCCAACTACGGATTAAAATTGAAGTTCATTGAGGAAGATTTAGAATTAGCTGAACTCTACGGAGTTGACGCGGATAAATACATATTTTCCGTGATCACGGTTACGAGTTTCTTGATTTCAGTTTCTGGTTGTCTGCTATCTACCACGCAAGCACTTAGTCCGTTAATGGGCTTTCCAATTCTGATTTGTGGCATAATAGTTGCCGCTCTTGCCGTCATCTTTGGAGGAATTGGGGCAAGATTGCACATAAATTCTATATTGGTGTCTGTCACCTATTCTTTGCTTGCGGGTATCGTGTTATGAAGGATTCTCAGGCCATATTGGGTCTTATGGTTGCAACAGTGATTTTCGCTCCCTTTATTTTAAAATTAACGTTGGTATTTTGGATAATGAATCTGGCAGTTGTTTATTCAATTCTTGTTCTTTCTTGGATTATAATGAACAAATATACCGGTTATACGAGCTTTGCACATTCAATTCCATTTGGAATTTCTGCATATCTTTTTGCTCTTTATGGATTCCTCTCCATTCCAGTTTCATGCTTTATTTCTTTTGTCATTTTTCTAATATTGTCTAAATTAAACAAAGAAAAATTTGTTTTTTCCACGTTCATCTTAGCGATAGTTTTTTGGATGGCTGTACCTTACCTCACATTCAATTACGACAACATTGTAGTTGGTGGGGAAGAAGGTTTATCTTTAAAATCCCTCCCACTTATGGATTCCTATCTACTGTCATCCTCTTTTCTAATAACTTCGCTCTTTCTTCTTCTTTTCTTGGAAAAAACAAGAGTTGGACTTTATTTATTGGCGGTAGGTAATGACGAGGTTGCTGCAATGGGATTAGGATTGAACGTTAACCTCATAAAGTCGGTTTGTTTTGTGATATCCTCTCTTATTGCAGTTTTTTCCGGAGTTTTTTATGCGGTGTTTTTTGGTCACGTCTCTCCAGACGTATTTTCGGTTGAGGTATCGCTTTTTCCCTTCATTGCGACCATTTTGGGGCAAAGTTATCCCGTTTCAGTGTTAATTAGTTTTGCTTTAATACTTTCAACCAGGGCATCAGTTCTAGTTAAGTATCATCTTTTACTGTATGCATCGCTGTTAGTTGTGTTTCCAAAACTTAGGAGGTATGCAATTGCTAGAGGTGCGAAATTTATCTAAAACCTATGATGGCGTAGTGGCATTGAGAAATATCAATTTAGTGATTGAAAAGAGTGAGGTTGTTGGCATTTATGGTCCGAACGGCAGTGGGAAATCTACCCTACTCAAGATCGTATCTGGATTTGAAAAACCAACATGTGGAACCGTAATTTTCGAAGGAAGAGATATTACTAATGAAAAACCATACAAAATCGCGAGAATGGGTATTTTGTATTCGTTCCAGATTCCTAGATTGTTTACAAATTTAAGCGTTCTCGACAATTTATCGCTTGGATTAATAAGGGAATTGGGAAAATTTAAAGCGTATGAGGAGTCTTTGAAGATGTTATCAGAGCTGGATTTGGAGAATCTAGCAAGTAAAAAAGCTGGTGAGTTGTCTCAGGGCGAAATGAAATTGTTAGAAGTTTTAAAAGTTCTCATATCGAAGCCAAAGCTATTGTTGCTTGACGAACCTTTTGCTTCCTTGGATTCTGAGAATGTCAAGAAAATGTTGAAAATCCTATTAAAGCAAAGATATACAATGGTAATAACAGCGCATAGAATGAAGATTCTAAAGAGGATAGCGTCAAGGTGTTTGGAGATAAGGGAGGGTAAAATAGCAAAATATGAAAAAATTAGATAACACCTTTTTCTTTTAATTCTTCGAGCTTCTTTCCGCTTATTCCTAAGTACTTGTTGTAGATAAGCTCGTTATCTGCTCCAATTGGCCTGCAAGCCCACTTAACTCTACCCGGCGTTCTTGACATGTATCTGAATAGGGAGTTCGGGATGAACACTTCGCCGTAGTGTGGATCGTTCATTTTTACAAACATCCTTTTTATTTTCCAGTGTTCAAATTTTGGAACCTCAATGGGTGCATTTAACCTGCCTGTAACGACTGTCCCCTTTTTGTCGGGTTTTCTGGAGTACTCCGTTATGATCTGCAGCAGTTCAGCGGATGTGTATTGGGTTGTAAATTTCTCAATTTCGTGCTGGATGATGGGCTGATTTTCTGGAGTTAACCTCTCTTTTATGGTGGGGAATTTTTTCTGTAAGTCCGGCCTATTCATTATCTCACATAAGGCTGCCCAGTTCGGATCTGTAAATCCAGACATGAATGTGTATCCATCTTTAGATTTGACGTACGTATATGGGAAGACAGCATAGTCGAAGTTACCAGCTCTTACCATTTGCTTGCCAGTCATGTGGTAGTACTGAATTACATAATTTGAAACTGACACAAGTCCTTCGGGAGGAGCGCAATCGATGAACTGGCCTTTACCTGTTTTGCTTCTGTAAAATAGGGCTAGCAGTATTCCAAAAGCAGCCCAACCACCGGACATGTACCACCCGTGCCAATTTCCATGTTTGAGAGGTCTCTTGTATTCTTGGGGAACTTCTGGATCCAATTCCGGTTCACCTGTCACGGACATAATTACGCCGCGTGCTTGATCTATAAGATCGTAATCCGGTTGGTTGCCGTACTTTTCAGCATCCTTTCCAAATTGGCCATATGTATATATCGCAGCATATATTAACCTGGGATTAACCTCCTTTAACTGTCTATATCCTATTCCAAGCGAATCCATGTAACCGGGTTTGAAGGTCTCAATTAGTACGTCAGCCTTTCTTACAAATCTCTTGAGGATCTCTTTACCCTCATCTTTTGTAATATCCAATGTTATGTGGAACTTGTTTCTTCCCTCAGTTATATAAGCTAGTCCTGCATCTCCCACCATTATCCCGTATGGTGTCATTTTTCTGGCAATATCACCCTCAGGCGGCTCTACTTTGATGACTTCCGCTCCTAATTCTGCAAGTATTGAACTCGCGAAAATTCCCGCATAGTTACCGTAACTGAGATCAAGAACTACGACATCTTCTAGTGCTTCTGGTTTGTCCGGAATATCTTCAGGTTTTGTTATACTATGGATGAACTTGGCATATCCGGCATCTATGGCCATACCAACAATTTTATCCTCCTCCATATCATCACCTCTATGGGAATTTTATCCCTCTTTTTCCATCCCAATCTGGCGGTGGGCATTGAGACGGCATATTTGGATTCCACTTGTAGATGACCCCCTCCTCCTCCAATTTCTTAACCTCATCAAGGCTGAGGCCCAATATTTTAACGAATACGTATTCGTTGTCGAAGCCAAGTGGTCTAGCACCCCATTTTATTCTTGAAGGGGTTTCCATCCTTGGTGGATAGCAAGGTTCAACTAAGCGACCATAAAGCGGATCATCGTATTCTTGAATTGCCCCTCTTTCTCTAAAATGTTCGCTGTGATACGCATCCTTTGCTTCTAGAACTCTGGATGCGGCAAAGCCGTATTTATTCCCCAATCGCTCTATTTCTTCAGCATGTTTATCCTTTACCCAGTTTTCGATCTCTTTCAGTATAAGCCTAGCATTTTCATCTTTTAACCTCTCAAGCGGATCTGCAAATTTCTCGAAAAGATCAAGCCTGCCCATAGCCTTACAAAGCCCTTCAAACTCTTCTTCAGTAAATGCAGCAATTGCTATCCAGCCATCGAGGCATTTAAACAAGTCTGAGGGACAAATTGCAAGATCTCTGTTTCCAGATCGTTCTCTATTTTTACCAGTTTTGAACACATACATCCAAGTCCAATCGAGAACACGAATCATCGTTTCAACTTGGGAAATGTCTATAAACTGCCCTTCACCAGTTTTCTCTCTGTGGTAGAGTGCGGCCATGATCGCTATCGCACACATTAGTCCAGTAGTCCAATCAGCAATCCAAACACCGGACTTTAATGGTCCTCTTTCCTCAAATCCAGTGATGTACGCGAAACCACTCTCGCTTTGGGCTATCGCGTCATATGAAGTTCTTCCAGTAAATGGTCCCCAACTTCCAAATCCTGATACGTGTAGCTGGATTATTCTAGGATTAATTTCCCTTAGCTTGTCGTAACTTACTCCCCATTTTGCCATCCTTCCTGGTGTAAGATTATCTGCTACTACATCGCTTTTTTTAACTAGTTTATAGAAGAGATCTCTAGCTTTTGGATTGCCTAGATGCATTCCTACCCAATATTTATTATGATTTTGTTCGAGTAGTCCTGGGGAAAGATTCCTCCAGAAATAGGCATAGGGAGTAACTACTCTCATTTGATCTCCTTTGAAGGCCTCGAGTTTAATCACTTCAGCACCGAACTCTGCTAGATAATCCATTGCTGAAGGTCCTAAGACAACGGCTGTAACGTCTAGAACTCTGATGCCTTTTAGAGGTTCTGGCTTATCAAAGATGTTTTCGGTATCTAATAGCTCCTTAACATAGTTCATATACTCGTAGTGGCCTGTCAAGACAACACCCCCTTATTATTTATTATTAAATATTAACCAAGATTAAAGTCTTTCGTTATTTGTCTATATTAATCAGATTACTTTAGCTAGAAATTGACGAAATTAAATTTGATTCTAGAATTTAATTTATCGGAGAGAACCTCCTTTAGCCTCTCAACAGTGGTTATACCGTACTTAATTAATTTTAATATTTGAATTTGAAAGATCTGCGCAGCTATGAAAGCATCGGCTAATGCATTGTGTCTGTAGAGACATCTGATTCCATACCTCTTAGCTATATTCTCTAAACTTTGGTCCTCCCATGTTAGCTTCTCACCAAGCCTTTCTGCTAGCACTTGCTCGAGTAAAATAATATCGATGGTGTCCGCCCTGAACTCATAGTTGTGTTTTTTGAACGCCACTCTCAAAAATTTATAATCTGTATTTACAGAATGTCCAATTAGAATTTTATTATTAAGCATGAGGCGAACTTCATTGGCAATGTCTCCAAAACTGGGGGCTGAGTAGAGAGATTTGGGGTCTATACCGTGGATTTTGATAGTTTCTATTTTAAATTTGGATGGCTTAATCAGGGAGTAAAAAGATTTACTTGCTAGAATTTTCGTACCATCTAGGGGCACGATTGCGATGGCAATTATCTCATCCCTTTTTGGATTTAGTCCAGTAGTTTCTAGATCCACAGAAACGAATTTAGCAAACCTCAGATTCATTATATCCCTCTTTCTATTGCAAATCTGCCCTTTAAAAACTTTTGGAAGTCTGAAATTATTTTAAAACACTCTCTCAGAACAAATATTTCTATTTTATCTAAATCAGCTACTTTGATTACATTATAGCTTTTCTTTTCGTAATCTTCGACCAAACTTTTAGCTTGAAACTTTAATCTAAGATCCTGGAAGAATTCGTAACTTTCGAGCAAATCTCTACCCGTCTTGTCTTCGATCAATTCGATTTCAATTAGTTTCTCAATTCTCTCTTTGGTATTTGTAATCTCAATAATATTTTTCTCAAGTGAGAGTACTCGTACACCGTTGGCTAGAGGGTATATACCGTATCTCTTCAAATCGATCTCTTTTAGTCTCCTCATACCAAAAATACCAGTTGGTGGTTCGAGTGCTGAAGCATCTAGAGCAAGATATCTAAGTGATTGCATGGTTCGCTTCTCGTAGATATGCTCAATTAGTTCATGGTGAAACTTGAATTCTCCATAAATCGGTCTTAAGTCGAGGAATATCGATAGATACCTGACGTTTTCAGGTGTAAGTTCTTCAAACCATTCTTCGAACATTCTCTTCCAACTGTCAATTGACTTGTTCCAATTTGGGTTTGAGGCCATGTAGTTTCCAGGACACTTTGGTATTCCGACAAAATTTAATGCATCGTTAACTTTTTTGGCGAATTCCAGTAGTATTTGACCATCGCCCTCGTGGATCATTGCGTTGTCTTGATCTGTAGCTATGATTTGTTCTTTTCTAGCGGAACTACCCATGTGGACCCAGAGAAAATCGGGCAATCGTCCCACTTCTCTCTCGAAGTCTCTCCTTACGATTTCAATAACATTTGTGACGGTGTAATCGTATATGCCTGTAATCATTGTGGAAAGGTCGTAAAAATGCATACCTTTTAACACGAGCAAAGAAATGGCTTTGATCAACTCGTGGAAAATTTCAGACATCTCTAATAAGTTTCTGGATTTCCTTATTTTTCTATAGAGGGCAACTAGGGATGTAGATGGCTCAAACTCTCCTAAAACATCCTTGCTCGTGATCACACCGCTCACTTTCCCCTCTTCAGTAACTATGAGGTGGTTTATCCCCTTTTTTAGTAGTTCAACATATGCTTCAAATAGTGGCTTCTCACCTTCATTGCAGA
>CAZPML010000057.1:0-9057 GCA_964587675.1 uncultured archaeon
ACTCATTTCCGGTCGATATTACGGCAACTTTTGGCTTTTTATACACTTTTACTTTGTTAATTCCACAAGCAGCCAAAAGACCAATCTCACGATGGGTTAAAATGGTTCCAACTCGAACAAGTAGTTCTCCACGCATAATGTCTGAACCGGCAAACATCACATTTTCTCCAATGTTAACAGGTCTAATTACTTCGATTCTATCTCCACGAGTCCTTACATCTTCGACCTTAACCACTGCATTCGCACCTTTGGGAATTACAGCTCCCGTAGCAATTTCTACAGCCTCTCCACTCCTTATTGTAACCTTTGGTTCAACTCCAGCCTCCATTAAAGCTGTTACATTTAGTGATATTGGATTTACTTCATCAGCCCCAAAAGTGTCTTCAGCCCTACAAGCGTATCCATCCATGGTTGCTCTATCGAATGGAGGAACATCGATTGGGGCAAATACGTCCTCAGCCAAGACTCTTCCAACAGCCTCCAATAAATATTTGTCTTCATAACTTGGTATAGGGCGATAAAATTTGTAAATTCTTTCAATAGCTTCTTCAAGCTTTAAAACGTCTCTAAATATCTTTCTCATTCACACACCTCCGTTATATCTCGTATTAGCATGACTTCTACGATTTCTCCTTTCTCGTATCCCTCTTTATTTTCAGGTACCTCTAGAAGCGCATTAGCCTTAACGAAGGAAGTTAATATCCCAGAACCTGAAATTCTTATTGGATAGATCTTTCCTTTTTCCCAGTATACCCTTACATTGCTCTGGATACCGATCTCAGAGGGAATTCGATCCATTAATTCTCCTTCGACTTTACTCCATTTTCTTAATATTATTTTAATATTCATAAGTCTATAAAGTGAAGGGACAACGAATATGTAGAAAGAGAGTAAAGCAGCAGCTGGAGATCCAGGAAGCATGAATATCGGTTTATTATCGACGATAGCAGCAGCTGTTGGTTGACCCGGTCTCATTGCTACTCCATGAAATAAAATTTTTCCATATCTTTCAACTACCAGCGGAACCAAGTCTTTCTCTCCAACTGATGTACCTCCAGTAAAGATCGCAGCATCATAATTCAACGAGTTTTCCAATTTCCTAGTTATTTCGTTTTCATTATCACGGGCTATTCCAAGATTTATTGGTTCAAAATTAAGCTCGCGAAGAGCATTGCAAATCATAGGATTGTTGGAACTGTAAATCTTACCGTTAGTGAGCCTTTCACCCACTTGTACCAACTCATTTCCGGTCGATATTACGGCAACTTTTGGCTTTTTATACACTTTTACTTTAGCGATACCCAAAGATGATAATATCCCGGCATCTTGAGGCTGTAAAATTTCGCCTCTCCTAATTACTACCTCTCCCCTCCTAACATCCTCTCCTCTTTTTGAAATATTTTTATATGGAGTTACAGATTTATAAATTTCTATAGTTTCTCCTAAATCTTTTGTGTACTCCAAATTGATTACAGAGTTTGCGCCATTTGGTATCATACCACCCGTGGGTATCTTCACGACTTCGCCTGATTTGATAGAAATTTTAGGTACCTCTCCAATTTTAACTGATCCTACGCATCTTAGTAAAATAGGACTCATAATAGAAGCTCCAAAAGTATCTTCAGCCCTACAAGCGTATCCATCCATGGTTGCTCTATCGAATGGAGGAACATCGATTGGGGCAAATACGTCCTCAGCTAGGACTCTTCCAACGGAATTAAATATGTCGACATGTTCAACATCCAGTGATTTTAAACTTTTGAGTAGCTTACCCAATGCATCTTGAATCGAGTTCAACTTTTCAAATCCTATACCCTTAACCATCGAATTTCATCATGCAACTGTACTTTATAATTTTCTCATTTCCCGAAGGAGGAGATAACATTTTCTTAAGATGCATCGTATTTCATTTCTCTTTTTCCAACTACCCAGTTTCTTCGCAGCTTTCCTGATACTGCCCTCTTTAAGAAAAGTGTTTAAAATTCTTTTTTCAGATTTGCTTAAATTTAAACATTCTAACGCTTTTCTTGCAATTTCGTCTAGGGCAACTGAACCATAGTGAAGCTCATATGGGGTAATGTCATCCGTTGGAACAAATTTAAACTCGATTACATAAACTCCATCATGATATCCAAGATCAGTAAGTTTTTGGATAAGATCGCTTCTATCCTCAAAGCCGTCGAGTTTTGCCTCCTGATCTGTCAATTCTTCTAATTTTCTTCTTTTTACCGATATTATCTTGGCCTTACCTATAATTTTGCCACCACAATGAACAAACACAAAGTCTCCCGGTTTTAACTTTGTTCTTTTTCGTATAGTAACTCTTTTTTTACCCGTAACAATTTTTTCTCTAAATTTGCCATCAAATTCAAGGTGCTTTAGCCTATTTCTTTTCGACTGCAACTATTATCCCATCCTTCACTCTTACAACCTTAAACTCAACAAATTCTCCAATTCTCCTATTAGTTAAGACTGCGATGCTTCTATCTTTCTTAACGCATATTTTTTCTCCAAGCATCCTACCGTCAGCCACTATTTTCGCTTTTAAAATTTCCCCCACTTTAAATGGAGTGGGTAACTTTGGTCTTCTGGTCATTCCAAAATCTTCAGGATTCAAAATTAGCTTGATTCCATATTCCTTTTCAAGTTCGGAGAGTTTTGAATAAAATTCGTTAAAAGACATGGTTTTAGCTATTTTGCGTCCGAATCTGTATCTAATATACTTCTGAATCCCTAGCGGAGGAAATTTTTTTCCTGCACCTATATCCAGGGCGAACTCAATGATTCTGGGAATGTCTTTGTCGTTATATCCGGGTAACCAAACAGGTGCGATAAGTAAATCCATCTTACTGTTTGCTATCATCTCTGCTGCATCCAAAACACTTTTTAAAGAGTACTTTCCATGGAGGCGTTTTGCTAGCTTTTCATCCAGAGTATTTAGGGAAAGATTAATTCTAGTAACGTACTTCTCCAAACATGATATCCTTTCATCATCTAATAACGTCCCATTGGTTTGCATGGAGATTATTTTAATCTCTTTGATCCGTCTTAACTCTTCCACTAAGCGTTCCAAATATGGATACAGCGTTGGTTCACCTTGTGCATCAAGATGGATTTCGATCCCACTTCCTTTATATTTTACAATTTTACGCAAGTTTTCGATCATATAATCTGGGTCAACGATGAAGTCCGTCTTTCTAGTCCTACTTGCTCTACCTTCATCTACACTACAAAAAATACAACTTAGATTACATCCAGTTATACATCTCACTTGTAAAAGATTTGTACCTCTATCTATTATTCCGAATGCCGAGTGACCAAGCAGTGGGATGCCAACTTCTTTAGTTATGAAAACCAGGGGTCTCCCCGTAATTTTATTAATTACTTTTTTATTATTGCAAAATGATATAATATGTTCCTTTGAGTATCTCTTCCTCAATTTAGCATAGGTGTTTTTTGGTATTCTTATTTCCACAATCTTTCTTAATATGAAAATTTTTTCGTGAAAAGTATCATACTCTTCGATCATTTTCTATCTAAGACTCTTGAGAGTTCTCTTTCCCAAGTCAGTTATTTTGTAGTATCCACCCTCTTCCTCGATGAATCCCTCAGTTATTAATTCATCGATTATTGATTTTAAAGCATT
Organism: uncultured archaeon; assembly: GCA_964587675.1. Classification (GTDB taxonomy): domain Archaea; phylum Halobacteriota; class Archaeoglobi; order Archaeoglobales; family Archaeoglobaceae; genus CAZPML01. The sequence goes on from CAZPML010000057.1 coordinate 3,647, forward strand.
TTTTGGTAGCCTAATAGCTTTAGCGATTGCATTTAGTTCTAGAGATTTTTTGAGAAGTAAATTCATGACTCTCAGTTTATTTGGGTTGGAAGCTAATGATCCTAACTTCATATCGAAAGTTGACTTTTAAATTTAAAAATCTAATCTAATCGTCATTAAAATAATTTGATTACATAATAAACAGTAAGATTTTAATAAAAAACCCTTAAAACCCAGTTGTGAAAAAATGCCATCTGAAAATTCAGGTGAACAAAAAATCTTGAAAGTTCTATCAAAAAAAGGTGTTAGCGATATAATATTCTGCCTAGCAAAGGAACCAAAAGGTTTTTCACAGATAATGTTCGATACTCGCCTGAATCCAAATATTCTGAATAGGCATCTAAAAATATTGATCGAGATGAAGATTATCGAGAAAAAATCCAGATTATATCACCTAACAGAGAAGGGGAGAACGATCTCAGAAGAGCTTAAAATAATAATCAATTTATTAATACTATAATTTATAAGAGAAATGCCTAGTTTTGGAAGAATAGAAAGGTACTATCATAACTGCTATAGTATCCAGAAAAATTATTTTCTGAGAACGAATTACAAGTAAACATGGATTTAACACTTGATAAATTTTTTCCCATTTTCGGGCGGGAGGAGGAATCGGACTTCTGGCAGTACCACGATATAAAAAATTACCATTCCAAATTAATCCAAGAACTTGAAAAAGTGTATAAAATTGCGCAGGAAGCCAGAAAGAGAGGTCTAGACCCAGAAACAAAAGTTGAAATTCCAATTGCCAAAAATATGGCAGAAAGAATTGAAAAACTTATGGAACTCGATGGTCTGGCGAGCAGATTGACTGAACTTGAAAGTAAAGGTATTGAGAGAGAAAAGATATGTTTCATTATAGCAAACGATATTCTTGAGGGGAAATTTGGTAATATGGATAAATTAAAAGCTATTGATAAAGCTATTCGTACCGCCGTAGCAATAATGACGGAGGGTGTGGTTGCTGCACCTATTGAGGGAATTGCAAAGTTGAGTATAGAAAGAAATTTTGATGGAAGTACGTTTCTTCGAATATTTTATGCGGGACCAATTAGAAGTGCTGGTGGTACGGCCCAAGTTATATCTGTCTTGATTGCCGATTACGTTAGAAGAAAGCTAAAAATTGGAAGATATAAACCAACAAATGAGGAAATATTAAGGTACTGCGAGGAGATACCTCTTTATAAAAAAGTGGCAAACTTACAATACCTCCCTAGCGATAGGGAAATAAAACTAATTGTGTCGTCTTGCCCAATTTGTATTGACGGTGAACCGACCGAGGAAATTGAAGTTTCTGGATTTCGAAACCTCCCTAGAATTAATACAAATAGAGTTAGAGGCGGGATGGCGTTAGTAATCGCTGAGGGTATAGCTCTAAAAGCACCAAAATTGAAAAAGATTATTGAGGAATTGAAAATAGACGGCTGGGATTGGCTTGATAGCTTAATAAAAACGGAGGAAAAAGAAGGTACACAAGAGGTAAAACCAAAAGATAAGTATCTTTCAGATTTAATCGCTGGAAGACCAGTTTTTTGTCATCCATCTAGAAAGGGGGGTTTTAGACTGCGTTACGGGAGATCAAGGAATTCTGGATTAGCAACCGTCGGATTAAATCCTGCAACAATGGTACTACTCGATTTTTTGGCCGTTGGAACACAACTAAAAATAGAACGTCCAGGAAAGGCGGGAAGTGTAGTTCCAGTATCGGATATAGATGGACCAACTGTTAGATTAAATAATGGCGATGTTATAAAAATTAATAATGTTAAGGAAATACTCTCAATTAAAGATGAAATAGATGCAATTCTCGATCTAGGCGAGATATTGATAAATTATGGTGATTTTTTGGAAAATAATCATCCATTAATTCCTTCAAGCTATTGTTACGAGTGGTGGATTCAAGAGGCTAAAAATTTACCTAGAGGTGACTACAGAAGCATAAGTGAGGAACAAGCATTGAGGTTGTGTGATGAGTTCAATGTTCCTTTACACCCTAATTTTACTTACCTTTGGCACGATATAAGTGTTGAGGATTACAAACTATTGAGAAATTATATTTCAGAGTGCGGCAAAATAGAGGGGAAATTTGGTAGAAGCACTCTAATAATTCCAATGAATAATAAAATTAAAAGAATCTTAGAAGATCTTCTAGTGGAACATAAGATTAGAGAGGGATATATAGTAATTGACAGATGGAAGATCCTAGTAAGATGTCTAGGATTAGACGAAGATTTAAAGAAGCATGGCAGTGTAAAAGGAAGTAATCTTCTAGACATAGTTAAGAATTTATCGGGACTCGATGTTAGAGCAAAAGCGCCATCAAGAATTGGAGCTAGAATGGGAAGACCAGAAAAAGCAAGAGAGAGAAAAATGAGCCCTCCACCACATATACTCTTCCCAGTTGGTTTTGCCGGAGGTAAAACTAGAGATTTAAAAAACGCCATCTCCTACACCAAGCATTATAATTCTACAAAAGGGGAAATAGAAGTTGAGTTGGCTAATAGAAGATGTAAGATATGTGGTAAAGATACATTTTGGTTGAAATGTGAGTGCGGAGGACTAACAGAGCAAATTTTCTCCTGTCCAAAATGTAAAACAAAGTCAAAGAGTGAAATTTGCAGATGTGGAGCTGAAACTAAACCTTATTCTAAGAAGATTATCAATATTAAAAAGTTGTACGAAGACGCTCTGAAAAATCTTGGAGAACACGACACAGTTGAGACGATAAAAGGAGTAATCGGTATGACATCAAAACTCAAAATTCCCGAAAAGATAGAAAAAGGAATATTAAGAGCTAAACATGGAGTTTTCGTTTTCAAAGACGGAACTGCAAGATTTGATATGACCGACTTACCATTAACTCATTTTAAACCTAAAGAGATCGGAGTAAGTGTCGAGAAATTAAGAAAACTTGGATATACGAGAGATCGTTTCGGATTGGATCTAAAAGACAAGAATCAAATAGTTGAATTAAAGCCGCAGGATATAATTTTGCCGAAAGGGGGAATTGAGTACCTACTTCGTGTTGCAAAATTTGTAGATGACTTACTAGTAAAATTCTATGGATTAGAACCATTCTACAAAGCCGAAAAGCCTGAAGATTTGATTGGACATCTTGTCATAGGTCTCGCGCCCCACACTTCTGCAGGAGTTCTTGGAAGGATCATAGGATTCACGGATATTCATGCAGGCTATGCTCACCCCTATTTCCACGCTGCTAAAAGAAGAAATTGCGATGGGGACGAGGACTGCGTCATCTTATTACTTGATGCACTACTTAACTTTTCGAAAAAGTTTCTCCCAGACAAACGCGGTGGTCAAATGGATGCACCTCTTGTTCTAACAGCAATAATTGACCCAAAAGAAGTAGACAAGGAAGTTCACAATATGGATATAGTCTCAAATTATCCAGTAGCGTTTTATGAGGCTACACTGAAGTATACGAATCCCAAAGAAGTAGAAGAGCTGATCGAAAAAGTTGGAGATAGACTCGCTAGCGATTCTAGGTTCTTTAACCTTAAATTTACTCACAGTACAGATGATATTACTGCGGGTCCCAAAGAGAGCGCATATAAGAATCTAAAAACTATGCAAGACAAAGTTAAAGCACAGATGATGCTCGCCAAGAAAATTCAAGCAGTAGATGAACATGATGTTGCGGAGAGAGTTATCAATGCACACTTTTTACCCGATATTATTGGGAATCTCCGAGCATTTTCTAGACAAGAGTTTAGATGTTTAAGTTGTAACGAGAAGTATCGAAGGATGCCATTAATTGGAAAGTGTACAAAATGTGGAGGTAAATTAACTTTAACCGTTCATAGCAACTCAATAACGAAGTATTTAGAACTCTCAAAATTCTTGTGTGAAAACTTTAGAATTTCAGAATATACAAAGCAGAGAATCAAACTAATAGAGGTCGAAATAAAATCTCTTTTCGAGAGTGAACTGAAAAGACAAGTTAGTATATCGGAATTCTTGTAAAAATGTACATCAGCTTTGCTAGAAGAGTGTTAAAATGGAGATTTAAAAACTGTCTGTTAGGATTAGCAGTTGGTGATGCTTTAGGTATGCCTGTTGAAGGCTTAAGCAGGGATCAAATAATCAAAATTTACGGTAAAATTGATAATTTTCTCCCCTCTCCAAATGGCTATTTAAGTGCTGGAGAATGGACAGATGACACTGAACAAATGCTAGTTCTTGCAAATTCAATGTTGGAATCTGGATGCTTTGATCCAAATATCTTTGCTAAAAAATTAAAACTCCACTACGTGGAATCTATTAATCTTAATTTTAGACTAGGTCCAACTTCCAAGAAAGCTATTGAACGTCTTCTAAAGGGATACGACTGGACACAATCTGGAGTATATTCTGATACTTGTGGGGCAGCTATGCGTGTTGCACCAATAGGATTGGTTTACCACTTCAATCCAAATCTAGTTAGAAAGTACTCAGAACTCTCGGCAAGGGTCACTCACAAGGGTATCCATGCTATATCTGGCGCAATATCAGTAGCTCTTGCAATATCCTATTGTATTCTCGACTTAAGTGATTCCGAGATCGTTCAAAGAGTTATCAAAAATATTAAAGGTTACAGTCCATTATTAGCTAGAAAGATTGAACTATCATATAAAATATCTGCAAAGCCTGTTGATTTTGCAGTAAGTAAGTTAGGTAACAGTATCTCTTCTTTAGATGTTGTTCCAATGGCATTCTACTGTTATTTTTCATCTACAAGCTATAAAGAATGCGTACTAAAAGCTGTAAATGGAGGGGGTGATACAGACTCGATTGCTGCAATTGCAGGTGCTCTCAAAGGCGCAAGAGGAGAAAAGGTTCCTAGAAAATGGATAAATAAAATTAATAAAAAAGAAATAATTATAAAAGCTTCATTGAATTTATTCAGATTATATAAAAGAATTAATAAAAAATAATATTTTAAAAATTAAAATTCCAATAAAAACTTAAATAAAGATCTATTAAATTAATTTTGATGCCAAACTCACCTGGCTATATCCTAGAAATCAGTAGTAAAAGAGCTACAGCCATCATAGCAATTGATAAAACAAAAAAGATTGAAGTTATAGAGTGTACAAACGTTTCTAGATGTAGAATTCAGGGAATTATTTTAACTGGTACTTGTCCTCACTTTTGTCCATTTGTCGTCGACGCAAAAAGATATATAGACGGCCTAAGAACGAGGAACAGAGTTGAAATCTTGAGAAAGTCCATCTGAATTAACATGCAACAGATAATAGTGTATATTGTTGGAACTGCAGGATCGGGTAAAACATATTTAGTTAAATCTTTCTCAGAATGGTTAGATCTCAAAAAGTTAGATCATATAACAGTTAACTTGGACCCTGGAGCCG
>CAZPML010000058.1:0-9012 GCA_964587675.1 uncultured archaeon
GTATCTTTGTATCTAACTATAAAGCACAGATCGAAGGGTGAACCCACGATCTCAAATACACTTTCTACGAAGTCGAGCTTTTTTAGATGCTCGATTAGGAAGTCGAGCTTATTCTTCGACTCTACATCTAGATCTAAGAAAACAACGGCTATGACGTTTAATCCTATTTTTTGATAATTTGCCACCCAGTATCCTTCCTTCAGTTTAATAATATATCCGGCATTCTCGAGAGATCTCATTCTGTTCTGAACAGTTCGAAGCGTTATCCCGAGCATTTTTGCGATTTCGCTCTGTGTTTCCCCTTTTAATATGTACTCTATAATCTTTTTGTCTATTTCGTCGAGTTCGCTTTTTCGCATTCTTTGAAATAAAATTCAGTCAATATTAAAGTTACTCTTCATACCTCATTTATAATTTCGCATTTCTTGTAATTACGGTCTGGCCAAACGGGCTTCAGTCGGCAACGGTATGTGAAAATCCTGAGAGCAATGTTATATCGCTGGAGCGTATAAAAAACCAATCCAGCGAGCAGGAAAGTTGCACTAAAAAGAAAATTATAATCTTACGTAATATGTGAACTACTTTCAAATTTCGTTCACATTATACGAAACATTTAAATACGCATGCAAAAATCCGTTACGGTGATTCGGGGTGAAAGTCGGCGTAGTCGGTGTTGGCTGCTCCAAATTTGGAAGAAGAGAAGTTACATTGCAAGAATTGGCTTTCGAGGCCGTAGATGAAGCGCTGAAAGATGCAGGTCTTACTCAGGACAACATAGACATCAGCATCGTTGGATGTGCTGGAACGAGGAGTTACGAGCTCATGCCAGCCGTACCGGTGAATGAGTACTGCGGCTTCGCCGGTAAAGGTCCGGTGCGCGTTGAGGCAGCATGCGCAACTGGTAGCGCTGCCATTTACGTGGCATACACGTCGATCGTAAGCGGTATCGCCGATGTTGCAATTGCGATAGGCGTTGAGAAGATGACAGAAGTAGAAACCGCCGTATCGTTGGCTATCGGTGGCAGGAGTGGAAATTACCTCTGGGAGTTTCACCAATACGGCACGACCTTCCCAGCATACTATGCGATGCATGCAACGGCCCACATGGCTAAGTACGGAACGACTGAGAAGCAACTTTCTCTTGCAGCTGTAAAAGCCCACAGAAATGCTGCTAAAAATCCAAAAGCACACTTTCAGAAGGAGATAACCGTTGAAGATGTGTTGAACTCCAGGATGATTGCATATCCCCTCAAGCTCTACGACTGCTCACCCATAAGTGACGGAGCTTCAGCAGCTATACTTGCAAGTGAGGAGAAGGTGGAGGAACTTGGTCTAGACGCCGTATGGATCGAGGGTATCGGTTATTCATCCGACACGTCAAACATGACTAGAAGGGAAAGCTTCGTAGGCTTAAAGGCAACCGTTGATGCGGCTAAAATGGCATACAGGATGGCTAAGATAGACAATCCGCTAAATCAGCTTGACCTCGCAACGGTCCACGACTGCTTCACGATAGCGGAGATCATGGCTTACGAAGATCTCGGTTTTTGCAGAAAGGGTGAAGGTGGAAAGTTCATCGAGAGCGGAGAGAGCGACTTCGGTGGAAAGCTTCCAGTAAACACCTTCGGCGGATTGAAAGCGAAGGGGCATCCTCTTGCCGCGACAGGCGTGGCAATGGTCTATGAAATCGTAAAACAGCTGAGAGAAGATGCTGGAAGCTTGCAGGTTGATTTAAAGATCTACAGGGCCCTGACACACAACGTCGGCGGAACCGGGCATTTCTGCTGGGTTTTCGTTTTCGGGAGGTGATCGTGTGCATGTCGATAGTAGGGAACTCCCGATGAGACACAAAATACCTGTCACAAAAACGGTGAAGTACTGGAAGGGGCTTGAGGAGGGTAGGATCTACAAAACTATCTGCAGAAAGTGTGGGAGAGAGTACCATCCGCCGCAAACCAATTGCAGCTTCTGCGGGCGCGAAACAGAGTGGGCCGAAGTAAATGGTGAAGGAATTATTGAAACTTTCACAACGGTTCACGCAATTCCAAAGGGATTCGAGTGGAGCGGACCTTACACCATAGCCATTGCAAGCTTCGGGAATGTTCGTGTTATGGGCTGGGCAGAGAACGTGAAGGTAGGCGACAGAGTTAGAGCTTACACGGCAAAGGATGAAAGCGGAGTGTGGAAGATTTACTTCGAGGTGATCTGATGTTTCGTGTAGTTGACTTCTACAGCATGGCCGAGTTTCTGAAAAGAGGAGCTGCGAGTGAGTTTCTCGAGAAGATGTTCAAACACCATACTCGTGGGTCATAACCGGAATACAAGCTTTAGGAGCTTTGGTAATGTAGGTAAAATAACTGGAGGTGGTTTGATTGGTTGAATTTAAGCTGACATCCGAGCAGGAGGATATTAGGAGGGCTGCAAAGGAGTTTGCCGAAAATGAATTCACATCCGAGCTAATCGAGAAGTGCGACAGGGAGGAATATTACCCTATTGAGGTGGTCAGGAAGGCCAGGGATCTCGGTTTTTCGACGATAAAGATCCCCGAAGAGTACGGGGGTATGGGACTATCGCTTTTTGAGGAGTGCTTGGTGATGGAAGAATTCTACAGAGTAAGCCCTGGAATCGGAAACGCTTGCCTGAGCTCGACCTTTGGTACCGAGTTGATAATCCTTTTCGGCAACGGGGAGCAAAAGGAAAAGTACCTGAGATGGATAACCGAGAAGCACGGAATTTCGGCGATGGCAACGACGGAGCCAGAAGCTGGAAGCGATGTGGCCAATGTTAGGACAAGGATCGTCAAGGAGGGGGATGAGTGGGTGATAAATGGTGTAAAGACGTTCATAACGAACGGAAGTGTTTGCGACTTCGTGCTCGTCTTGGGAAGAACCTACGAAGGCGAGAAGAGGCATCACGGCTTGACGTTTGCGATAGTTGAGAAGAAGCGAAGGGGTGTGAAGGCGACGAAGATGAAGAACAAGCTAGGGCTGAGGGCAAGCGATACCTCAGAACTCGTCTTCAAGGATGTAAGAATTGGTGATGAAAACATCCTTGGCGAACCGGGAAAGGGCTTCTATTATCTCATGGAGTTCTTCAACCATACTCGCCCTAGGATCGCCGCACAGGCAGTGGGCATAGCTCAGGGAGCTTTTGAGCTCGCTTTGAACTACGTTAAGCAGAGGAAGCAGTTCGGACAACCTATCGCGGCTTTTCAGCATACACAGTTCAAGATAGCCGAGATGGCTACCCGCATTCAAGCTGCTAGGCTTTTGACGTGGCAAGCGGCTTGGTACTGCAGCGCAGGTCAGCCCAGACCTGAAATTTCTTCGATGGCCAAGTGGTTCGCCGGTGAGACAGCTGTTTACGTTGCCGACTGGTGCGTGCAGCTACATGGTGGTTATGGGTACATTGGCGAATACCCGGCGGAGCGGTACTACAGGGACGCAAAGATAACGGAAATTTACGAGGGGACGAAGGAGATTCAGAAGCTTATAATTGCGCGGAGGTTGATAGGAAAGTTGAAGTGATGGATATGGGCGAAAAGGTCAAACTCGAATTTGATGGGGAGATGGCAGTAATTACCCTGAACAGGCCGGAGAAGCTGAACGCTCTGGACACTGAAACGAGAAAAGAGCTGCTTAAAGTCTTCAGCGAGGTCGAAGAAAGGGCGAGGGTTGCGATAATCACCGGCAGCGGGAGAGCATTTGCGGCCGGAGCGGACATAAACGAGCTCTTGCAGCGCGACCCTATCGCAGCTTTAGAAGCTGGAAAACTTGGAACCGAGCTCTTTACGCGTATCGAGGAGAGCGATGTCGTTTCTATAGCAGCGGTAAACGGCTACGCTTTGGGCGGCGGTTGCGAGCTTGCGATGTCCTGTGACATAAGAATAGCGAGCAAGAAAGCGAAGTTTGGTCAGCCGGAGATAAACATCGGAATAATCCCTGGAGCTGGTGGTACGCAGCGATTGCCACGCTTAGTAGGTTTAGGGATGGCGAAGAAGCTCGTTCTAACGGGAGAGGTGATAGATGCCGATCAGGCGCTGAGGATAGGGCTTATCGAGGAAATTGTTGAAGAAGACAAGCTGATGGAAAGAGCTAAGGAGATAGCTAGGAAGATCTTAGAGAAGCCACCTCTAGCGGTTAAGTTTGCGAAAAAGGCTTTGAACGCATCGCAGAGAATGCAAGTGCAAAATGGGTTGAAGTATGAGCTCTCACTCTTCTCGATTCTCTTTAGCACCGAGGATGCTAAAGAGGGTATGAGGGCGTTTATTGAAAAGAGAAAGCCCGAGTTTAGAGGGAGGTGAGATCATGTTTGAGAAAGTTGGCGTCGTTGGTTTTGGCTTGATGGGAACACAAATCTCTCAATTTTTTGCCCAGAATGGTGTGGAAGTTGTAGCCGTCGATATTAGTGAGGAGAAGCTGAATCAGGGGATAGATACGATAAGGAGGGGAAGGTTCGGGTTGCAGAGACTGGTTGAGAGGGGAAAGATAACAGCAGAACAGGCGGAGGAAATAGCTTCTCGAATCAAGACGACGACTCGCTACGAAGATCTCGAAGGAGTTGAGTTGGTGATTGAAGCCGTTTTCGAGGACATCGATCTGAAGAAAAAGGTGCTCTCCAGTGTTTCCAAGATCGTCGGCGATGTAATAATAGGCTCGAACACTTCGTCGATAAGCATAACAAAGCTTGGATCTGCCGTGAAGAATCCAGAGAAGTTCCTCGGAATTCACTTCTTCAACCCAGCTCAGATCCAGAAACTCGTCGAACTCGTCAAGGGATTGCTGACGAGCGATGAGGTTGTTGGTAAAGTCAGAGAATGGCTCTCCAAGCTTGGAAAGGTCCCCGTCGTCGTCAAGGACTCTCCAGGCTTTGCCACGACGAGACTAGGGCTAATACTCGGCAAAGAGGCTATGCTGATGCTGCAAGAAGGAGTGGCGACACCGCAGGACATCGACATAGCGATGATGCTCGGCTACGGCTACACGATGGGTCCAATAGAGACAGGCGACTTGGTGGGCTTGGACACGAGGCTTAGAATATACGAGACGATGTACGAGATGACGAAGGATCCCAAATGGGCTCCGCCCAAGTTCCTCATTCAGCTCGTCGATGCCGGCTACCTCGGCGATCCAAGCGTGAAGCCTGGAAGCAAAGGTGGTATTTACGAGTACTTCGGGCAGGAGAGAGCCACGCGAGTTCTGAAAAAGCTAGGCTTGAGGTAGTTGGTGACATCTTCTTGCTGCTTTTACAGCGGTCTCGTCTATTTAGATCAGATTTCTTCTTTTTTCTCAGTCGAAATCGGTAATCTCCGTCATTTCATTTACCTCTAAATTGTTGTGAAGAAACGGGATTAATCTCAGAGAGATTTTGGATGTTTTTCTGGTTGAATAAGATGAATAGTCTTGAAAACCTCTATAAAGCTCTACCACGACAAGGCTGGAGCTGACGTGGTAAGTTATCTGAAGACATCACTTCTACACTTAAGAACGATAGACTTCAATCCGTCTTCAATCTATCTTCCTGGAACATCCAGCCATTTTCTCAGTAAACCTCTGTTATATCCGAGATTTACAGAAGCATATTTTCATAAAAACGGAATGTCCAATGCAACTTTCCATGTTCCAACGTAAATTTTTGATTTTGGATTTTTCAATTCCAAATTTGAGTGGTTTGGTTCCAATGTCTGCGCTGGAATTCAATACGTAGAGATGCCGAATCAAAAAACATAGCGTAGTCTGAAAGATACTAGAGTCCAACAACGCCTTAATACAGTATTCTAGAAGTGCATCTTCCGCATTTCCTCCTCAAGCTTGCTTAAAGATGTGTATGGCTCAGAATAGCAATCGGCGAGGATTTTTATTTTTGCACCTCTTAGTAACCTCATTAATTTGAACATCTTGTTTTCATCTGAAAATTTAATGAATTCTGTCTTTCCCATACGCAATCGCCTCTCCCTTGGCGATTATATCGTCTCCCCTCATAACTTTAAGCTCGCAAAAAACTAATTTCCTGCCGTGAATAACTTTAGCCTCTGCCGTAAGCTCATCACCTTCATAAGCTGGTTTATAGAAGTCCATTTTGATTGAAACTGCAGCCCTTCTGATGTTATTTGAGTTCGCTGCAAGTGCAAAGGCAAAGTCTGCAAGAGCCATTATGTACGAGCCATGAGCTGTGCCGAGGAAGTTCAAGTATTCTCTTCTAACTCTACCCTTAACTCTTGCATATCCCTCGGAAACTTCTAAAATTTCCACTCCGAGAAACTTTCTGAACCTATCTCCTCTGAAATCCTCGAAAAGATCCATGTCTTGTTTACACCTCAGAGCTATTTAAGCGATGTTGAGATCTCATCTGAGAGCTTGAGACCTTCGTAAAATATCCCCGGAGTAGTTGTACAGGGGATCGTTGTTCAGGATGTGAGGAAAGAGTGGTTATGAGAGGAAATACAATCGAAGTTGATCCGTTGTATGGGGGATCTGTATATACGATTTATCACTTTAATGCTTATCTTAACCAAAAAGCTAGTTTCCATCTTTCAATTTTTCTCCAAAATAACAGCACAGTTAGTATGCCGATAGCTGAGACAAAAACTACTTGTGTTGAAGAACACCCAAGCGTATTAAGCGAGTTCTTTGCAAAAATGAGTCCAGCGGTAAGCAAAGAAATGCTGACTATTACCGCAAGAACTCCTTTTTGGGATGGTCTTTTGAGAAGTGATAGAAGAGAGCGATTAGCACCGCAATAACAAACACCTCTCTAACAAACCAGCCGATTAAGATGGCGACAGCGACGTCCAGTACTCCATTCTTAAAATTATACTTAAGCTTGAATTCAGCTTTTAGTATCTTATCAAAGTTTACACGTAGCTATTCAGGAAAAGGGTTATAGGTTTGGATTCAGCCCTGAATTGCTCTTTCACAAATTTATAAATAAATATATAAATATAAAGAGAAATTATCGAAAAATCGATTTACGGGCTTATGAAGAGCTGATTTCAGCAATAATAATGTGTAGGTAATTTCCAACAGGGCTGTTCGTTAATAGTTATACTTTTATGCTCGGAAACTAAATCAAAGTTATGAAACTGAGCGTCGTAATTGAAAAAGATGAAGACGGATATTACGTTGCTAAGGTCCCATCTCTACCGGGATGCCATACCCAAGCAAGAAGCTTAGATGAGCTTATGGAAAGAGTAAAGGAAGCAATAGAGCTTTATTTAGAAGTAGAGAAGGACATAGAAATCGGAGAGTTCGTAGGGGTGCAGATTATTGAAGTTAAAACCAGTTAAAGCAGAAAAGGTCATCAAAGCCTTAAGTAAACTTGGATTTCAAATTGTTAGACAGAAAGGTAGTCATGTTATAATGAAACACCCTGACGGACGCGTTACTGTTGTACCCGTTCATAAAGGAGAAGAGCTTGGGAGAGGTATTCTCAGGGAAATTATCAAAGATGCTAAAGTGAGTAAGGAAGAATTTTTGAAGTTATTGAAAAAAGTATAATTCTCAAAAATTTAATGAGTTAAGATGTAACCGATTAGAGCGATAATGTGCCAGATCTGGTTGCTTTTTATTGGCTTTTATTCGGTTGCAGTTTACACAAGTTAAGATGACATAAATTTTTTCTATTTTTAGATTTTTTAGTTTTTAAATGCTTCAACACATCATAGCTCTATATCGTAGCCAGCAGCGGTAAGCATACCTAAGAGCGTCTCTCTATTACCAATGTATCGCTTATCCCTGAACAAAGGCTTGCAATCCTTAACGTCCTTCTCCCCATTTAACAGCTTTACCGCGAAAGCCATACACGTCTGTTCTCCGCATTCCTTACAGTTTGTTTTCGGTAAGTAGTTGTAAACGTCAAGAGCATTTACAACGGTCCTTTTTATGGGTTTAGTGATATCGATTTGCTCTCTTTTCTCCCAGGCCTCCTTAGCCTTTACCTCAATGTCCTTTAGAATTTTCATCGCTTCTTGCTCATCCTTGATATGCGTCATTGCGACGAAACCATCTTTGTAAATAGTTATTAATCTTTGTCCTTTTTTAAAGCTGATCCATCCGCTCTTCTCGCTGTATGCTGCATTGGGAATTAATCGAGCGAGATATGGCATAACTTGATCAATATTCTCAACATCAATTTTTCCGATTATTCTGAACTTCTTGGGATCAGCTATACATGGTAGGATTTCCTTAATTTCCATAAATTATAGTAAATTTAAACCTATATTACAATTTTGGTTTAAATTATAAACTAATTTAAAAAGTAAAACAATGCTAAGAATTATGTTTAGATAATAAACTTTAAATTGGAGTGAGAATGAAAAAATACATGGACAAAAAAGACAGAAAGATCATATCGATTCTTCAAAAGAATGGTAAGGCTACATTGACCGAGATAGCTGAAGAGATCGGCATGTCAGCTATGGGTGTCAAAAAAAGACTCAATAAGCTTGAAAGGGGAGAAATAAAGTTAACTGCATTGCTAAATGTTGAAAAACTCAAAATTATAACCGCTATAATTGCAGCAGAAGTTGAGAGTGCTGAGGCTTTAGAAAAACTCTTGAAGCGATTTGAAAGTTGCCCGAGAATAATAAAGTTCTTCGTCACTACTGGAAGCTACAATCTCTTCGCCCTAATTTTCACTGAAGATTACCATACATTGGAAAGTATTAGCCTTGAAAAGTGCTCTCTTAGGTCCCAGCCAGGAATAAGAAGGTTTGAGATATATCCAATTCAGGAAATACATTATGACAGTTATCTTGATATTAAAGTCGTTCCAGATAAGAACAGAGAAATAGCACCATGTGGAGTTTTTTGCGGGGACTGCAAAAGATATGAAGCAAACAAATGCCTCGGATGTCCGGCTACAAAGTTTTATATGGGCAAGTTATAATTTTTAAAATTTAAATTCGAATCCTATCGGTTTTTGGTCTTCTTACTTTAATTGAAGGTTTCTAACAAGATGATGCATTTAAGTCACTACGAAAGAAATTCAACGAATTCAGGCCCTTTTCCCAGT
>CAZPML010000059.1:0-9008 GCA_964587675.1 uncultured archaeon
CCACAACTATCCTACATCCATCTCTCAGGGCTTTAACCCCCTCTTTGACGTCACCTTTAAACCTAAGAATATCTCTTACACTCGCATCACCCGTCGCAGCTATGCACCTCCTGATGATCTCGTCCCTAAGGTCATCTCCGGGATGAATCTCTCTGAGAAGCTCTGAACTCTGCTTTGCAATTCTGATCGCTTTTCTGGTCGCTGCGCCCATCTCACCGATTTCAATTTCGCTCACCTCCCTACTAATTGAGTACTTCGAGCTGTAGCCACGCGGAGTTAGCATTATGCCATCTTTTACAACTGTCTCGGAGTTTGAGACTATCAGAATCGTGTTCATGTTAACGCAGTCTGGATCGCTTAATATTTTAGATACCCTCATAATTCTGGCCTCCTGATTCTCCCTAAAAGCGTTGCGAACGACTCCAACGTAAACGTCTCCCCTTTCTTTCAATATCAGCTCCATTGCACGCTTCAGCTTTGACTTCCTTTTTCTGCTAGTGGGGTTGTATATCGCTATTACAAAATCTCCCCTTAGCGCGTAAATCAACCTCTCCTCAACGATGTTCCATGGAGTAAGAAGGTCACTGAGGCTCACAACAGCGTGATCCCCACTTATGGGTGAGCCTAGAAGAGCTGAGGCTGCATTCAAAGCTGAAACTCCCGGAATTACCTCAACATCTACATCCACACCATTTTGAGTGACATACTCTATGACTGGGGAAAGCATGCCGTAAATCGAAGGGTCTCCACCGGTTACAAGTGAAACCACGCTGCTCCTCGCAAGCTCAACCGCTCTTTTCACCCTCTCAATTTCCTGTCTCATGCCCATCGTAATGACCTTTTTCCCTTTTCTGTGAACAAGCAATGAAAGCCTTTCAACGTACGTTTTATAACCAACAATGTACTCAGATTCCTCAATAGCCCTCAGAGCTCTGAGTGTTAGTATGTCTACGCTCCCTGGACCGATTCCAACAACGTAAAGCTTACCTCGCGATCGCAACCGTAACACCTCCATAAACCCTCTTTGGCAGAACAAGCTCTCCTGATCTGGAGCAGTACAGAGCGCATCCCTCTGCAACGTTTTTAACTCCTATCTTCACAGCTTTCGTAGCCCTAACATTCATCGCGTTCAGTTCATCCTTTTTAACGAACACGAGAGGCTTCTTAAGCCTATCAGCCACCTTAATTATCTCGCTCCCCTCCTTTCCCTCAACTGTCGATATCACTCTGATATCATCTACGCCAAATCCAGCATCGTTTAAAGCTTTGAAAATTGCATCAATTATCTTTTCATCTTTTACATCCTTTCTGAAACCCACTCCAACGCTTAATCCGGCACCGAACTCCATTGCCGTTGTTACAACGGCTTTTATGCCCAACCTTTCAAGGAGCTTCGCGACTTTATTCCCTCCTTGATGTCCTCCGAGAAGAACTACAGCATGTCTCAAAGGCTTGTCAAGCACGACAACGGCGGGATCTTTCCATTTGTTCTTTAAATGCGGGCAAAGACCCCTGATGACTATACCCGCTGCAATATATGCGATAATACAGTCGTATAGGAGCAGCTTTTCCCAGATGTTTTTATCGTAGAACACGACTTCAACCTCATAAATCGAGCTAAGATACTCGACTACACTTTCAAGCTTTTTAGCATCTTTTCTAAAGCAAACAACAGCGAGCCTCATCCTTCACCGCCGTAAAGGTGCGATCTCTCATCGTGGCCGAGAACGGACTTTCCAATAATTATCGTTGCAGTTCTGCTTATTCCCTCCCTCCTAACAACTTTCGCAACTTCTCCTAGTCTTGAAACGATCTTCTTCTCGTCAACTCGCGAAGCGTGGTAAACAACTGCGCAGGGCTCATCAAAGCCTCGAATCCTGCCGATCTTCTCGGCTATGTAGTTTATTTTGTCCACTCCGAGTAAAATCACAAGAGTTAGGGGGAGTTTGGCAAGTTCTTCAAGATGATCCTCGCTGAGCGTCCTACCCTTCGGTCTTACAATCGCGATGCCTGGTGAGGAGGGGGTCGTGAGTTCTATTCCGAGAGATGCGGCTGAGGAGAAAACGCTGCTCACCCCGGGAACCACTTCGGCTTCTATACCTCTCTTTCGCAACTCCCTTATCTGCTCCCACAAAGCCCCGAAAATCGTCGGATCACCGCTCTGAAGTCTGACGACGAGTTTTCCTTCCCGCACAGCATTCTCTATTTTTTCAACGATCTCTTCAAGGGTCAGACCATGGCTGTTTATCTTTTCAGCCTTAAATTCTTCAAGAGATTCCTCGCTGACCAAAGAACCTGGATAAATTATGAGGTCTGCATTTTTGAGTAACTTGTATGCTTTTATAGTCAGCAACTCTTTATCGCCAGGTCCAAAGCCTACAAAATAAACCTTCATGGGTGTCTCCTCGCTATCAGCACGCTGAAGTAGCTAGCCCTTTCCGGTAGCTCTTCGTAGATTTTCTCACCGTCCATGAACATCTTCTCAACCAGCACGAATTTCGAGAATCCCATTTCCTTGAGCTTTTCTTCTATCTCTTTTGGTCTCTTAGCTTTCAGAACGATTGCGGTATCTATTTCATGGAAATCCTGAGTTGTTATGAACGCGGAACTACTCACAAAAAGTTTGGCTCTGGCGAGGGCGCAAGAGATGCTGCTTACACCGGGAATCACTTCAACTTCGGCATCGGGCTTTATTCTGAGCAACTCATTAACGACGTGGCGAAAAGTGGAATAGAAAACGGGATCGCCAAGGCAGCAGAAAGCTATGTCTTCATCGCCTCTTTCAACCAATTCGGTGGCAAGACCTTTAGCGACCCTTTTGCCTTTTCCCATTGGGAACTCAACAACTTTCGGCTCTCGAATTTTCTTAATTAAGTTGTAAGCAATCGTTCCCGGCACGATAACCTCATCTACTTCCTTTATAATCTCCACAGCTTTTGGAGTTATGAGCTTCCTGTCTCCAGGTCCTAACCCGACACCGTAAAGCAACCTTTCACCTCACCTCCTTAGCTTTCGACATCTTTATTAAAGTTTTCTTGAATACAAATCCAGAAAGCTTAAATAAAATTTACTTGATTTGAAGTAAGGTGGTATGGATGGAAATAACGGAGAGCTCCCCGCTAATCGAACGTGCTTGGTACACTTTTCCTATAGT
Source organism: uncultured archaeon (assembly GCA_964587675.1). Lineage (GTDB taxonomy): Archaea > Halobacteriota > Archaeoglobi > Archaeoglobales > Archaeoglobaceae > CAZPML01. The sequence continues at coordinate 3,155 of CAZPML010000059.1, forward strand.
AGTTTATGGAGCCTGGATGGTGAAGAAGAGAATCGAAGTTAATCTCGGTGTCAAGTCTCTGTACCAAGCGCATTTTGCACCAAAACTTTTGCCAATTCTCGACTTATCGCTATGCGTGTCGCTGATAATGCTTGCAGCCGGAACTACTGAGATTGTGGGCGTCGCAGTGTTCATTCGCAGTTGCCATGATCTCAACGATTGTAGCCCTGAAGTACTTGTCGTGCAAAGCTTTCAAGCCAGAATTTCTGCGTAGAAGAGAGGATCCTGTGGCTGCTTTGATAATCGCAGCTGCTGGAGTTCTAAACTATTGAGATTAAGCATGAAAGTCCCAATCTGCGAGCGATGAACTTGGATATAATTGAAGCTGCAAATTCCACTCTGAAATTCGTGCTGTCAACTTTTCCGGTTATACTTGTGGCAAGTTTAGTAACCTCTCAACTCATTGAGAGGGGTTTAATGGAAAAATTCAGTGAACGCATTAAACCTTTTTTAAAGAGATTGAATTTGAACGAAGTTACGGTTTCGTCCGTAGCTGTGTGCTTTGTAAGTGCTACAGCTGCTTACTCCATTTTGTCTCAAGCTCTGAGAGAGAAGGTAATAGACGACAGGGAGGTGATAGCCGCATCGTTTATAAATTCTTTTCCTTCCATGCTAACGCATTTTTACCGCTTTTTCATACCGTTCGTAATACCCGTTTTGGGCTGGGTTGGTTTCATTTACGCGGCTTTGAGGCTGATTGTTGCGGTAGTAAAATCTCTGATAGGGTTTGCCATTGCGAGAATGTGGAATGTCAGAGAGAAAAATGAGATAAAACAAGACATTAAAGTTGAGTCCTTTTCAATACTTAAGATCGTTAAGAACACGCTTCCAGTTATGGTTGTAACTTACTTTTTCGTCCAGCTAACGCTTCAGTCCGGTATTTTTTCATTTAGCTTATCGTTTTTGCCGTTTGACCCGGCTGTGCTATCTGTTGCTGCAATCCAGTTGATCAACCAGAAAGCATCGATAGTCCTGTGCAAAAGTTTGCTCGAAAACGACGCTTTATCCGTTAAGTGGGCCGTTATCGCTCTCATGCTCGGAAACGTCGTGACTTTTTCGACTTCTTACATTAAACATTCATTACCACTTCATGCGTCTCTTTTTGGGAGATTGGGAGTTAAAATAGTCATGTTGAACGGTATAGCGTCTCTTGTTCTGGATGCAATTCTAATTTTGGGGGTGATACTATTTCTCTAAAAGCGTGCGAGCTCGTCGTGGGTTACAACACTCCCGTGCTCAACGTTAGCTTTGAAGTTGAGAGAGGGGAGGTAATTGGAATACTCGGTCCCAACGGTTGTGGAAAATCGACTCTGCTGAGAACATTAGCAAACATGCTCAAACCCATAGGGGGGAAAGCTTACATAGATGGAAGAGAAATCTTCAAGCTTAAACCTATTGAGTTGGCAAAAAAAATGTCCGTTATGCTTACGGAAAGAGGCGACGTCGGATACCTCACGGCGTTTGACGTCGTGGCGTTGGGTAGATATCCTTACTCGGATGTTTTCGGAAGGTTGAGAGAGAAGGATATCGAGTTCATACTCGAGTGTCTTAAGATAGTTAACGCCGAACATCTCGCTAACAGACTGTTCTTTGAAATGAGCGATGGGGAGAAGCAGAAAGTTCTGATAGCAAGGGCTTTAGCTCAGGATCCGGAAGTCATGCTGCTTGACGAACCAACGAGTTTTCTTGATGCCAAACACAAAGTGGAGATAATGCTCTTACTTCGCAGAATTGCGAGCGAAAAAAACGTCGCGATTGTGCTGACAACCCACGACATCGAATTGGCTTTGAGGATATGCGATAAAGTCGTGCTTATCGGAAATGAATGGATATGTCAGGGAATTCCAGAAGAAGTTCTCACGGCGGAAAACCTCGGGAGGGCTTACGGAATAAGCAACGCTCACTTCGAAGAAAACATAGGCTCTTTTGAGATCAGAAACTGTGGCGATGCGCAAGTTCACGTGATCTGCGGGGCCGGTACGGGATCAAAACTTATGAGGTTTCTTGCGAAGAAAGGTATTGGTTTTACGGCAGGAGTTCTTCACGAGAACGATGTTGACTTCGTAGTGGCGAAATGTTTGGCAAACGCCGTTGTTAGCGAGAAACCTTATGAGTGGATAAGCGACGAGAACTTTGAGAGGGCCGTCAAGCTTGCCGAAGGAAAGGTGATAATCGACACGGGATTTCCCATTGGAGAGCTCAACGCCAGAAATCTAGAGCTTTTGAAGGTGGGAAGAAAGGTTCTGAGCTTTAGAGACCGAGATATTAGCTTTAAGGACATCATCAGGGAGGCTCTCTCATGATATATCCATTTACGGCAATAGTCGGGCAGGAAAAAATGAAGAAAGCTCTAATTTTGAACGCTATTAATCCAAGGGTAGGGGGTGTTTTGTTAAGAGGCGATAAGGGAACGGGGAAGTCGACAGCTGTAAGAGCTCTAGCCGGCGTTCTTCCTGAAATCGAGGTTTCGGACTGCATATTTAACTGTTCTAGGGAAGCCATGTGCGACGAATGTAGAAGGAAGGAAAAGAAATTCGTGAAAAGGAGAATGAGGATTGTTGAACTACCTCTTTCAGCGACTGAAGACAGGGTCGTTGGAACGCTCGATTTTGAGAGGGCGTTGAAGGAAGGTATCAAGGCTTTTCAGCCCGGTATTTTGGCTGAAGCAAACAACAACATCCTCTACATAGATGAAGTAAACTTGCTCGATGACCACATAGTAGATACTCTGCTTGACGTCGCAGCGAGCGGATGGAATGTCATCGAGAGGGAAGGGATTTCTTTCAGACATCCCTCAAGGTTCATTCTTGTGGGAACCATGAATCCAGAAGAGGGGGAGTTACGGCCTCAGCTCCTCGATAGATTCGGTATGGTTGTCAACGTGAAAGCTATAAGCGATCCCGAACTAAGAGCTGAGGTCGTTAAGAGGGTTGAAGAATTCTCCGAGGATCCGGAAGCTTTTTACAAAAAGTTCGAACCGGAACAGGAAAAGCTTAGGAAGAGGATCGAAATTGCCCGGAACATACTCAGCGAAGTTGCAGTTCCTGATGAAATAGTCCATGCTGTTGCTAGGCTGTGCGGTGAATTGGGGATAGAAACGCACAGAGCTGATATAATAACTATTAGAGCAGCAAAGGCTTTAGCTGCCTTTAAAGGAAGGAAAGAAGTGACCTTGGAAGACATCATGGAAGTTGTTGAGTTAACACTGCCGCACAGATTGAAATCTAAACCATTTGAAGAGCCAAAATTGGACTTTGACAAAATAGAGAACATTCTTAGGGATATGATACAAGAAAATACGATTGAAGAGGAAAGGAAAGAGGAAAAGGAGGAAAGTAAAGCGGGCGAGGATGTTGAAATTACCACAAAGTCCGGAAGAGAGATAAAACAAGAGATGGGCGAGACTCTGCTACCAAACCTCGGTTTATCTTCAAAAATGGAGGCCGTAAAAGGTAAAAGGGTGAAGTCTGTCGGAAAAAGCGGGAGATATGTAGACTTTAGATTGAGCGGGGAAGAGATAGCGATTGGAGCTACGGTAAGAGCTACGTTGAGCAGAGGGGCCAGAATTCCAGAGGAAAGAGACTACAGATATAAGATTTGCTCGAGCAGATCGGCATCAAGCATAGCGGTGCTAGTTGATGCCAGCAGCTCGATGATATCCTTGAGAAGGATGGAGTTTGCGAAGGGATTGATCTTCAGGCTTCTTCAGGATGCCTACGTCAGGAAGGATCGAGTTTCCATGATCACATTTAAAAACAATTCTGCCGAAGTCATAGTCCCTCCAACTTCATCACCCCAGCTCGCTGCAAAAAGACTTGCCGAGCTGACCACCGGTGGTAAAACGCCACTTGCCACGGGTCTTCTTAAGGCAAGGGATCTGCTGAAAATCGAAATGAGAAAAGGATACGTACCAATTCTGGTTTTGATTACCGATGGCAGAGCAAACGTTCCCATTTTGGGAGACATTAGGAGGGAAATAGAGAAAATTTCGGAAGCAATTGCTCGCGATAAAATTCTGACTGTCGTGTTCGATGCAGATGATTACGTTTCTCTCGGCTATGCAAAGGAGATAAGCGAGATAACCGGCGGCTTATACTACAGACTTAAGGAGCTGAGTGAAGAAAAGATCTTTGGAGTCGTAGATGAGATCAGGAGATCCTTTTCCTTCTGAGTATGAGTGATATTACTATCGGCGCTCCGATGAGTGACGTGGCAACGCTGATTGGTAACTCAATCGGAGCAGCTATCGTTCGGGAGAATATATCGCAGAGCACAGTTATCAGAGCTCCGCAAACTATTACAGAGGGTATGAGCATCCTGTGATCAGATGTTCTGAAAATCAAGCGGGTTATGTGAGGCGTTGCTAAACCTACAAATGCGATTATTCCCGCAAACGCCGTAATCACAGCGGCTGAAATACTTGAAAGAAGAACGATGATAATTCTCGTAAGCTTAACGTTCACACCCATACTCTTCGCGTAGTCTTCACCCATAAGCAGAGCGTTTAATGGCTTGGCCAAGAATATTGCTAAGGAGAACACAAAGAACGTTACGGAAAATATCACCGGAAGGTCTCCGTAAGTTACTCCAGAAAAGCTCCCGAAGGTCCATAAAACGAATTGGTGAACAGCTTCGCTTTCAGCAAACGTTATGAGTATTCTTTCGAAGGCACCGAATATGTAGCCGAGCATGAGTCCTATTATGAGCAGTGTTACGGCGCTTTTCACCCTACTTGCAATGATCAGAACAAGGACAATGGCAACTATCGATCCCGCTATAGCTGAACCAACAAGCGCGTAATACCCGATTCCGATGCCTGACAGAACATATAAGGCTACCCCGAAGGAAGCAGCTGATGAAATTCCGAGAACGTAGGGGCCAGCTAAAGGATTTCTGAAGTAAGTCTGAAGTAGAAGTCCGCTTAAAGCGAGAGAGGCACCACCGAGGTATGCGGCAACGGTTCTGGGAAGTCTGACGTTAAGTATTATATAGCTCTTTATGTCTTTGGAGCCGTTTAAAGCGTTGAATAGGTCTTTCAGGCTCACGCTAACGGGTCCTATTATGACCCCCGCAAAAACTGAGAAGAGGGAGAATACAAGAAGTATCAGGAAAAAAATAAGCCTCTTCATTTTTCGAATTTTACGAAAAACATCGGTTTACAGTCTTTGGATTTGCCAGAGTGGCACATGGCTGCTAAATTCACTACGGCATCAGTGTGTAACAATCTGGGCTGCCAGTAACCTTCCGAAATTCTGTAGATCTTTCCACTTTTAAATACCTTTATCTCCGAAAGTTTGGTTTCGGTTTCAAGCAGATCGTTCGTGTACTTAACTCTGACAGATGAGTAAACTGCCACGTAAGCACCGCTCCTGAGCAATAGGTCATCAGGGGTTACTTTAGTACCTCCAATGCCGTTCTGGTCTGAAAAGATGTAGTTCACGTTAGCGCACTCAACCATCTTTACAACGTAGCTCTCCATCGAAACGTACACGATTCTCCTCCATATTGAAAACCAAACCAGCTTGGGTTCCTCAGAATTTCCATGATTACTTACTTCAAGCAAGTCTCTCTCGGCTTTGAAGGTGTGTGCTGGCTCGGTTGCTGAAGACATCCGAGTGTTAATGCCACAACTACCGGTATACTAAGCATATTCAATTTCATTGACTTTTAATCATTAATACTTGATTAATAAATTCTTCGAATTTGATTTAAAGTAAAATTTATTGTATTTATTTGTAGAGAATTTGTATAGTTCAAAAATTAGATAACATGTTGGGCTTCCGCCCTTAAATACTCCAACCGAAATAAGATTGGA